>DATASF010000028.1:0-13691 GCA_036269335.1 Casimicrobiaceae bacterium
AGGCTCTTGCTTTTCCTGACCCTTCTGTGGCGTCTTGGTGATGCCGTGCGCGATATAGTTGACGACGTCGAGCCGGGTCACGCCGCGCTGATTGAGGAAGTAGACGGCGTGCGATTCCTTTTCGCCGAACACGGCCACCAGCACGTTGGCGCCCGTGACTTCCTTCTTGCCGGATGATTGCACGTGCAGGATCGCGCGCTGGATCACACGCTTGAATCCCTGCGTCGGCTGAGTGTCCGCGTCGGAGTGCGGCGACAGGCGCGGCGTGTGCTCGTTGATGAAATCAGTCAGGACGCCACGCAGCTCTTCGATGTCGACGCCGCACGCTTTCAGAACTTCTGCCGCAGACGGGTTGTCGAGCATCGCGAGCAGCAGATGCTCGACCGTGATGAATTCATGCTGCTTCTGCCGAGCTTCGACAAAAGCCATGTGTAGGGATACTTCAAGTTCCTGCGCAATCATAGTTTCTTTCCGACCTCAATCTCGGCAAGAGCGCCCGGCGCGTCCCGCCGCCAACGCTACGTTTCCTCCATCGTACACTGCAACGGATGCTGATGTCTGCGCGCAATGTTAAGAACCTGATCGACTTTGGCCGCAGCGACTTCGCGGGTATAAGTACCGCAGACTCCCATGCCTTCTCGATGGATCTGCAGCATCACCTGGGTCGCCTTTTCACGGTTCATTGCAAACACAGTCTGCAACACGACGACGACAAAGTCCATCGGCGTGTAATCGTCATTGAGCAAAATGACCTTGTACAGCGGCGGGGGTTTGAGCCGGGTTTTCTCGGCTTCGAGGACATTGTCGTCGCGTTCTTGCATCGCCACCGCGCACCCCGCGACGAACCTAGGCCTGGATGCGCAGCGCGGCGCCGATCGCTGCGCCGTGCCGGCGTCGCGCCCGCCCCGCGCCGTCCGCCGTGCGGCGTCGCTGCCGCCGAATCGAGAGAAGCGTCGCCACGGTCACTAGTTTGATGTCCGCACCGGCCTTTTCAAGGGACCGCACCGGCGCGCCGCGGAATCCCGCGCCGGCAGCAAGCCCTGGCCCATGCGCAGCCCTTTCCGTCGAGTCGCCACGATTGCCATTCTTCGACGGAAGCACGCATAAGGCAAGCCCGCCCGCCAACTGGTTCAATCGTGCGCGCTGATCGGTGTCGGCGAAGCGACCACCGGCCGCGTCGAGCGCCGGTTCCGCGCCGAGGCAGCCCGTGCGGAGTGACAGGCAGGACGCGGCCTCGCGAGTCGCCGGGTGCGCGAGTACCGCCGCGGCGCAGCGCAACGGGTCGGCGTTGGATTTGCGCAACACCCGCGGCGCGAGTGCCCGCCGAACGGTTGCTCAGCCTCCCTGGCCGACTCGCGCAATGGGCAGACCACGATCAGCGCTGCGCGGGACTGCGGGGCGCCCGGCCTCCTCACGGACTCGCGCAATTGGTACACCACGAGTCGGCCTTCGTGTCGATTCGCAATTCCCCGCCGATCCCACGTCTACATCCGCTCGATCATCGCCTTGCCGAAACCGGAGCAGCTTACCTGTGTCGAGCCGGGCATCAGACGGGCGAAGTCGTAGGTCACAAACTTGTCAGCTATCGCCTTCTCCAAGCTAGAGACGATCAGCGCCGCGGCTTCGGGCCAGCCCATGTGCACGAGCATCATCTCGGCGGAGAGGATTTCCGATCCGGGATTGACGTAGTCCTTGCCGGCGTATTTCGGCGCGGTTCCATGGGTGGCTTCGAACATCGCGACCGAATCCGACATGTTCGCGCCCGGCGCGATCCCTATCCCGCCGACCTGCGCGGCCAGCGCGTCGGAGATGTAGTCGCCATTGAGATTCAGCGTCGCGATAACGTCGTAGTCCTCGGGACGAAGCAGGATCTGCTGCAGGAACGCGTCGGCGATGACATCCTTGACGACGACGTCGCGCCCGGTCTTCGGGCTCCGGAACTTGCACCACGGGCCGCCGTCGATAAGGACGGCGCCGAATTCCTTCTGCGCCAGCGCATACCCCCAGTCCCGGAACCCGCCCTCGGTGAACTTCATGATGTTGCCCTTGTGCACCAGGGTCATCGACCTGCGGTCGTTGTCGATCGTGTACTGGATGGCCTTCCGCACCAGCCGCTCGGTCCCTTCGCGCGACACCGGCTTGATGCCGATGCCCGACGTGGCGGGGAAGCGGATCTTTTTCACGCCCATGTCGTCGATCAGGAACTTGATCAGCTTCTTCGCGCCGGCGGACTCTGCCTCCCATTCGATGCCCGCGTAGATGTCCTCCGAATTTTCGCGAAAGATCACCATGTCGGTCTTTTCCGGCGCCTTGACCGGGCTAGGGACGCCGGCGAAATAGCGGACCGGACGCAGGCAGACGTAGAGGTCGAGTTGCTGGCGCAGCGCGACGTTGAGCGAGCGGATGCCGCCGCCGACCGGGGTGGTCAGCGGTCCCTTGATCGAAACGACGTAGTCCTTGACGATAGTCAGCGTTTCGTCGGGCAGCCAGACGTCCGCACCGTAGACATTGGTCGATTTTTCGCCGGCGTAGATCTCCATCCAGTGGATTCGGCGCTTGCCGCCGTAGGCTTTCGCCACCGCGGCGTCGACGACCCTGATCATCACCGGCGTGATGTCGACACCGGTGCCGTCGCCTTCGATGTAGGGGATGATCGGCTGGTCGGGGATGTTGAGGCTGAAGTCGCTGTTTACCGTGATCTTCGCGCCGCCGGCCGGGACGCTGACGTGCTGATAGCTGGGCATGAACTCTCCTGAATGCGGCCGCAGCAGCCGCACAAACCACTGATTATCCGCGATTCCGACTCGGGCTGCCACGCCGCCATGCTATGATGCGGCTTCGCGCCGCGTCTTCTCCCGGCGTTTCGAACGCGTCGCTCGCGCCGCTGCTGCAACCTGCCCCCAACCGTTGATGGCGTCACCCCTTTTCCCTCGACTCGCGTGCAGCGCAACGCCGCGCGCGGCCGGCGCTCGCGCGCGCCGCCCCGGCGTCGCCCGGCCACCATCGCGAGGACGATGATCCGCCGGCTTCTCGCGCGCCTGGTTCCCGGACGCATCGCGGCCGAGCCGCGCATCTACGGCCCGGGCGCGCATCCGGTGCGCAGGAGCCAGATCTCCCGCGGCGCGCAGGACGTCGTGCGCAAGCTGCAGCAGGCGGGATTCAAGGCTTTCGTCGTCGGCGGCGCGGTGCGCGACCTGCTGCTCGGCATCACGCCCAAGGATTTCGACCTGGCGACGAACGCGACGCCCGAGCAGGTCAAGCCGCTGTTTCGCCGCGCCTTCATCATCGGCCGCCGCTTCCGGCTGGTGCACGTGCTCGCCGGAGCGGAGACGATCGAGGTCGCGACGTTCCGATCCCGGCAAACCGGCGACGACATCGCCGACGAGCACGGGCGGCTGCTGTCCGACAACGTCTTCGGCACGCAGGCGCAGGACGCGGCGCGGCGCGACTTCACGATCAACGCGCTGTACTTCGATCCGACGACCGAGGAAGTATGGGACTACGTCGGCGGCGTGGCCGACATCAAGGCGCGGCGGCTGCGGCTGATCGGCGACCCGGTCACGCGCTATCGCGAAGACCCGGTCCGCATGCTGCGCGGGGCGCGGCTGGCGGCGAAGCTCGGCATCAGCATCGAGAAAAAGACCGCGGCGCCGATTCCGGTGCTGGCGCCGCTGATCCACAACGTGCCTCCGGCTCGCCTGTTCGACGAAATGGAAAAGATCCTGCTGTCCGGTCACGCCGCCGAATCGGTCAAGAGTCTGCGCCGGCACGGGCTCCACCACGGCGTGCTGCCGCTGCTGGACGTGATCCTCGAACAGCCGCTGGGTCAGCGCTTCGTCGATCTCGCACTGGCGAACACCGACCAGCGCGTCGGCGAAGGCAAGTCGGTGACTCCGGCCTTCCTGTTCGCCTCGCTGTTGTGGCACGAGGTGCTCGCCAGCTGGACCGCGGCACAGCAGCGCGGAGAGCGACCGACGCCGGCGCTGTTCGAAGCGATGGATCGCGTGCTCGAGCAGCAGGCCGAGCGCCTGGCGATTCCGCGGCGCTTCGAGGCGACGATCAAGGAGATCTGGGCGCTGCAGCCGCGGTTCGAGCAGCGAGCCGGCCAGCGCCCGTTCCGCCTGCTCGAGCACCCGCGCTTCCGCGCCGCGTACGACTTTCTGGTTCTGCGCTGCCAAAGCGGCGAGTTGCAAGGCGATCTCGCCGGTCTCGCCGACTGGTGGACGAAATTCCAGGATGCCGATACCGCCGAGCGCGAGCGGATGCTCAAGCCCGACGAGGCGCCGAAAAAACGCCGCCGCTCGCGCAGCCGGGGACGCAAGCGCGAGTCGATGCCGAAGGAACCCGCAGCGGACGCCGCAGCAGAGGGCGAAGAAAGCGCCGAGTAGTGCAGCGATTCCGGCATTCGCCCGGCGCCTCGCTCGCCTATGTCGGCATCGGCAGCAACCTCGCCCATCCGCGCCGCCAGCTCGCGCGCGCGCTCGCCGAGATCGCGCGCCTGCCGCGCACGCGCGTGACCGCCGTTTCGCCGAACTACGTGAGTGCGCCGCTCGGCGCGAGCGGTCCGCAGCCCGATTACGTCAACGCGGTCGCCGCGCTGGTGACCTCGCTGGCGGCACCTGCGCTGCTGAAGCACATGCGCGCGATCGAGCGTCGCCACGGCAGGCCGCCCGCAGAGCGACGCTTGCGCAACGCGGCGCGGACGCTCGACCTCGATTTGCTACTATTCGGCCGTCGCCGTTCGCGGCAACGACAGCTGACCTTGCCGCATCCGCGGATGCACCAGCGCGCGTTCGTGCTCAAGCCGCTGCTGGACATTGCGCCGGCGGCGGTCATCCCCGGCCGTGGCGCCGCCCGCCGCTGGCTGCGCGAACTGCACGGACAGCGCATCGCCCGCACGCGCCGCCACACCCGGTCGTAGCGACAAGCCGCCATGGACATCGAGAAATTCCGCTACATCGTCGTCGAGGGCCCGATCGGCGCGGGCAAGACCAGTCTCGCCCGGACGCTTGCGCTATCGCTCGGCGCCGACACCCTGCTCGAGGCGCCCGACGAGAATCCTTTCCTCGCCCGGTTCTACGAGGACATGCGCCGCTTCGCGCTGCCGACGCAGCTCAATTTCCTTTTCCAGCGCGTCGATCAGCTGCGCGGATTGGCGCAGCTCGACATGTTCGCCCGGCATACGGTCGCCGACTTCCTGCTCGACAAGGATCCGCTGTTCGCCCGGCTGAACCTCTCCGACGACGAATTCGCGCTCTACGACAAGGTGTATTCGCATCTGAAGCTGCAGACGCCGGCACCCGACCTGGTCATTTATCTGCAGGCGCCCGTGACCACGCTGATCGAGCGCGTGCACAAACGCGGTGTCGGTTACGAGCGCGGGATATCCGAGCATTACCTGGCGCGCCTGGCCGACGCCTACAGCCGCTATTTCTACCAGTATGCCGGGGCGCCGCTGCTGATCGTCAACAGCGAGCGCCTCAACTTCGTCGACGAGCCCGGCCATCTGCAGCTGCTGCGCGGCCGGATCGGCGCGATGCGCGGCCAGCGCGAATTCTTCAATCTCGGCGCGAGCTGAAGCGCCGCCCGCCGGTCGCGGCCGCCCATTCGGCTTTTCGCGCCGGCCGCAGCGCCAGCGCAATCCCCGCGATCGCGAGCGCGACGCCCAGCGCGCCTGCCCAGGTCCAGCGATAGCCTTCGAACAAGGTGGAGAGTGCCAGCGCGATCACCGGCGTGGCTACGGCCGTGTAGGCCGCGCGCGCAGCACCGATCCGTCTCAACAGGGTCAGATACGCACCGAACGCGACGACGCTGCCGAACACCGCCAGATAGGCGAGCGACACGACGTAGCCGGGCCGCGGGTCGAAGGTCCACTCGGCGCCCTGCACCAATGCCGCTACGGCTGCGACGACGGCGCCGTAAGCCATGCCCCAGGCATTGCCGGCCAAAGTCGGAATCCCGGCGCGCTGGTTGCGCTGGGCAATCAGGTTGCCTCCGCTGGCGATGACGGTTGCCCCGACGGCGAACGCGATGCCGTAGGCGGCCACGCCGCCACCGGGTGCCTCGACGAGCTCGGGCAGGAACAACAGCGCGACCCCGGCGACGCCCATCGCGGCCGCAACGAAGGTCCGTGCAGTCAGCGTCGTGCCGAAGAAAACGCGCATGCCGATCGGATTCAGGAACACGATCGTCGAAAACAGCACCGCGACCAGGCCGGAGGTAATGAGACGTTCGGCCCAGTAGATGCCGACGTAGTTCAATCCGAACATCGTCACGCCGACCGCGGCCAGATAAGCGTGGTCTTTCCGCGAAAAGCGCAGCGAACGCCGTGTCGCCACGCACCACACCGCCAGCAAGGCCGCGGCGAGGGCGAATCGATACGCGACCGACACTTCGGGGGAGACGCCGGTCAGCTGATACGTGATCGCGAGCCAGGTCGATCCCCAGATCGCCGACGTGACGGCAAACAGCCCGATGGCTCCGATACGCATGCGCGTCGAATCAACCGAACCGCGATCGACCGCCGCTCGCGTCGACGACTGTATGCGACAAGGCGAATGCCACGATCGTCACAGCGACGCCGCTGGCGGCGCGCGCCGTTTGCAGCTTGTAACGCAATGGATTCCTGAGGGCGAGACCGAAGCGATACACGGGAAACAAGCGAATGGCGCCGCTGGCGCGACCCGGAAGCTTACCGCAACCGAAGCGCTCGTTATTGCCGGCTTTCGCCTATCGGCATGGAACTTGCTCAACTCATCGCGAAAACCGGATCGAATCGGCAGTTGGCAGGTATCCGACCGCACCGGTTCCTTTTTGCTCGAGGCTGTCATGCGAATTTCGACCTTGATCGCTGCGGTAGCTGGCCCGATTACCGGCGCGCTTGCGTTGCTCGCGGCGCCTTGCGCGCTGGCGCTTTCGCTCGGCGACGCCGCGGCGCAATCGTCGCTCGGACAGCCGCTGCGTGTAGTCGTACCGATCGACGCCTCCAACGCTCAATCGCTCAACGGCGCATGCGTCCACGTCATCGCCGACGCCGCGGGCGGCAGCGGGCCGCCTCGGCTACTGACGGGCAGAGTCACTATTGATCGTACCGCGGCCGGATCGCAGCTCCTGGTGACGACGGCCCGGCCGGTCGACGATCCGGTCGTCCGGCTCGCCGTGCAGGCCGGATGCGACGGAACGACCCGCCGCGACTACGTCTTGCTGCTCGATCCGCCGACTTCCGGCTCGACCGCCACGGCCAGCGCCCGTCGTGACGCCAATACGACGGTGGTCGCCGTGGCCGCCGTGCCGCGCGCGGCGAAGCCCATGACGAACGGCTTGGTTCGCGTCGCGAGCGCCTCGTCCGACCCTGCGCCTCGTGCGTCGATGCCGACGATTGCCGCGTCCGAACCTGTGCGCGAACCGGTACCGGCGATCGCCGCTATCGAACCCGCGCGCCAGCCGACCACGATGCTGTCGAGCCCCGGCGGCAGCTCGTTCATTCCCGAAGCAGCGGCAGCCGGATTGCCGCGCTCCTCGTCGGGCCAGAACGGCTTGACGACGGCCGATGCCGAATTGCCGGTCGCACCCTGGTGGCCGCTTGCCGCCGCGCTGCTGGTCGTCGGCGCGCTCGCGCGCTGGCTGGTGCCGATGCGCCGCCGTTCGATGGAACCGCCGGCGTGGGTCGCACCGACCGCGCGCACCGAACCCAATCCTTCGGTTTCCGGCGCAACGACGTCGAAGGCCTCAGGCAAGACAGGGCACTTCGCCGCGATGACCGAGCCCGGCCCCGGATTTCCGCGCGGCGCGTCGAACACCAACCGCGCCGCAACTCAACCGACGCCGGCAGTGAGCCCGTCGCAGCCGGCCGCGCCCAAAGCTGCATCGACGGTCGAAGATCCACGATTTGCCGATTTCGACGCCGACCTGGTCGAAGAGCAAACGATTCGCGCGGAGTGGGCGAAGGCCGTCAGCGACGGTGCGATCGACATCGGCAGCGATTCGATTCTCAAGGCGATCGACGAAGCCGAACGCGAAACCCAGGGCGCTCCGGCGCATCCGGCACAGATCGCGCTCGACCGTTCGCTCGACGACGAGCTGCTGCCGAACAAGCCGCGGCGCTGACGTCGCGCCCGCAGCTCGCCTCGACCGCCGTTCAGGCCGCGGTCCCCCAAGCTACCTCGTTGCTGGCTTGATCAGCGCGCCGGCCTCGAGCCGGGGCGAAGGTTCGAGCACCGCCCTGTCACCGCTCCGGGCGTCGCCCGCAAACGCGGTCAAGTCGCCAAATGTGCTGCCCGGCGTCACCGCGACTTCCGTCACCGTGTCGTCGCGAAACACATAGAGCACCGTCCTGCCGTCGCGTTTGGTCAGCGCGCCGGAGCGCACCGCGGTCAGCGGCCGCTGCTGCTCGGCGGTGACCGGCTGCGAAAGAAACGAAACCCTGGCGCTCATTTCGGGCAGCACCCGCGGATCGATGGCGTCGAAACGCACCTTTACCGTAGCCTTGGCGCGGTCGACGGTGGGTACGATGCGCGCGACCGTGCCGACAAAGCGTGCATCCGGCAGCGCGCGGAGCACGATCTCGCAGGGCTGGCCGACGCGGACCTTGGCCAGGCCCGGTGCGGAAACATCGGCCTCGACTTCCAGCGTGCTCGTGTCGGCGATGCTGATCACTGTGCGCTTCGAATCGGCGGTCGACGAAAACGGCGTCACCAGATCGCCGACTTCGGCGCTCTTCGAGAGGACGACGCCATCGAAGGGTGCGCGGATCAGCATGTCCTGTTTCGCCTTGACATCGCGGCCGTCCAGCCGCGCGATCACCTCGCCGGCCTTGACGCGCGAACCTTCGGCCACGCCCAGCCATTCGAGACGGCCGGCAACCTTCGACGATATCGCCGCCTTGCGCGGCGTGACGACGTACCCGGTCGCGTCGAGGAGCGCGAACTCCCGCGAAGGATAGACAGTGACGACCGGCGTCGTCGCCACGATCGTCGCGCGAGGCCGGCTTGCGTACCATGCCTCGGCGCCGACGAGGATCAGCGCGATGGCGCCGAGCAAGAACCACCGCCGGCGGCCGACGCGCGCCGCAGCAGGCGCTCTCATCCCGCGAGAAAAGGCTCGATCACCGCCGCCACGCCCGCCGGCTGATCGTGGTGCAGCATGTGGCCGGCGTCGGCGATAGTCGTCATGCGGCCATCGCGAAAGCTCGCGACCCGCCGCTCGAGTCCCGCGCTGTCCTCGCCCAGCCAGCGCGGCACAAACGAATCGCTGGCAGCGACCCACAGCACCGGCGCCGTGACGCGTGACCAGGCCGCGCGCACCTCCTCGGTCCGGTAGACGGTAGGAAACGGCAGCTTGTGGCGAGGATCCGAGCGCAGCCGCGCGCTGCCGTCGGGCAAGGCTTCCGCCCAGTGCCCGGCTAGAAACTTCGCATGGTCGCGCGGCATGCGCGGGTTGTTTTTCTGCAAACGGTCGGCGACGGCGGAGAGATTCGGATACGGCGCAAACGACGGCGGATCGCGCAGCGCATCGAGCCACTTCGCCAGCTTGTCGGGGGCGAGCTCGGGCTTCTCTGCGGGAATGCCGAAACCTTCGAGCGAAACGAGCCGCGAGACGCGCTGCGGCCGCGCGCCGCCGTAAATGCAGGCGACGTTGCCGCCGAGGCTGTGCCCGACGATGCGCGCGGGGGCATCCGGAGTGAAATGCTCGAGCAGCGCGTCGAGGTCCGCGAGGTAATCGGCGAACCAGTAGCCGTCGGCGCACCACTCGCTTTGGCCGAAACCCCGCCAGTCGGGAGCGAGCACGCGCCAATCGCGGGTCAGCGCATCGACCAGAAACTGGAATGACGCGCCGACGTCCATCCATCCGTGCAGCATGAAGAGTTTCGGCGCCGAGGCATCGCCCCAGCTTCGGACGTGGTAGGAAAGCCCACGCACCTCGAGGAACTGCGCCGTCGACGGCGTCATGGCCGCGCCAGTCACCGCGATGTTCGCTCCGTCATTTCTTCTTGCACAGGAAGTTTCCGTCCTGCCATCCGGTGCGGTACTGGCCATCGCTTTTGAAGCGCACCGGATCCTTGTGCTCGACGCTGCCGATGCTCGCGCATCCGTCGGCGTAACCCTGACGATACGGCAACGGAAAGCCCTGCAGATTGACGTTGGCCGGGGGATTCGGATTCTTGGTCGGCGGCGCCTGCGGCTTGGCCGGCGCCGGCGGTTCCGCGCCCGGTCCTGCCGGCGGAGGAAGCCGATTATCCGGCGGCGACAGCGGCGGCGGGACCGTCGCGCAGGCGGCGACGACAAGCGCAGCTGCTAATGCAACGAGGGCGCGGCGCGCCGGAATCTGCAAGGTGGCGATCATCGGGGTCGGCGGCGGAAGCGAGTAAAATTGTACCTCATGAGCGCGTCCGCGGCCGTCCCGCTGTTCATCCATCTGCGCCTGCACAGCGAGTATTCGATCGTCGACGGCATGGTGCGCATCGACGACGCAGTGGACGCCGCCGCAGCCGATCGCATGCCGGCGCTTGCGCTGACCGATCTGGCCAACATGTTCGGCATGGTCAAGTTCTACAAGGCCGCGCGGACGCGCGGTGTCAAGCCGATCATCGGATGCGACGTCTGGATCACGCACGAGAAGGAGCGCGACGCGCCGCAGCGTCTGCTGCTGCTCTGTCAGTCGCGCGCGGGCTACCTGCGGCTGACCGACTGGCTGACGCGCGCGCATCGCGGCAACCAGCATCGCGGGCATGCGGAGCTGCGGCGCGAATGGTTCGCCGAGGGCACCGAAGGCCTGATCGCGCTGTCGGGATTCGCCGGCGGCGAAGTCGGCCAGGCGCTGGCGCAGGGCAATGCGGCCGGCGCCCGTGTCGCGGCGGCTGCGCTGGCCGGCGCATTTCCCGGCCGCTTTTATCTCGAAGTGCAGCGCGCCGGCCATCCCGACGACGAGGCGCTGACCGCCGCGACGCTGCGCCTCGCGAGCGCGCTGACGCTGCCGGTGGTCGCAACGCATCCGGTGCAGTTCGCGACGCGCGGCGAATTCCGTGCCCACGAGGCGCGCGTGTGCATCGCCGAAGGGCATGTGCTTTCCGATCCGCGGCGGCCGAGGCGCTTCACGCCCGAGCAGTATTTCAAATCGCAGGCCGAGATGGCGCAGCTGTTCGCCGATATTCCGCAGGCGCTGGCCAACAGCGTCGCGATCGCGCAGCGCTGCAACTTGACGATTCCGCTGGGCAAGAACTATTTGCCAGCGTTCCCGACGCCGGACGGCACCAGCATCGAGCAGCATCTGCGAGACGAGGCGGCGGCAGGCCTCGGGCGGCGGCTCGCCGCGCTGTATCCCGATGCCGAAGAGCGCGCGCGCAAGCAACCCGAATATGCGGCGCGCCTCGAGTTCGAGGCGAAGACGATCATTCAGATGGGTTACGCCGGCTACTTCCTGATCGTCGCCGACTTCATCAACTGGGCGCGCGGCAACGGCGTGCCGGTCGGACCGGGGCGCGGCTCCGGCGCGGGCTCGCTGGTCGCGTACAGCCTGGGAATAACCGACCTCGACCCGCTGCGCTATACGCTGCTGTTCGAGCGCTTCCTCAATCCCGAGCGTGTGTCGATGCCCGACTTCGACATCGATTTCTGCCAGGACGGCCGCGACCGCGTCATCGATTACGTCAAGCAGAAGTACGGCGCCGAATCGGTGTCGCAGATCGCGACCTTCGGCACGATGGCGGCCAAGGCGGTCGTGCGCGACGTCGGCCGCGTCCTGGACCTCCCGTACACCTTCTGCGACGGCATCGCCAAGCTGATTCCGTTCCAGCCGGGCCGCGCGGTGACGCTTAAGCGACGCGGCAGCGACGCTCCGCCGAACGTCGTCTATGCGCGCGAAGTCGAGCCGCTGCTCAACGAGCGCGAGGCGGCCGAAGAGGAAGTTCGCGAGCTCCTGAGCCTCGCCGAGCAGCTCGAGGGCCTGCCGCGCAACGTCGGCATGCATGCCGGCGGCGTGCTGATCGCGCCGGGCAAGCTGACCGATTTCTGCCCGCTGTACATGCAGCCGGGGTCCGACGCGCTGGTTTCGCAGTTCGACAAGGACGACGTCGAGCTCGTCGGCCTGGTCAAGTTCGACTTCCTGGGATTGACGACGCTGACGATCCTCGATTGGACCTTGCGCTACATCCGCATGCTCGATCCGGCGACGACGTTGACGCTGGATACGCTGCCGCTGGACGATCCCCGCGCGTACGACATCTTCCGCAGCGGGAATACGACGGCGGTGTTCCAGTTCGAATCGCGCGGCATGCGCGAGCTATTGCTGCAGGCGCCACCGAAGCGCTTCGACGACGTGATCGCGCTGGTGGCTCTGTACCGTCCGGGACCGATGGAGCTCATTCCCGACTACGTGCGGCGCAAGCAGGGCGCCGAGCGCTTCGACTACGTCGACCCTCGCCTCGAGCCGATCCTCGCACCGACGCACGGCGTGATGGTCTACCAGGAGCAGGTGATGCAGATCGCGCAGGTCATCGGCGGCTATACGCTGGGCGCCGCCGACCTGCTGCGCCGCGCGATGGGCAAGAAGCTGCCCGACGAAATGGCCAAGCATCGCCAGGGTTTCACCGCCGGGGCGATCGACCGCGGCGTGGCCTCTTCGAAGGCGACGCAGCTTTTCGACCTGATGGAAAAGTTCGCCGGTTATGGCTTCAACAAGTCGCACGCCGCCGCGTACGCATTGATCGCCTATCAGACCGCGTATTTCAAGGCGCACTATCCGGCCGCGTTCATGGCCGCCAACCTGTCGGCGATGATGGACGACACGGACAAGCTGCGCCAGTTCTACGACGATGCGACCGGGCTCGGCCTGTCGATATTGCCGCCGGACGTCAATGCGTCAAATTACCGCTTCGAGCCGGTCGACGGCGATCACATCCGCTACGGGCTGGGCGGAATCAAGGGCACCGGCCGTGCCGCGATCGAGGCGATCGTCGCAGCGCGCGCCGTGCGCCCCTTCAGCGACCTGTTCGATTTCTGCCGCCGGGTCGACAAGCGCAGCGTCAATCGGCGCGCCGTCGAGGCGCTGATACGTGCCGGCGCCTTCGACGCCATCGACACGAGGCGCGCGAGCCTGCTCGCATCGGTCGGCGCCGCGCTCGATCACGGCGAGCGCGCCGAGCGCGCCGCCTCGCAGGTATCGTTGTTCGGCGACGAAGGCGGCGCGGGACCGGCGTCCCCTGCCCTGATCGCAGCGCGCGAGTGGCCGGAAGCCGAGCGGCTGGCGCAGGAAAAGACGAGCCTCGGCTTCTACCTGTCGGGGCATCCTTATCACGCGCACGCGGCCGAGCTGGCGCGGCTCGTGCAGCAGCCGCTGGGTGCGCTGAAACCGACGCAGACGCCGGTCCGCATCGCCGGCATCATCGTGCAGTTACGCACCCAAACTTCGCGTCGCGGCAAGATGGCATTCGTGACGCTCGACGACGGCCGCGACCAGACCGAGATCGTGATATTCAACGAGACCTTCGACGCCAACCGACACCTGTTGCGCGAGGACACGGTTCTGGTCGCCGAAGTGAAAGTGCAGCAGCGCGTCGGCGATGATGGTCAGGTCCAGGGGTTGCGCATCATCGCCGATGCCGTCTACGACCTTGCCGGTGCGCGGCGCAAATGGGCGCGGGCGCTGCGTCTTTCGTGCAACGGTTCCAGCTCGGCGCAGCGCCTGTTCGACCTGAT
>DATASF010000029.1:0-34097 GCA_036269335.1 Casimicrobiaceae bacterium
CAACTCGCGACCGGCGGACGCTGAATGGAAATAACGCGCCGCGACGTGCCCGAAATCGCCTCGACACTCGGCGCCGCGGGCATCGCCCCGGTCATGGCGCGCATATTCGCCGCGCGCGGCATTGCGTCGACCGCGGAGCTCGACAACGACCTCACCGGTCTGCCGCCGTGGCAGGCGCTCAAAGGCATAGCCGCGGCGAGTGAGCGGCTTGCCGATGCGATCGAGCGCGGCGAACGCCTGCTTATCGTCGCGGATTACGACGCCGACGGCGCGACCGCCTGCGCGGTCGGCATGCGCGGTCTCGCCGCGATGGGCGCGACGGTCGAATTTCTGGTGCCCAACCGCTTCGAGTTCGGCTACGGCCTGACGCCCGAGATCGTCGCGCTCGCCGCCGCGCGGCAGCCGAACCTGATCATCACCGTCGACAACGGCATCGCGAGCGTCGAAGGGGTCGCCGCCGCGCGGGCGCTCGGCATCGACGTGCTGATCACCGACCATCACCTGCCCGGCGATCGGTTGCCGGACACCGCGTGGATCGTCAACCCCAATCAGCCGGGCTGCACATTTGCGAGCAAGCATCTGGCCGGCGTCGGCGTCATGTTCTATGTGCTGTGCGCGCTGCGGGCGCTGCTGCGCGAGCGCGGTCATTTTGCCCATCGCGCCGAGCCGCATCTGGCCGCGCTGCTCGACCTCGTCGCGCTGGGCACGGTCGCCGACGTCGTCAGGCTCGATCACGCCAACCGCATCCTCGTCGATCAGGGACTGCGCCGAATCCGCGCCGATCGGATGCAGCCGGGTGTGCGCGCGTTGCTCGGCGTCGCAGGCCGCGCGCCGCAGCGGGCGACCGGCTACGACCTGGGGTTCATCGCCGGCCCGCGGCTCAACGCCGCCGGCCGCCTCGCCGACATGACGGTCGGAATCGCCTGCCTGTTGTCCGACAACCAGGCGGAGGCCGACCGGATTGCGAGCGAACTCGATGCGCTCAACCGCGAGCGTCGCGACGTCGAGGCGACGATGCAGGAACAGGCGCTGGCCGACCTCGAGTGCGGCGTCGACGAAGATGCGTCCACGCTGTGCCTGTACCGCGCCGAGTGGCACCAGGGCGTCGTCGGCATCGTCGCATCGCGCCTGAAAGACCGCTACCACCGGCCGGTAATCGTATTCGCCCGCGCCGGCCCCGACGGCGAGCTTCGCGGCTCGGGTCGCGCGATCGCCGGCTTTCATCTGCGCGATGCGCTCGACCTGATCGCCAAGCGCGCGCCGGGAACCATCGGCCGGTTTGGCGGACACGCGTACGCCGCCGGGCTGTCGCTGCACGAATCGGCGCTGGCCCGTTTCGCCGATGAGTTCGAACGAGTCGGCCGCGAGTGGCTGTCGCCGGCGCTGCTGCTGCGCACGATCGAAACCGACGGCGTGCTGGCAGCGGGCGAGTTGACACTGGGCCTCGCCCGTATGTGCGCCGGACACGTGTGGGGGCAGGGCTTTCCCGCACCGGCGTTCGACGCCGAGTTCGAGGTCACCGCACAGCGCATCGTCGGCGACAAGCATCTGAAGCTCTCGCTCTCACTCGCCGATCGGCGCTTCGAGGCGATGCTCTTCCAGCAGACGGCGCCCCTGCCCCCCCGCATCCGAGCCGCGTACCGGCCCGAAGTCAATCATTACCAGGGACTCGACTCGCTGCAGCTGGTCATCGAGCACTGGCTGCCTGCCTGACCCGGCTTGATCCTTTGCGGCGGCGCCGGACCAGCGCCTCGTGCAATGCATCAGAATGAAGCGACAGCGCTCGCGCAGCCGGCCCGGCTGCGCTGCACGAGGCGATGACTAAGCCGTTGTTTATTAGGATCGGTTCTGTTCATCGCGCCAATGCCAGGCTTGTCCGGGCCGAGGTTGTGCAACGCAATGAAAAGAGATAGAGTCGCCGCACTCAGGCGGGGCACCAACTGTCCATCACGACCAGGGAAGACCATGCGGCTCAAAGGCAAAGTCTCGATCATCACCGGCGCGGGCCAAGGCATCGGCCAAGCGACCGCGGTCAAATTTGCCCAGGAAGGCGCCAAGGTCGCCGTTTGCGACATCAACGAGGCGACGATCCAGGAGACCGTCGCGAAGATCGAGGAGCAGGGCGGCGAGTCGGCCGGCTTTGTCATCGACGTCACCGACAAGCAAAGCATCGCGCGCATGGTCGAAGGGGTGATGGCCCGATGGGGACGCATCGACACGCTGGTCAATAACGCCGGCATCGTGCAGGACGCGCAATTCAGGAAAATGAGCGACGACCAGTTCGACCGCGTCGTCGACGTCAATCTGAAGGGCGTTTACAACTGCACCAAGGCCGTCGTCGACATCATGCTCGAGCAGAACTCCGGCTGCATCCTCAATGCGTCGTCGATCGTCGGCATCTACGGCAATTTCGGACAGACCAACTACGCGGCGACCAAATTCGGCGTCATCGGGATGGTCAAGACGTGGGCGCGCGAGCTCGGCCGCAAGGGCATTCGCGCCAACGCGATCTGTCCGGGCTTCATCCACACGCCGATTCTGGCGTCGATGCCGGACAAGGTCGTCAAGATGATGGAAGACCGCGTTCCGCTCGGCCGCCTCGGCCAGCCCGAGGAAATCGCGAACACCTACGCCTGGCTTGCCTCCGACGAAGCGAGCTACATCAACGGCGCGGTCATCGAGGTTTCGGGCGGCGCCACGATCTGACCGGGTTCGCTTTTCGCGGCGGCGCTTGAGCGCGCACGCCCCGCTTGGTAGCATGGACTACTTCCTTACTGGCCAGTCGCTCATGCGCCGATTCTCATTGCTCGCCTCGCTCGCCGTCAGCGCGCTGATGCCCGTCTGGTCGGCGCACGCTCTCGACAACGTCGATCCCTACATCTGCCCGACGGCCCTGCACGGGACCGGCACCGAGTGCTTTTTCGAAGCGGTTCCGCAGACCTACACGATGTGCCGGCAGGTCAAGAGCATCGAGATCATCGAATTCGGCCTGGCCGGTGCGCAGGTCGGCGTCAACGGCGCCAAGACCGAGGGCTGCATCGAAAAGCACAAGCGGCTGATCGCGCGGCCCTACCAGGCGGCGTTGCGCGAAGCCGGGCGCGACAAGGTGAAGGTGCAGGGCCTGCAGACGCTGTATGCGACGTGGACGAAAAGCCTGGCCGAGCTGACACCGGGCCCGGAAGAGGTCGACATCGGCTACAAGCAGCGCGTCATCCATCCGTACGGCGCGTTCGAAAAGCAGATCCAGGCGCTGCGCGAGCCGACGCCGGCGGTCGCCGCATCCAAGCCGGCAGCGAAACCAGCGAGCAAGAAAAAGTCCGCCGCGCAATGATCACGCGCCACCGCAACGCTGACGCGGCGCTCGCGGCCGCCGCGCCGAGAGGGCCACGCTGAGCGGCACCGACCTCGGTTCGGTATTCAACGCCGACGGGCCGCTTGCGCGCAACATTCCCGGCTACCGGCCGCGGCCGCAGCAAATCGCGATGGCCGAGGCGATCGCGCTCGCGATTAAGACGCGCGGCCAGTTGCTCGCCGAGGCCGGGACCGGCACCGGCAAGACCTTCGCCTATCTGGTTCCCGCCCTCCTCTCGGGCGGCAAGGTGATCATTTCGACGGGGACCAAGACCCTTCAGGACCAGCTCTATCAGCGCGATCTGCCGCTGGTGCGCGACGCGCTGCGCATACCGATCAGCGTCGCGCTGCTGAAGGGCCGCGGCAACTATGTCTGCCACCATCATCTGGCGCGAACCGCCGGGCAGCCAACATTCGCCTCCCGCGCCGACATCGGCTATCTGAAGCGGATCGAGTCGTTCGCGCGCACGTCGGAAAGCGGTGACAAGAGCGAGGTCGCCGACGTCCCGGAGAATGCCGCGATCTGGGCCGATGTCACCTCGACGCGCGAGAATTGCCTCGGCACCGAATGCGGGCACTACAACGAATGTTTTGTGATGAATGCGCGCAAGCAGGCGCTCGCTGCCGACGTCGTCGTCATCAACCACCATCTGTTCTTCGCCGACGTCATGCTCAAGGACGAGGGCATCGCCGAGTTGCTGCCCGCGTCGAACACGGTGATCCTCGACGAGGCGCACCAGCTGCCCGAGACCGCGACCTTGTTCTTCGGGGAGGAAATCACCGGCGGGCAGCTCGGCGAGCTCGCGCGCGACGCCGAGCTCGAAGGGCTGAAGTCGGCTCGCGACTACCTGCCGCTGCCCGCCGCCGCACAGGCGCTCGGGCTGGCGCTGCGCCGGTTCCGGCTGGCCGCGGGAGAAGCGCCGGGCAAGCTGCCACGCGCCGTCGCGATGCAGCGCGCCGGGTTCGATGAAGCACTCGGTGCGCTCGACGCGGCGCTCGCCGCGCTGGCAGCCGAGCTCAACAAGCAGGCCGAGCGCAGCGACGATCTGGCCCAGTGTGCGAATCGCGCCGACGATGCGCTGGCGCGGCTCGCGCGCTGGCGCGATCGCGACGATCCCGAGTGGATCCGGTGGGTCGACATCAGCGCGTCGGGCTGGCAATTGCGGGCGTCGCCGCTGTCGGTGGCCGAAATATTCGCCAAGCAGGTCACCGACGATGCCCGCGCCTGGATCTTCACCTCGGCAACGCTGGCGATCGGCAGCGACTTCTCGCTCTATCAGCGGGAGCTGGGCCTGGGGGAGGCTGCGACCGGGTACTGGGAGAGCCCGTTCGATTATGCGCGTCAGGCCTTGCTGTACCTGCCGCGCGAATTGCCCGAGCCGAACAGCTTCGAGCACACCGATGCGGTAGTCGCGGCCACATTGCCCGTGCTGAAAGCGAGCGGCGGCCGCGCATTCTTGCTGTTCACGACGCTACGCGCGCTCGCCCGCGCGCGCGAATCGCTGGAGGCCCTTTTCAAGCGCGATGGGATCGATTTTCCGCTGCTGGTGCAAGGCGAGGGTTCGCGGACCGAGCTGCTGTCGCGCTTCCGTCGTCTCGGCAACGCGGTATTGCTGGGCAGCCAGAGCTTCTGGGAGGGGGTCGACGTGCAGGGCGAAGCCTTGTCGGTGGTGATCATCGACAAGCTGCCGTTCGCGCCGCCCGACGACCCGCTGCTGGCGGCGCGGCTCGAGCACATCGCGCGCCAGGGCGGCAATCCGTTCTTCGATTATCAATTGCCGCAGGCGGCGATCAGCCTCAAGCAGGGCGCGGGCAGGTTGATCCGCTCGGAGACCGATCGCGGCGTGCTGATGATCTGCGACCGGCGGCTGGTCGACAAGCCGTATGGACGCCGTATATGGCAGGCGCTGCCGCCGATGCGGCGCACCCGGGAGCTCGCCGAGGTCCGGGCTTTTTTTGCGCCGGTGGCGGTGGAGGGCTAACGTTTTCCGCGCCCCGGGTCCGCCAGCTTCCGAACCAGCGACGCGACAGGGCCGTATCGTTGTGGCTGCCCTAGCTGCCTGCGGGGTCGCATCCCCATGCAATGCATGGGGCCCCTGCTCCGCCCTTCGGCGTCTTACCAGAACTGCCACCAGGGTTTCGGGGCTTCGCTCAGCGGTAAGGGCGGTGGCTCCCCCTTGCCCCAGAATTTCCACCATGGCTTGGTCGCTGCGGCCGTGAAGTACCTGCCATTTGGGAAGTTTTCCTTCAGGACGCGTCGCGTATCATCCCGCAGCTCGACCATGCCCATCTTGTCGTAGCTTTCCATCAGCAGCACCAGCGCGTCTTCGTTGGCGGGCGTCTTCGGATAATTGATCAGCGTGGCCTGCGCTCGGTTGACCGCCGCCACGTAGGCTCCGCGATTGTAGTAATAGCGCGCGACATGGACTTCGTAACCGGCCAGCGCATTGGTCAGATACCGCATGCGCTCGGCCGAATCTTGCGCGTACCTGCTCTCGGGAAAACGCGTCACCAGCTCGCGGAACGCGCCGTACGCCTCCTTGGTCATCTTCGGATCGCGCTCTGACAGATCGGTCTCGACCACGTAGCCGAGCAGTCCCTGATCCTCGCGGAAATTGATCAGGCCCTTCAGGTAGTACGCGTAATCGACGTTCGGGTGATTGGGATAGGTGCGAATGAAGCGATCGCAGGCGGCGATCGCCGTCGTCGCCTCGTTCTGGCGATAGTTCGCGTACGCGCCCTCGAGAATCGCCTGCTGCGCGAGCCGGCCGTACGGGAACCGGCCTTCCAGCGTGTCGAACAGCTTGATCGCCCGCGTATAATTGGCCGCCTGCAGCGATTCGTGCGCGTCCTTGTAGAGTTGCTCCGCGGTCCAGTTCGCGGTCTCGTCCTTGACCTCCGGCAGCCAGCTGCACCCCGCCAGGGCCACACACATCAACACCAGTGACGCAACCGCACATCTGCTCAGTTTCGACATCATTGCCTGCTCCGCACGTAGCCGTGGATTATAACCCCGACGCAGCGTCCGGCGCCCGCCTCGCGCTGACCATTCCGGCCGAGCTCGCGGGCATGCGGCTCGATCGGGCGCTCGCGCAGCTGTTGCCCGAGCACTCGCGCAGCCGCATCCGGACCTGGATCGACGCGGGTCGCGTACTGCTCGACGGCGCGCCGGCGGACGCGAGCCGCAAGGTCGGCGGCGGCGAGCATGTGCTTCTGCATCCGCTATCCGATCCCGCCGCCCTGTCCTTCGCGCCGCAGGCGCTGCCGTTGACCATCGTGCACGAGGACGAGGCGATACTCGTGATCGACAAGCCGGCTGGCCTGGTCGTTCACCCGGGCAGCGGCAATCGCGACGGCACGCTGGCCAACGCACTGCTGCACCACGCGCCGCAGCTCGCCGCGGTCGCGCGCGCGGGCATCGTGCATCGCCTGGACAAGGATACGAGCGGGCTCCTGGTCGTGGCCAAAACCGAAGTCGCGCAGACCGATCTGGTGCGCCAGCTGCAGGCCAGGACCGTGCACCGCGAATACCTGGCACTCGCCGCCGGAGACATCGTCCGCGGCGGCGCCATCGACGCACCGATCGGACGTCATCCGGTCCGTCGCACGTCGATGGCCATAGTCGCGCGGGGAAAGGCCGCAATCACTCGCTACGAAGTGCGCGAGCGATTCGGCGATTGCACGCTGCTGGCCTGCCGTCTCGAAACTGGTCGCACCCACCAGATCCGCGTCCACCTGGCCTCGCTCGGGCATCCGCTGGTCGGGGATCCGACGTATGGCAGAAAGCGCGGCATCGAGTTCCGGCGGCAGGCGCTGCACGCCTGGCGCCTCGGTCTGATCCACCCATCGACGAAGAGACCGGCGCAGTGGGAATCGCCGCTGCCATCCGACTTCGCGTCGCTGCTCGCGGCCTTGCGCGGACGCGCCGCCTCCGATGCGCGCTGACGCGGCACTCGCGGCGCAATTCGTCTCCGCCGGTCTCGACTGGATCGTACCGGACTGGCCGGCGCCCGAGTCGGTGCGCGCGTTCTCGACCACGCGCAACGGCGTCGGCGGCCGCGGCGCCGACTTCGCACGCGACCTCCCCGATGCCGCGTCGCGCGAGCTGCTGAAACGCTTCCTCCCCGGCGAGCCGCTGTGGCTCGCGCAGGTGCACGGCACGGCGATCGCGAATGCCGACGTCGGGCACGCCCGCGCACCCGAAGCCGACGTCGCGGTCTCGCGTTCTCCCGGCAAGGTCTGCGCGGTGCTGTCGGCCGACTGCCTGCCGGTGCTCCTCGCCGACCGGCGCGGCAGCGTCGTCGCTGCCGCGCATGCAGGCTGGCGCGGGCTCGCCGCCGGCGTACTCGAAGCCGCGATCGGATCGATGCAGATCGACCCGGCCGAGTTGCTCGCATGGCTCGGACCCGCGATCGGCCCGGACGCGTTCGAGGTGGGGCCCGACGTTTACGCCGCATTCTGCGATCGCGACGCCGCGGCCGGCGCGTCCTTCGTCGCGACGCGTGAAGGCAAATGGCATGCCGATCTCTATGCGCTCGCGCGACGGGCCCTCGGCCGCGCCGGCGTCGAGGCCGCCTCGATCCACGGCGGCGGCCGCTGCACTTACACCGAACGCGGCAGCTTCCACTCGTACCGTCGCGGCGGTGGCGACCGCGCGGCGAGGATGGCGACGCTGATCTGGCTCGCGCCAGGCTGAAATCGCAATGCGCGCTCTCGTATAATGCCTTGGCGATGACACCGCTCTCTCCACTTTTCGCGATCGTGGTCGCCTGTCTCGCCGGCGGCGTCCTGGCGATCGTCGCCGCCGCCGGCACGCTTGCGCTGCACGCGCGCTGGATATCCAAGCTGGTCAGCTTCGCCGTCGGCGCGCTGCTGGGCGCCGTGTTTCTGGAATTGCTTCCGCACGCGCTCGAGCACGGGTCGACCGAGAGCGTGATGGCGACCGTGCTCGGCGGCCTGCTGTTGTTCTTTCTGCTGGAAAAACTCGTTCTGTGGCGGCACAGTCACCTCGACGCGGAGGCGCTCGCGGTGGACGGGCACGCCGCGGGCCCGCCGCATGCGCACGGCGGCGACGGCGGCCGCTCCGGCCTGATGATCGTGATCGGCAACAGCGTGCACAATTTCTGCGACGGCATCGTCATCTCGGCCGCGTTCCTGACCGACTTCGCGCTCGGTACGGCAACCGCGCTGGCGATCGTCGCGCATGCGATTCCGCAGCAGGTCGGAGACTTCGCGGTGCTGTTGCACTCCGGCTATTCGCGCCGCCGCGCGTTCGGCTACAACCTGGCGACCGGGGTCGCGACCTTGCTCGGCGGCCTCGCCGGCTACGCCGCGCTGGCCTCGATGCAGCACGTGCTGCCCACCGTGCTCGCGATCGCTTCCGCGAGCCTGCTGTACGTGGCCGTGGCGGACCTGATCCCGAGCCTGCACCGTCACCCGGCGCCGGCGGCGACCGCGCAGCAGCTGCTGCTGATCGGCGTCGGCATCGCATTGATTGCCGTCGTGCACTTTTGGCTCGAAGGCTGATGGCGACTAACAAGCCCAGGCGCACGACCAGGCCGGCGCCGGACGCCCATGCGGCGGCGCAGGCCGCAAGCCGGGCGGCGACTCCGTCGGCGACTCACGCGACCCATGAGGCGGCAACCGAGTGGTCGGAGCTCGCGCACCGCTGGCAGGACGTCGGCGCGCAGTGGACGCAGCTGTGGGCGGACGCCGCGCTGGGCACGATCCGATCGATGCCGGCGAGCTTGCCGTCATCCGACTCGGCGTCCCAGCTGCCCGCCGTTTCGATCGATCCGGCGGCAGCGGCGCAGCTGACCGAGCGCTACGCCAGGAGATTCGAGGAACTGTGGACGCGCGCGGCGGAAGGCACGACCGCGCCGGTCACGGTGCACACCCCGGCCGACCGCCGCTTCTCGGACAAGGCCTGGCGCGAGCACCCGTACTTCGCCTGGCTGCGCGACGCCTATCTGCTCTACGGCGAATACGTGCGCGAGCTCGCGGCGCTGGCGCAGACCGACGAGGCCACGAAGAGGCGACTGGTGTTTGTCGCCCGGCAGTATGTGGACGCGATTTCGCCGTCGAATTTCCTCGCCACCAATCCGGAGGCGCTGCAGCGCGCTCTCGCAACCGGCGGGACGTCGATCGCGCAAGGGCTGTCGAACCTGGTCTCCGACGCCCAGCGCGGACGCATCGCGATGACCGACGAAAGCGCGTTCGAGGTGGGTCGCAACCTCGCGACGACGCCGGGCAGCGTCGTATATCGCAATCCGCTGATCGAGCTGATCCAGTACGCGCCGGCGACCCACGAGGTCGCCAAGCGGCCGCTGCTGATCGTGCCGCCTTGCATCAACAAGTACTACATCCTCGACCTGCACGCGGAGAATTCCTTCGTGCGCTACGCGGTCGGCGAGGGCCATACGGTCTTCATGATCTCCTGGCGCAACATTCCGCCGGAGCTCGGCGGTCTGACCTGGGACGACTATCTCGAGCAAGGCGTGCTGGCCGCGCTCGACGCGGCGCGCGAGATCGCCGGCAGCAAGACGGTCAATGCGCTTGGATTCTGCGTCGGCGGGACGCTGTTGGCCTGCGCGCTGGCGGTGCTTGCGGCGCGGCACGAGGCGCCGGTGGCCAGCGCGACATTTCTCGCAACGATGCTCGACTTCGCCGACCCGGGCGACATCGGCGTGTACGTATCGCACGAAGCGCTGGCGGCGCGCATGCCCGCGCTGTGCGCTGGCGGCCGGATCCAGGGCAGCGAGCTGGCCAATGCGTTCGCCAGCCTCCGACCGAACGAGCTCGTCTGGAACTACGTCGTCGGCAATTATCTGAAAGGCCAGACGCCGCCGGCATTCGACCTGCTTTACTGGAACGGCGACTCGACCAATCTCCCGGGGCCGATGTACGTCGAGTACCTTCGCGACATGTATCTGGACAATCGCCTGCGCGAACCCGGCGCGCTGTCGATGTGCGGAGCGGCGATAGACTTGAAGCGCATCGCGATGCCTGGCTATGTCCTCGCGACCCGCGAAGACCACATCGTCCCCTGGCGCACCGCGTACAAGAGCGTGGGCCTGCTCGGAGGCGACCTGACGTTCGTGCTCGGCGCCTCGGGCCACATCGCCGGCGTGATCAATCCGCCGGCGAAAAAACGGCGCAGCTTCTGGACCAACGAGCTGCTGACCGATGATCCGGACGACTGGCTGGCGCGTGCTCGGACACATCCCGGCAGCTGGTGGCCGCACTGGGCGGCATGGCTGAACGATTACGCCGGCGGCCTGCGGCCCGCACCCCAGGCGCCGGGCAGCGACAGGTACCGGTCGCTGTCGCCGGCGCCCGGAACCTACGTCGTCGAACGCGTCACCTAGCCGCAGCGAGCGCTCGCCATCGGTCGGTCGAATCGCCGCTGCCGGAAACCGCGGCCTGCGATACCATAGAGCAGCGATCATCCGGTCCCCGACCCAAGCAAGCCTGGCGTCACGCCCAATCTTTGCGGAGAATTTCATGAGCGACATCGTCATCGCGGGCGCATTGCGCACCGCGATTGGTAAATTCGGCGGCACGCTGGCGAAGACGCCGGCGCCCGAGCTCGGCGCGACAGTGATCGCCGCGCTGCTCGCCCGTTACAAGTTGACTCCGGATCAGATCTCCGAAGTGATCCTGGGGCAGGTGCTGACCGCGGGCAGCGGCCAGAATCCGGCGCGGCAGTCGTCGATCAAGGCAGGGCTGCCCGCCGAGATTCCGGCGATGACGATCAACAAGGTGTGCGGGTCGGGACTGAAGGCGGTGATGCTCGCCGCGCAGGCGGTGCGCTGCGGCGACGCCGATATCGTTATCGCAGGCGGGCAGGAAAACATGAGCGCGTCCCCGCACGTGCTCCTGGGCTCGCGCGACGGCTTTCGCATGGGCGACGCCAAACTGATCGACAGCATGATCGTCGACGGCCTCTGGGACGTCTACAACCAGTACCACATGGGCATTACCGCCGAGAACGTCGCGAAGAAACACGCCGTCTCGCGCGCGCAACAGGACGAGTTCGCGGTCGCCAGCCAGAACAAGGCCGAAGCGGCGCAGAAGGCCGGCAAGTTCAAGGACGAGATCGTCCCGGTGATGATCCCGCAGCGCAAGGGCGACCCGGTCGCGTTCGACAGTGACGAATTCATCAAGACAGGCGCGACGCTCGACGCGCTGTCGGCGTTGCGGCCGGCGTTCGACAAGCAAGGAAGCGTCACCGCGGGCAATGCTTCGGGCATCAACGATGGCGCCGCGGCGGTACTGGTGATGACCGCCGAGCGCGCCGCACAGCTCGGCCTCACACCGCTGGCGAAAATCCGGGCATTCGCGTCGTCGGGTGTCGACCCGGCTATCATGGGCATGGGACCCGTACCATCGTCGCGGCGCGCGCTGGAAAAGGCCGGCTGGAAGCCGGCGGACCTCGATCTGATGGAGATCAACGAGGCGTTCGCGGCGCAGGCCTGCGCGGTCAACAAGGAAATGGGCTGGGATACCAAGAAAATAAACGTCAACGGCGGCGCGATCGCGCTCGGGCATCCGATAGGCGCGTCCGGCTGCCGGATCCTGGTGACGCTGCTGTACGAAATGGCGCGGCGCGATGCCAAAAAGGGCCTGGCGTCGCTTTGCATCGGCGGCGGCATGGGGGTCGCGATGGCGGTCGAGCGCTGACGCGCAACTCGCGCGGCGCGACAAAG
Organism: Casimicrobiaceae bacterium; assembly: GCA_036269335.1. Lineage (GTDB taxonomy): Bacteria > Pseudomonadota > Gammaproteobacteria > Burkholderiales > Casimicrobiaceae > PALSA-1003. The sequence continues at coordinate 12,060 of DATASF010000029.1, forward strand.
ACTGGAACGCACATAAGGAGGCGACGATGGCACAGGACAAGCACCGCATTGCGCTGGTCACCGGCGGCATGGGAGGGCTGGGGGAGGCGATCTGCGTGAAGCTCGCCGCGCTTGGACACACGGTCGTGACCACCCATTCGCCAGGCAACCTCAAAGCGCAGGAGTGGCTCGATACGATGAAAAAGGCCGGGCACCGGTTTTATGCCTATCCGTGCGACGTCGTCGATTGGGAATCTTGCGTCGCCTGCGTAGGCCGCGTCGTGGCCGACGTCGGGCAGGTCGACGTGCTGGTCAACAACGCGGGCATCACCCGGGACATGACCTTCAAGAAAATGGACAAGGCCAGCTGGGATGCGGTGATCCGCACCAATCTCGATTCATGCTTCAACATGGCCAAGCAGGTCTGCGACGGCATGGTCGAGCGGGGTTGGGGCCGCATCATCAACATCTCGTCGGTCAACGGTCAGAAAGGCGCGTTCGGGCAGACCAACTACTCGGCCGCCAAAGCCGGCATGCACGGCTTTACCAAGGCGCTTGCGCTTGAAGTCTCGCGCAAGGGCATCACCGTCAACACGATTTCGCCCGGCTACATCGGGACCAAGATGGTGATGGCGATTCCGCAGGAGGTTCTGGACTCGAAGATCATCCCCCAGATTCCGATGGGGCGCCTGGGCAAGCCCGACGAGGTCGCGGGACTGGTCGCCTACCTGTCTTCCGAGGAGGCAGCGTTCGTCACCGGCGCCAATATCGCGATCAACGGCGGCCAGCATATGTTCTAGCGGCGGGATCCCGCACGATGGACCCGCGCGCAACCGGCGCGGGCGCGAAAAAAAGCCCCGGGTCTTTCGACCCAGGGCCTGAGGCTGTTGGCTTTAGGAGGAGGAAAAGCCAGCAGTTACTGCCACTGCACCGGACCGGATGTAACAACCGTTTGACGGTCATCGACCCGGCCCAGCTGGAGCCAGCGAACTCTACGTTGGGATCGCCTCCGCGGTTTCAAGCACCCAACGAGCCCGCATTGACTGTCTGCCTTACGCGGCCTTGCGGCCCTTGGCTGCCGGCTTGGTGGCGTTCGCGGCGTTGGCGGCTGCGGCGCGCATCGAAGCGTCGGCAAAGCTGACGACTTGCTTGGTGGCCTTCGAGAACTGGTCGAAAGCTGCCGTGGTCGCCGCGACCGTCGACTTCAGCGCCGTGACGGCAACGTCGGAGCCCGCAGGCGCGTTCTTGGTGGCGTTGTCGACCCAGACCGCGAAACCCTTGGTGTAGGCAGCCCAGGCCTGCTCGGCCAGCGCCGAGAAATCGGCTTGCGCTTCGGAGGCGATCTGGTAGACGCCGCGCGAATACCCGAGGGCATTCTGCACGCCGGCTTCAGTCAGCTTGGCACGGACGGCTGCGAATTCCTGGACGTCCTTGATCCCGGCGACTGCATTGGCGGTATAGACACCGTTCTCGAGGACGATCTTGGCGGCCTGGAGGTTGAGCTTCGCGAGCTGCTCTGCCTTGTCGAGCGACAGCGACGCGAGCTTGACGGCATTGTCGTAGCCCGCCTTGTTGATTTCGGCGAATTGTTCGGTTGCGTTGTACATGGTCATCCTTTTCCCGTTGGGTTCGAGGACCCTAATACGGGTCCGAATAAGGCGGGCTGCCAGGGGCTCTTCCGGTCGCCGGCCCTTCGCCGCACGACCCTGGGACCACACCCCGTTTGCTGCACCGCACAATTCACATTGTAGGGACGAGGAAGTCGGGAGTCAAGGACTTTTTTGTGCATCGCACCAATCCGGGCGGGGAGCCGGGAACCCGATTCAAACGCTCAAATAAATCAGCGGGTTATAATGCGAGTTCGACGCCCCGGAGTCACCGCATGCCCAAGCCGATCCGCATTATCAAGAAATATCCGAACCGCCGCCTGTACGACACCGCGAACAGCGGCTACATCACCTTGGCCGACGTCAAGCAGATGGTGCTCGAATTCATCGATTTCCAGGTGATCGACGCGAAGTCCGGCGACGACCTGACGCGCAGCATCCTGCTCCAGATCATTCTCGAGGAAGAGTCGGTCGGCGTGCCGATGTTCTCCAGCGAGATGCTGTCGCAGATGATCCGTTTTTACGGCAATGCGCTGCAGGGCATCATGGGCAATTACATGGAGCAGAACGTCAAAGCGTTCATGGCGATCCAGGGCAAGCTGCAGGACCAGGCCAAGCAGATCTACGGCGACAAGATGATGCTGACGCCGGACCTCTGGAAGCAGTTTCTCCAGATGCAGGCGCCGGCGATGCAAGGCATGCTCGGCAACTATCTCGAGCAGAGCGCCAAGCTGTTCATGGATATGCAGCAACGCATGCAGGACCAGACGCGTGGCCTGTTCACCGCCTTCCCCTTTCCCAATTTCGGCGCGGCGCAACCGTCGTCCGACGACGAGAAAAAGCGCTGATGCCCGAAGCGCCGCAACATCCGCATTGCAGCGCGCCATATTTGCGCAGCGCACGATAACCCGATGACGGCCAAGACCGCGCCAGCGCGGCTCCGCGCGCGCCCCGCCGCGGCGCCGCGCGTCGGCTTTGTCTCGCTCGGCTGCCCGAAGGCGCTGGTCGACTCCGAGCAGATCCTGACCCGGCTTTCCGCCGAGGGCTATGCGATCGCACCGACCTACGAGGGCGCCGAGCTGGTGGTGGTCAATACCTGCGGGTTCATCGACGCCGCGGTCGACGAGTCGCTGTCAGCGATCGGCGAGGCGCTGGCGGAAAACGGCAGGGTCATCGTCACCGGCTGCCTCGGCGCCAAGGAAGGCGGCGCGTTCGTGCGCGCCGCGCATCCGAAGGTGCTCGCGGTCACCGGGCCCCACGCCGCATCCGAAGTGATGGCGGCGGTGCGAGAGCACCTGCCGAGGCAGCACGACCCGTTCGTCGATCTGCTGCCGCCGCCGCCCCGCAAGATCGGCATCAAGCTGACGCCGAAGCACTACGCCTATTTGAAGATCAGCGAGGGTTGCAACCACCGCTGCACGTTCTGCATCATTCCCTCGCTGCGCGGCGACCTGGTCAGCAGGCCGATCGGCGAGGTGATGATCGAAGCGGAGGACCTGCTGAAGGCCGGCGTGCGCGAGCTACTGGTCGTGTCGCAGGACACCAGCGCGTACGGTGTCGACGTCCGCTATCGCACCGGGTTCTGGCGCGGCCGTCCGCTGAAGACGCGGATGACCGAGCTCGCGGCGGCTCTCGCAACGCTGGCCGCCGAATACGGCGCCTGGGTGCGGCTGCACTATGTCTATCCGTACCCGCACGTCGACGAGAGCATCGCGCTGATGGCGAGCGGCGGCGCCGCCGGCCTGCTGCCGTATCTCGACGTGCCGTTCCAGCACGCGAGCCCGCGCATTCTGAAGCTGATGAAGCGTCCGGCGAATGTCGAAAACAATCTGCAGCGGATCCGGGCCTGGCGCGCCGCCTGCCCGGAGCTCACCATACGCTCGACGTTCATCGTCGGATTTCCCGGCGAGACCGACGCCGAATTCGACGCGCTCCTCGAATTCCTGGCCGAGGCCGAGCTCGATCGGGTCGGCTGCTTCGCGTATTCACCGGTCGACGGCGCGACGGCCAACGCGCTGCCCGACCCGGTTCCGGATGCGTTGCGCGAAGAGCGCCGCGCGCGGTTCATGGCGACGCAGGAGGCCATCAGCGCGCGCCGGCTCAAGCGGAAGATCGGCACGACGCTCAGGGTGCTGGTCGACTCGCACGAAGGCGCGCAGGCCCTGGCGCGCAGTGCCGCCGATGCGCCGGAGATCGATGGCACGGTGGCGGTGACCGATGGCGAGGCGCTCGCGGTCGGCGAGTTCGCCCGCGTGCGCATCACCGGCGCGAGCGCGCACGATCTGACCGGCGTGCGGGCCTGACGGGACGCGCGGCTATTTCTGCGGCAGGTTGCGCAGCACCGCAGCGAGCTGCTCGAGGACGTTGCTCAGTGCAGTATTGAATCCGCGCACCAGCGCGTCGGCCGAGCGTGAAGACACGTCGATGCGCGAACCCAGCTCGCCGTTCCAGACGAACGTTCCCGGCGCGGCGCTGTTGCTGCTGACAAAGAACTTGACCTTCAGCACCGACGCCGGATGCGAGGGGTCGCGCAGGTCCGCGTAGAGCTCGGTGACGAAAGCTTCCAGCGCGAAGTCGCCGTCGAGCGACGTCGACGGCGGCAGCACGGCGCGGTAGATGCCGGTCGCCGCGAGCCACGTCGCGGTCGCCTCGCCTATCATCGTGGCCGGCGGGACCAGGAACTCCTCGTAGAAGTCGGACTCGTACTTGAGGTCGCTCTCGCGGTAGACCAGCGCCCTGCCGCGAAACGGCGCGGCCACGGTGATCGCTTCCACCTTGAGCGTCGCCGTTCCCGGCGTCGCGCTCTTGTTTGACGGTGGTGGCGGCTCGAGCAAGTAGGTCGACTTGACCGGCGACGGCCGGGAGAGCGAGCCGCATGCCGCGGCGGCGAGCGCCAGCGCCGAGGCGATGGCACGCCGGCGCGACAGGGAGACTGCTGGGTTCATGGCTGGAGGCCTTTCGCCGGCGGCGGGGGAGCGCCGAGCAGCAGCTGCGACGGATAGCGCTTGGCATTCTCGGACAGGTCACGCAGGTTTTCGGTCAGCTGGCGCAGATTGTCGAATGCCTTTTTCAGGTCGGCTTCGCCGCTGCCGGTCAATCTGTCGAGGCGGGTCAGCGTGCTTTGCAGGTGCGCGATCGACTTCGCCAGATTCGGGTCCTCGAGCGTTTTCTTCAGCTGCACCACGGCGGCGTCGGCATCGGTCGGCAGGCGCTTCAGGGCCGGATCGTCGAGCACCGCACCGAGACGTTGATTGGTCGTGCGCAACTCCGCCAGCAGCGCAACGGTGTCGCTGCTGATCTTGTCGATCGCGAGCTGGTCGAGCTTGTGGTCGATCTTGTCCATCATCCGCGTCGCGCTCTGGGTCAGCTTGGCGGTGTCGAGCGCATCGATGCGGCTGTTGGTCGTCACCAGCAGCTTGTTGACGTTGACCAGCGTGCCTTCGAGGTCGAGCTTTTGCAGGCGCGCCATGATGTCCGACGCCGCGCCGATGAACGCGGTGACCGTCGATTGCGCGCTCGGGATGTACAGGTTGTTGGGCGTCCAGGTGATCGGCAGCACGGGATTCGCCTTCGGATCGACGTAGTCGATTTCGAGATAGCTGGTGCCGGTGATGCCCTGCGGTGCCAGCCGAACGCGCAGGCCGCGATCGATCTCGACCTTGGCCGTGTCCGGACGCGTGATGTCGCCGCCGGCGCGGCCGCCGATCAGCCGCGGCAGGATCGTCGCCTCGACCATCACGTAGCGCAGGCGCGCCGGCATCGGTTGATCCTGTTCGTACGTGTTGTAGGTGAAGCCGATGCGCCGCACCTCGCCGACGACCACGCCGCGGTACCTGACCTTCGAGCCGACTTCGAGGCCCTGGACCGACTCGTTCAGATAGGTCTCCATCGTGACCTTCGACTGGAACAACTGGCCCGAGCCGAGGATCAACAGCAGCAGCACCAGCGCCACCGTCCCGCCGATGACGAACAACCCGATCTTGAAGAAGTTGGCCTGCGCGCTCATCGCTGTTACGCCGGTTCGGCGGCCACTTCGCGCCGGAAGAATCGCCGCACCCACGGATTGTCGCTGGTGTCGCGAAGCGCCTTCGGGTCGCCCTCGGCGATGATGCCCTTGGTGCGCTTGTCGAGCATGATCACCCGGTCGGCGATCGTGTAAATCGAGGCGAGCTCGTGCGTGACGACAACGAAAGTGATGCGCAGGCTTTTCGCCAGTCGCAGGATCAGCTGGTCGAGCTCGGCCGAGGTGATCGGGTCGAGCCCAGCCGATGGCTCGTCGAGAAACAGGATCATCGGGTCGAGCGCCATCGCGCGCGCGATCGCGGCGCGCTTTTGCATGCCCCCGCTGATCTCGGCCGGCATGTGGCCGCAAAAGGCATCGAGCCCGACCAGCTGCAGTTTCATCCTCGCGACCAGATCCATCGCAGCACCGTCCAGCGCCGTGTATTCCTCCAGCGGAAGGCGTACGTTTTCGAGCAGCGTCATCGACCCGAACAGCGCGCCGCTCTGGTACATCACGCCGATCTTGTTCAGGATCGCGCGCCGGGCCGTACCCTCGGCTGTGACGATATCGTCGCCCTCGATCCGGATGCTGCCCCCCATCGGCTGATAGAGCCCGATCATGTGCTTGAGCAGCGTGCTCTTGCCGCTGCCCGAGCCGCCCAGGATGATGAAGACCTCGCCGCGATGGACGCTGAAGTTGATGTCCTGCATCAGCACGTTGCCTTCGTACCCGGCGGTCAGGTGCTCCACGGTGATGATCGGATCGGCTGGCATGCGAGGGTGTGAGTCAAATGTCGAGCAGATAGTAGACGAACGCGTAGATGCCGTCGACGACAACCAGCAGGACGATGCTCGAGACGACCGCACGCGTTGCGGATATGCCGACGGCGCTCGCCCCGGTCTGCGTCTGCAGGCCGCGCAGGCAGCCGACACCGGCGATAAGGATCGCGAATACCGGCGCCTTCGCCAATCCGGCCAGCAGGTCCTTCACGTCGACCAGGCTGTCGACCTCGTGCAGGAAGCTGGCGATCGGGATGTTGAAGGTGAGCATCGTCAGCGCTCCGCCGAGGATGCCTATCAGGTCGGCGAACAGCGTGAGCAGCGGCATCATCAGCACCGCGGCCACGATCCGCGTGACGACCAGAAAGCGGACCGGATCGAGTCCCATCGTCGTCAGCGCGTTCAACTCCTCGTTCACTTTCATCGTGCCGATCTCGGCGGCGAACGCGGCGCCCGACCGTCCGGCGAGCAGGATGGCCGTCATCAGGGGTCCGAGCTCGCGCAGGATCGACAGCCCGACCAGGTCGGCGACAAAGAGCTCGGCACCGAACTGCCGCATCGGCACCGCGGCCTGGAAGGCCAGGATGATCCCGAGCAGAAAGGAGATCAGCGCGACGATCGGCAGCGCATTGACGCCGACCTGCTCGCAGGTATACCAGACGTCCTTCCACCGGACGCGCGCCGGGTTTTTGGCCGCATACCACAGCGCGGTCGTGGTTTCGCCGATGAACGCGACCTGCGCGCGCATGTCGCGGCCGGTGATCGCCGCGGCGCGTCCGATCTCCGCAATGACGTTGATCCGCGTAACGTGCGGCGGCTCGACCGGCACTTGCATCGCCGCAGGATCGAACTGGTCGAGCAGGGCCCGGAACTCGGGCCGCAGTCCGGAGACCGACACCGGTGCGTTCGCGGCGCGGGGCTGCCGCAGCAGGTCGATCAGCATGGCGACGCCGGCGCCGTCGCAATAGTCGACGCCCGATGCATCGATGACGACGGCGCGGCCCGGCGCCGCAGCGAGCGCGGCGAGCGCGTCGTGCCAGACGCCGGCGATCGAATAGGCGTCCAGCCGCCCGGCAAACCTCAACTCGCGGCCGCCAGCCCCGGCATCGGAGACCGTCAGCGTCGCCGCCGGCGCCGATGCGATCATCGCGCCAGCCGCAGCGGTCACTACAGCAGCTCGACTTGCGTGCCGAAGACGCGGACGCGGTCACCCGCCTGCAGCAACGGCTGGTAGTTCTGCGTTACCGTCCGAACCGAGCCGTCGTCCATGCGCACGACCAGTTCCCACCGCTGCACGTTCAGCGCGGAGGGGCGCGACTGATAGGCCACACCTCCCGCTGAACCAAGTAATACCGTTCCTTTCTTGCTCAAGTCACGTCCCACCTGGTATTGCGTGACCGCCATCGGTGCAAGATCGGAAGTCCCGGCACCGCTGGATGACACGGTACCCAGCCGCGTCCAGCTGTCCTTGGACCCGGCCTGGCGAATCGTTTCGACCGTTCCGCAGCGATCACAGGTTTCGGTCGAGGCCGGCTTCGGCGAGTCAGGCGGCGGCAGCGGCGTTCCTGTCTGCGCGGCAAGCGGCGACGCCGTGCCGGCGAGGAAGAGTACCGCGACCACGCGGTGCGCAAGCCCTTGTCGGTACGCGCGCATCATTCGGGCAACGTGTTCAGGTAGAACATCGAATGGAGCAGCGTACCCGGCTCGCCCAGCCCCCCGAGCCAGCGATAGAAGATCGCGTCGATCTCGCCGCTACGATAGATTTCGGTCAGCACGCGATTCACCGCCAGCCGGAAATCCGGATCGTCGCGGCGCAGCACGAGCGCGTAAGGCTCGAACGAAAAGTCGCTTTCCATCAGGACGAGTTGCGCCGGGGTCGCGCTGCGGGCGCGCAGCGATATCAGCACGATGCGATCGCCAGCATATCCGACGACTCTGCCCGAAGCGAGCAGCGCGAGGCCGGCGGGCGGGTCGGCGACCGGGACGAGCTCCGCGTTTGCGCCGACGATGGCCAGCTCGCGCTTGAGCGCCGTCTCGGTGGTCGTCCCCGGGATCACCGCCACGCGCTTGCCGCCGAGGTCCTTGAGCTGCGCCAGCTTCGCGTCGACGGTCGTCAGCACGCTGCCTCCGTCGACGAATATCGGCAGGCTGAAATCCACCTTCTCGTAGCGCGAAAGCGAGATCGTCGTCGTGCCGCATTCGAGATCGACTTTGCCTTTGGCAACGGCGTCGAGCCTGTCGACCGCATCGAGCGGCGTCCATTCCGTCTTGAGCTTCGTCAGCCCGAGCTGCTTCTGGATGCCCGCGGCGATGCGATCGCACAACTCGACGCTGTAACCCCGCACCAGCCCGTCGCGCTCCCGGAACGAGAATGGCATGGCGTTGCTGCGATAGCCGAGACGGATCACACCATCGCTGCGAATTCGCTCCAGCGTGCGTAACGGCTCAGCCGCAGCCAGCGCGCTGGCCAGACACAGTGCCAGGCACGCCGCGATGCAAAGCTGGACTGGGCCGGCGCCAAGGCGACTCGACATCGTTTTCCCCCGATGATGAGCCTGCGGGCGCCGCGAGTGGCCGGCGGGCCGGCAGGTGCGTCGAAGTCTAGCACGCGCCAGCGCCGCGTATGACTCGGCCGGGTCGCCGCCGATGGGGATCAGTGATAACCCTCGCCCGCCCGAACCTTGCCGCGAAACACCCAGTACGACCACCCGGTATACGTGACGATGATCGGCAGCAGGAATAGCGTGCCTATCATCAGGAAAGCCTGCGACTTCGGCGACGATGCCGCGGCCCAGAACGTGACGGAGTAAGGCACGATCATCGGCAAGATGCTGATCCCCAGGCCCAGATAGCACATCCCGAAAAGCCCCAGCGCGAGCAGGAATGGCGTCGCCTCGCGCCCCGACTTGAGCGCACGCAGCACCCAGACGAACAATGCCAGGGTGATCACCGGCACCGGAGAAAGCAGCAGCAGGTTGGGCCAGGCGAACCATCGATGCTGGATTTGCGGCTGGATCAGTGGCGTCCACACGCTGACCATCGCGATGAACGCACCGACGCCGAAAGTCAGCAGCCTGGCTTTGCCGCGCGCCCAGTTCTGCAATTCCCCTTCCGTTTTCATTACCAGCCAGCAGGAGCCGATCAGGGCGTAGCCTGCGATCAGCCCCAGCCCGGTGAGCACCGCGAACGGCGTCGCCCACGCGAAGCTGCCGCCGCTGAAATGCCGGCCGTCGACCGGGATGCCCTGGACGTAAGTGCCGAGGACGACCCCCTGCGCGAAGGTCGCGACCAGCGATCCAACATGGAAGGACCAGTCCCACCCTCTCTTGCGCGTCGACGACATGTGGCGAAACTCGAACGCCACGCCGCGAAACACCAGTCCGATCAGCATGAACAGGATCGGGAAGTACACCGCCGGGATGATGATGGCGAACGCCAGAGGAAAAGCTGCCAGCAGCGCGATGCCGCCCATGACCAGCCAGGTCTCGTTGCCGTCCCAGATCGGCGCGACCGAATCCATCATCTGGTCGCGGCTCGCATCGTCCGGCGCGAACGGCGACAGGATGCCGATCCCCAGATCGAAGCCGTCCAGCAGTACGTACATGAACACCGACAGGGCGAGGATGCCGGCCCACAGCGGAACGAGATCGAGCGCCATTTATTCGACTTCGGCCGCAGACATCGGCCGGGCCGGCGTACCCTGGATCCGGCGGCCGGCGTCCGGCGCCCTTTCGACCGGACCAGCGCGCAGGAAGCGCACCATGAAAAATCCGCCGATACCGAAGATGACGATGTACGCAATGACGTAGACGATCAGCGACCCAAGGACGTCGCTGCCGGCAAGCGACGGCGTGACCGAATCCTTGGTCCGCAGCAATCCGTACACCGTCCAGGGTTGCCGTCCCACTTCGGTCGTTACCCACCCGGCGATCACCGCAACGAACCCCAGCGGAGACGCGAGCTCGCACAGCCGGTGGAACCAGCGCGAGCGATCGAGCTCGCCGCGCGCCCACACCCACCAGCTGCACAAGGTCAGGACCAGCATCGCGAGGCCGATGCCGACCATCAGCCGGAACGAAAAGAACGGTATCGCCACCGGCGGCCGGTCCTCGGGCGGCCATTCCTTCAATCCCTTGACGACGCCGTCCGGGTCGTGCGTCAGGATCAGCGAACCGAGCACCGGAACCGCGACCTCGAATCGATTGGTTTCCGCGCGCTCGTCCGGCCACGCGAACAGCAACAGCGGCATCCGGCTTTGCGTCTGCCAGTTCGCTTCCATCGCAGCGAGCTTCGCCGGCTGGTGCTCTCGCGTGTTGAGGCCGTGCATGTCGCCGAGCACCATCTGCAGCGGGACGAGCAGGGTCAACAGACCAAAGGCCATCTTCAGCATCGTCGTGCCCTCCTCGCGAAACCGTCCGGCGCGCAGGTGATACGCGGCGACGCCAGCGACGACCAGGGCCGTGGTGATGAAAAATGCGACGACCGTGTGCGTGAGCCGGTACGGAAACGATGGGCTGAATATCACCGCCATCCAGTCCTCGGGCAGGAAGCGGCCGTCGGCGATCGAATACCCGGCCGGCGTCTGCATCCAGCTGTTGAGGGCGAGAATCCAGAAGGCAGAGAACAGCGTTCCCGCCGCGACCATCAGCGCGGCAAAAAAGTGAGCCCAGGGCGGCACGCGCGCCCGCCCGAACAGCAGCACGCCGAGAAAGCCGGCCTCCAGGAAGAATGCGGTCAGGCCTTCGTACGCCATCAGCGGGCCGGAGATGTCGCCGGTGGCGTCGGAAAAGCGGCTCCAATTGGTGCCGAACTGGAACGGCATGACGATGCCCGAGACGACGCCCATGCCGAACGAAACCGCGAAGACCTTGAGCCAGAACTTGGACAGGCGCAGGTATACCGCCCGCCCGGTCGACAGATGCAGGCCTTCGAGTACGGCGATATACGCGGCCAGCCCGACGGTGAATGCGGGCAGCAGGATGTGCAGCGCAATGACCCAGAAGAATTGCAGCCGCGAGAGCAGCACCGCGTCGAGCGACATCGCCTGTTCAGCCGTGACGGGTTGCGACGCGCCACTATAGCATTCGGCCGCAAATCCCATGCGAGGGCGGGGCGGAATATAATGCGTGGGCAGGCCCGATGAACCCCATCGTATCCGCAGGGAGGAAACCATGTCGAAGTACAAAATATCGCTGATCGCAGTCCATGCATTCGCATCGCTGTTGCTGGCCGCCGGAAGCACCGCGGTACTCGCGCAATCGGATCAGACGGGCAAGGGAGAGGCGACGGCGACTCGCGCCAAGCCGACGCCGCAAGCGCTGGTCGATGCCGCCGACCGGACGTTCGGCGATTTCATGCGCGACCCGCAAATGACCTGGCTGCACGACAACATCCGCCGCGCCAAGGCGATATTGATCGCGCCGGAAGTCGCCAAGGCGGGATTCATCTTCGGCGGTTCGGGCGGACGCGCGGTGCTCGTGGTGCGCAATGCCAAGACCGGCAAATGGACCGGCCCGGTGTTCTATACGCTGGCGACCGCCAGCGTCGGCTTCCAGGCCGGCATATCAGTGTCGGAAATGATGACCCTGGTCATGACCGACAAGGGGCTCAATTCGCTGATGTCCAATTCGTTCAAGATGGGTCCCGACGCAAGCGTCGCGGCGGGGCCGGTCGGCGCCGGCGCCAAGGCCGACATCATCACCGACCTGGTGACGTACAGCCGCTCGAAAGGCCTGTACGGCGGCATTAACCTGGACGGCACCGTCGTCGCGATTTCCGAGGACTGGAACGAAGCGTATTACGGCAAGAAGGGAACGCACGGACCGGACATCCTGCGCGGCGCCGCACGCAGCAAAGGCGCGGACCGGCTGAACGCCGACATCGCACGAGCCACCGGCAAGCGGTGAACCACCGGCGGCGCCAGGCCATCGGGCTCGAGCGCCGCCGGACGCGGTGCGCGGACCGTCCGCGCACCGCCGCGAGCACGATGCGGCGCCGCTGACGAAATGGACGCGGCGCCGGCATCACGCCTTACGCTTTCCGGCATCACCAAGCGCTTCCCCACGGTTGTCGCCAACGACGGCATCGACCTCTCCGTGATGCCGGGCGAGATCCACGCGGTGCTCGGCGAAAACGGCGCCGGCAAGTCGACGCTGGTCAAGATCGTGTACGGCCTCGTCCGGCCCGACGCCGGCACGATACGCTGGAATGGCGAAGCGGTCGTCATCGACAGCCCGGCAAAGGCGCGCGCTCTCGGCATCGGCATGGTGTTCCAACAGTTCTCGCTGTTCGAGACGCTCACCGTTGCCGAAAACATCGCACTGGCGCTCGACAACAGCCGCGGCGGGCGCGAGCTCGACACGCGGATCCGGGAGACCTCCGCGCGGTATGGCCTGGCGCTCGATCCTCGCCGCCGCGTCCATACGCTATCGGTAGGCGAGCGTCAGCGCGTCGAAATCGTGCGTTGCCTTTTGCAGAACCCCGAGTTGCTGATCATGGACGAGCCGACGTCGGTGCTAACGCCGGCCGCGATCGGCAAGCTGTTCGCCACGCTCCGGCGCCTGGCCGATGAAGGCTGCTCTATCCTCTATATCAGTCACAAGCTAGACGAGATCCGCACGCTGTGCGACCGCGCGACGGTCTTGCGCGCCGGACGAGTCACCGGCGATTGCGATCCGCGCCGGCAGAGCAGCGCCGAACTCGCCCGCCTGATGATCGGCCACGACCTTCCGCATCCGCAGCACCGCGCCGCGGCGGCGCGCGGCGACGGACTGCTCGAGGTGCGCAATCTGTCGCTCGCCGCCGAAGACCCGTTCGGCACCGATCTTGCCGGCATCGATCTGCGCGTCGGCGGGGGCGAGATCGTCGGCATCGCCGGCATCTCCGGCAATGGCCAGCGGGAGCTCGTCGCCGCGCTGTCGGGCGAGCGCCTGGCCGATGCGGCCGACGCGATCGTCGTCAACGGGGTTCCGGCCGGACGGCTCGATCCGGGCGCGCGCCGGGCGCTGGGACTTTGCTATGTTCCCGAAGAGCGCGATGGGCACGGAGCGGTGCCGGAGATGTCGCTCGAGGAAAACGCGTTGCTGACCGCGTACGGGCAGCGTCTCGTCACGCGGCAGGGCCTGATACGGCGGCGCGCGGTGCGCGCGTTCGCACAGGCGACGATCGCGAAGTTCGACGTCAGGACGGCGGGGCCCGACGCCGCGGCGCGGAGCCTATCCGGCGGCAATCTGCAGAAGTTCATCGTTGGACGCGAGATCCTGCAGAAGCCGCGCGTCATGATCGCCGCGCAGCCGACCTGGGGCGTCGACATCGGCGCCTCGGCCGAGATCCGCCAGGCGCTGATCGATCTGCGCGACGCGGGCGTGGCGGTGCTGCTGGTTTCCGAGGAGCTCGACGAGCTGTTCGAGGTCTGCGACAAGGTCGCCGTGATGACGCAGGGCCGCCTGTCGCCGGTCAAGGCGATACGGGAGACCGACGCGGAAGAGCTGGGCCTCCTGATGGGCGGATCGTTCGCCGCCGCCGGGAGTGCGGCCCCGCTCGCGACCCGCGACCCGCCATGATGGTCGCGCTGGAGGCGCGACCCGAGCCGTCGCGCCTGATGGCCTGGGTGTCGCCGCTGCTCGCTGCAGCGGCAACCGTCGTCGCCGGCTTTGTCCTCTTTTCGCTGCTCGGCAGAAATCCGGTCGACGCGTTCTTCGTCTTTTTTGTCGAGCCCGTCGCCACTCGCTACGGCATCGGCGAGCTGCTGCTCAAGGCTTCGCCGCTGATGCTGTGCGCGCTCGGCCTCGCCATCGGCTATCGCGCCAATGTCTGGAACATCGGCGCCGAAGGCCAGCTGACCATAGGCGCGATATGCGGCGGTGGCCTGGCGCTGTGGCTGCCGCAGTTGAACGGCGCACTGCTGCTGCCGCTGATGATCGCCGCCGGCGCGGCGGGTGGCGTCGCGTGGGCCGCGATCCCCGCTTGGCTGCGCACGCGCTTCAATGCCAACGAGATTCTCACCAGCCTGATGCTCGTCTACATCGCCTTGTTCGCGCTCTCTTATCTGGTCCAGGGACCCTGGCGCGATCCCGAGGGCTTCAACTTTCCGCAGTCGAGCCTGTTCGGCGACAACGCGCTGCTTCCGCTGCTGCTTCCCGGCACGAGGCTGAACGTCGCGTTCATGCTTGCCCTCGCAGTCATTGCGGCAGGCTGGGTGTTCACCGCGCGCACGCTGGCAGGATTTCGCATGCGCGTCGCGGGGCTGGCGCCGCGCGCGGCGAGTTATGCCGGCATCTCCGCCGCGACGACCGTGTGGATCGGCATGCTGGTCGGCGGCGCCACCGCGGGAATCGCCGGCGTCGGTGAAGTCGCGGGGCCGATCGGCCAGCTGCTGCCTTCGATATCGCCGGGGTACGGTTTCGCCGCGATCATCGTCGCATTCGTCGGGCGCCTGCATCCTCTGGGCATCGCGCTGGCGAGCCTGCTAATGTCGCTGCTCTACCTCGGCGGCGAAGCCGCGCAGATCGGACTCGAGCTACCGTCGGCGGTGACGCGGCTTTTCCAGGGAATGCTGCTGTTTTTCCTGCTGGCCGCCGATGTGTTCATCGGCTATCGACTGCGCTTCCGGCGCAGACGTGCAGCGGCGCCGGATGCAGCGGAGTCCGTTGTCCGATGATCGACCATGCGATCACGCTGTTTACGCTGACGCTCGCGGCCGGCACGGTGCTGGTGTTCGCCGCGCTGGGCGAGCTGGTGACCGAAAAAGCCGGCGTGCTGAACCTGGGTGTCGAAGGCATGATGCTTGTCGGCGCGGTCGGGGCATTCATCGTCGCCGACGAAACCGGCCACGACTGGCTCGGCGTGCTCGCCGGCACGCTCGCCGGCGGCGTACTGTCGCTCATATTCGCGGTACTGACCTTGTCGCTGATGGCCAACCAGGTGGCGGCCGGCCTGGCGCTTTCGCTGTTCGGGATCGGCTTGTCGGCGTTCGTCGGCCTGAGCCACGTCGGTCACGTCGTCGATCCGATCGCGCCGCTCGCTCTGCCGGTACTCTCCGGGCTGCCTGTCATCGGCCGGCTGCTGTTCGCCCACAGCCCGTTCGTCTACTTGTCGCTGCTGCTGTTCGCGCTGGTCCAATGGTTTCTGTTTCACACGCGCGCCGGCCTCGTCCTGCGCGCGATCGGCGAGTCGCCGCAATCGGCGCACGCGATCGGCCACAAGGTCATCGCCGTGCGCTATGCCGCGGTCGCATTCGGCGGCGCCTGCGCGGGCTTGAGCGGCGCGTACATGGCGCTGGCGTACGCGCCGATGTGGACCGAGGGCATGACCGCGGGACGCGGATGGATCGCGCTGGCGCTGGTCGTGTTCGCGAACTGGAAGCCCTGGCGCGTACTTGCGGGAGCGTACCTTTTCGGGGCGGTGACCCTGGTGCAGTTCCAGGCGCAGGCGATGGGCGTCGCCGTGCCGTCGCAATTCCTGGCGATGCTGCCTTATGCGGCGACCATCGTCGTGCTCGCGCTGATCTCGCGCGACGCGACGGCGATACGCCTGAACGCCCCGGCGTCGCTCGGCCGGCCTTTCCACGCGGATGCCTGAGGCCCGGACATGCGCGCCGCATCGAGTAAAATGCCCGATTCCGCCGCCGGCGTGAACGCGCCGGTCGCCCGCAACTTGCCCCGGGGAGAGACCATGTCCGTGCCGTCACCGAAGAGCGTGTTGTTCATTGTGCTGGCCGCGTTCGGGTCGCTTGCGACGCTCGCCGCCGCGGCGGACGCGCCGCTCAAGGTCGGGTTCGTCTATGTCAGCCCGGTCGGCGATGCCGGTTGGACTTCGCAGCACGACGCCGCACGCAAGGAAATGGAAAAAGCGCTCGACGGCAAGGTCGTCACCAAGTACGTGGAAAACGTGCCCGAAGGCGCCGACGCGGAACGAGTGATCCGCGAGCTGGCGCAGAGCGGCTATCAGCTGATTTTCACCACCTCGTTCGGCTACATGAATCCGACCATCAAGGTCGCCAAGCAGTTTCCCAAGACCTATTTTGAGCACGCGACCGGCTACAAGACCGACAAGAACGTCGGCATCTACAACGCGCGTTTCTACGAAGGCCGCTATCTCGCCGGCATCGTCGCCGGCCGGATGACCAAGTCGAACATCGCCGGTTATGTCGCCGCGTTTCCGATCCCCGAGGTGGTGATGGGCATCAACGCATTCACCCGCGGCATGCGCAGCGTCAACCCGAATGCCGTGACCAAGGTCGTCTGGGTCAACACCTGGTACGACCCGGGCCGCGAGCGCGAAGCCGCCGACACGCTGATCTCGCAGGGCGCCGACGTGCTGACCAACCACACCGACTCGACCGCCGTCGTTCAGGACGCCGAGGCGAAGAAGGTATACGCGATCGCCTACCATTCCGACATGTCCAAATACGGTCCGCACGCGCAACTGACCGCGGTCACGCATCAGTGGGGCGCGTACTACACGAGAGAAGTGCAAAGCGCGATCGACGGCAAATGGAAGCCGGGCAGCATTTGGGGCGGCATCAGGGAAGGCATGATCAAGATGGGGCCGTTCAATCCTGCCGTGCCGAAGGACGTGCAGGACCTGGTGAACCGGACGGCGGCGGACATCGCCAGCGGCAAATTCCATCCGTTCACCGGGCCGCTCTCCGACAATGAATCGCACCAGCGGCTCGCCGCGGGCAAGGTGCTCAGCGACGACGCGCTGCTGAAGATGGACTATTACGTCGAAGGCGTGCAGGGCAAGCTGCCGGCCGCCAAGTAGCGCGCCTTCGCTCCCGTCGCGCCGATGGACGGACTGTCGCAAATGAACTTCGAGACATGGCTCGGCCGGAGCGAAACCGCGACCGACGTCATCACGGCCACTCCGTTTGCGGCGCTTTCGGCCACGCTCGACCGTTCGGCGGTGCGCCCGCCCGAGGGAACTCCGCTGCCGCCGCTCTGGCACTGGCTGTATTTCCTGCCGGTGTACCAGCAGTCCGAGATCGGACCCGATGGCCACGCCCGCCGCGGCGAGTTCCTGCCGCCGGTGCCGCTACCGCGCCGGATGTGGGCCGGCAGCGCATTGGAATTCCGCCATCCACTTTGCGTCGGAGACCAGCTGACTCGCATCTCGACGATCGCCGCGATCGATGAAAAGACCGGGCGCTCCGGATCGCTGGTGTTCGTCAAGGTGCGCCACGAACTGCGACGAAACGGCGAATCCGCTCTCGCGCTCGCCGAAACGCACGACATCGTCTATCGCGAGGCGGCGCGCCCCGGCGCAATCGCACCGCCGCCGGCCGCCGCGCCCGCAACCGCGGCGTGGGAGCGCAAGGTCGTTCCCGACGCCGTGCTGCTGTTTCGCTATTCGGCGTTGACCTTCAACGGCCACCGCATCCATTACGACCGCAGCTACGTCACCGAGGTCGAAGGCTACGCGGGCCTGATCGTGCACGGTCCGCTGCTCGCCACCTTGCTGATCGATCTGCTGCGCGAGCATCGGCCCGACGCGACCGTCCTGCGGTTCACGTTCCGCGCGTCGAGCCCGCTGTTCGACATCGATCCCTTTTTCGTCTGCGGCGAGCCGGCGAGCGACGGCAAAACCGTGCGCCTGTGGGCGAAGGATCATCGCGGCGGCCTGGCGATGGACGCCACGGCGACCCTCGCGTAGAGGCCGAGCGTGCAACCGCTGGCCGGCATCACCGTCGTCACGCTCGAGCACGCGATCGCCGGGCCGTTCGCCACGCGGCAACTCGCCGATCTCGGGGCGCGCGTCATCAAGGTCGAGCGTCCGGGCGTCGGCGATTTCGCGCGCGCCTACGACGAGAGGGTCCGCGGGCTGGCTTCGCATTTCGTCTGGACCAACCGCTCGAAGGAAAGCCTGACGCTCGACGTCAAGCATCCTGAAGCGCGCGCGATCCTGCAGCGGCTGGTCGTCGACCACGCCGACGTCGTTGTCCAGAACCTGGCGCCGGGCGCCGCGGCGAGGCTCGGTCTGTCGTACGCTGCGCTGTCGGCGGTCAAGCCTTCGGTCATCGTCTGCGACATTTCGGGCTACGGGGCCGACGGACCGTACCGCGACAAAAAGGCGTACGACCTGTTGATCCAGAGCGAGGCGGGCTTCCTTTCGGTGACCGGAACCGAAGCCGACCCGGTGAAGGCCGGCTGCTCGATCGCCGACATCGCGGCCGGCATGTACGCGTATACCAACATCCTCGCCGCGCTGCTCGAGCGCGGTCGCACCGGCCGGGGGTGCCACCTCGATGTCTCGATGCTCGAGTCGTTGGTCGAATGGATGAGCTACCCTCTGTACTACGCGTTCGACGGCGCCGAGCCGCCGCCGCGAACCGGTGCGAGCCACGCGACGATCTATCCGTACGGCCCGTTCCCTGCCGGCGACGGCAAGACGATCATACTCGGGCTGCAAAACGAGCGCGAGTGGTCGACCTTCTGCGAGCGCGTACTGATGCGCCCCGATCTCGCGTCCGACCCGCGCTACGCGAGCAATTCCAGGCGCAGCGCGGCGAGGGAAGAATTGCGCGGCATGATCGTCGACGTATTTTCCGGACTGACGGCCGCCGAAGTGCTGCGCCGGCTGGACGAGGCGCGCATCGCGAATGCCCAGGTGAACGACATGCACGACGTCTGGCGGCACCCGCAGCTCGCCGCGCGGCGACGCTGGCGCGACGTAGATTCGCCGTCGGGTCCGATACCGGCGCTGCTTCCGCCCGGAACCGATGACGAGGCCGAGCCGCAATGGGGCGCCGTGCCGGCGCTGGGCGCGCATACCGAAAGCATCCTGACGGCGCTCGGCTACTCCGCCGCGCGAATCGCCGACCTCCGCGCCGACGGCGCGATATGATCTGCTGCAGGCTGCACCGGTCGCTGACCGCGCTGGTTCGCGGGGACCGACCGGCCTGGAATCCCGCACTGGCCTCGCCTTCGGAGCGCTAAAACGATGCCCTCGACCCTGATCGACTCGACGATCCTCGGCAACCTGGTCGGCACCGAAGCGATGCGCGCGCTGTTTTCCGACGACAATCGCACGCAGCGTTATCTCGACGTCGAGGCGGCACTCGCGCGCGTGCAAGGACGGCTGGGCGTGATTCCGCAGGCGGCAGCCGCGGAGATCGAGCGCAACTGTCGCGTCGACCGCATCGACATGGCGAAGCTTCGCGCGCAGACCGAGCGCGCCGGCTCGCCAATCGTCGGCGTCGTGCAGCAGCTTGTCGCGCTGTGCGCCGAGCCGCATGGACGCTACTGCCACTGGGGCGCAACCACACAGGACATCACCGACACCGCGACGGTGCTGCAGATGCGCGATGCGCTCGCGCTGGTCGACGCCGAGCTCGCCGCAGTCGCGGATGCGCTGGCCGGCCTGGCGCTGCGCTACCGCGACACGCCGATGGCCGGGCGCAGCCATTTGCAGCAGGCGGCGCCGGTCAGCTTCGGCTACAAGGCGGCTTGCCTCTTATCGGCGGTCGAGCGCCATCGCGCGCGGCTCGCCGAGCTCAAGTCCCGCGTTCTGGTCGGAGAATTCGGCGGCGCGGTCGGGACGCTCGCGTCACTGGGAGCGGACGGACTCAAGGTTCGCGCCGCGCTGATGCACGAGCTGGGACTCGACGAACCCGACATCAGCTGGCATACGCAGCGCGACCGCATCGCCGAGATCGGATGCTTTCTCGGCCTCGCCACCGGCACGCTCGCCAAGCTCGCGATCGATACCAAGCTGATGATGCAAACGGAGGTCGGCGAGGTTTCCGAGCCGTTTGCGCCGGGCCGCGGCGCCAGCAGCACGATGCCGCAAAAACGCAACCCGGTTTCCAGCGTCTACCTGCACGCCTGCGCCGCGGTCGTGCGCCAGCACGTCGCGCTGCTGCTCGAGGCGATGGCGGCGGATCACGAGCGCGCCACCGGCCCGTGGCACATCGAATGGATCGTGCTGCCGGAAGCATTCGTGCTGACCGCCGGCGCGCTGGCGCACGCGCGCACGATCGTCGACGGCCTCCAGGTCGACGCCGGGCGGATGCGCGAGAACCTCGACCTGACGCACGGCCTGATCGTCGCCGAGGCGGTGATGATGGGGCTGGCGCCGCACCTGGGCCGCGAACGCGCGCACGACCTGGTCTACGAGCTGTGCCGGATGGCGATCGAGCGGCAGCGGCCGCTGCTCGACCTCCTGGCCGAGACGTCCGAGGTCACCGCGCATCTGGATCGCGAGCAGCTGGCGGCGCTGTGCGAGCCCGCGAACTACCTGGGACTGGCCGGCGAGATGGTCGACCGGGTTCTTGCCGCCCGCGCCAGCCGCTGACTGCGCTACTCGGTCTTGCGCGCCGCGGCGATCGCGTCGAGCAGGGTCGGCGGGTCGTGCGCTCCGGACACCGCGACCCGGCCGTTGAATATAAAAAACGGAACGCCCTGGACACCGACGCTTCGCGCCTCGCGGTCCTCCGCCGCGACGACGTCGCTGCCTTCGTCCGATTCGAGCACAGCGCGCACCTCGGCCGGGTCGAAGCCCGCGGCGCTTGCCGCCCGCACCAGCGCTTCGCGGTCGCTCAGAAAGCTGCCGTCGACGAAATACGCGTGGAACAGGCGCTCGACCAGCGCGCCGACCGCGACGAGGTCCCCCTTTGCTTGCGCCCAGGCGATCAACCGGTGCGCTTGGAGCGTGTTCGGCTGCATCACAATCCGTTCGAAGGCGAACGGTATGCCCACTTCGGCGCCGACGGCGCGCACCCGCGAATAGATTTCGGCGGCCCGATCGGTGCCGCCGAACTTGGCTGCAAGGTAGCTGGTGCGCGGCATTCCGTCCACAGGCATGTCCGGATTGAGCTGGAACGGATGCCAGCGCACAGCGATGTCGAGCGCCGGTTCTCGGGCCTTGAGCTCGCCGAGCGCCGCTTCCAGCTTGCGCTTGCCGATGTAACACCACGGGCAGACGACGTCCGAGATGACGTCGACCGCAAGCGTATCCGACGGTGGGGCGGTGGGATTGCTGATCAAGGATCCGAGCCGGGAAACGAGGACATGACGCGGCCATTGTAGTACCGCCGCCTGGCTCGCGCGCAGCGAACTCGACACGACAGCGACAATAGGTTCAACTGTGGTCCCGAGCCGATGAGCTCTTCCTGCCGACCGTGACCTTGCCGCAGCGCTGGGACATTTTCTGCTCGGTCGTCGACAACTATGGCGATGCCGGCGTCGCGTGGCGTCTTGCGCGGCAGCTGGCCGCGGAATATGGGTGCCAGTCCCGGCTGTTCGTCGATGCGATGCCGGTGCTGGCGCGGATCGCGCCGGATGTCGATCCTTCGCGCGAGCAGCAGGAAGCGCAAGGCGTCGAGGTCGTGCGCTGGGATGGCCCCGACGCTCCGCTGCCGCAGACGACGCCCGGCGAAGTCGTCATCGAAGCGTTCGGCTGCGGACTTCCGTCGTCGTACCTCGACGCGATGATCGCGCTCCCCGCGCAGCCGGCGTGGATCAACCTGGAGTACCTGTCGGCCGAAAGCTGGATCGAAGACAGCCACGGCCTGGCATCGCGTCATCCGCGTCTGCCCTTGCAAAGGCATTTCTACTTTCCGGGATTCACGGCGCAAAGCGGCGGTCTGCTGCGCGAGGCGAGACTCCTCGCGCGCCGCGACGCATTCCAGAACGATCCCGCCGCGCGCGCGGGATTCTGGCGCGCGCTGGGC
>DATASF010000030.1:0-5534 GCA_036269335.1 Casimicrobiaceae bacterium
AGCACAATACCGGGACGTCGATTTCTGCCTGCGTCTTGCCGACAACGGCTATCGCAATCGCTGGCATCCCGGCGCCGAGCTCGCCTACGCTCATCGGCTGCGGTCGCACCAGTATGGTTTACCGGTGAGCGAAGAGGAAGCAGCCGACCGGAGCGCAATGCAGCGGCGTTGGGGACCGCGGCTCGCGTCGGATCGCGCCTATAATCCAAACTTCGCGGCTGCGCCTCGTTTGTTCGAATTGAACGAGTTCGCGGACCTGTCGCGAGATTTTCTGCCCCTCTCGCTGAACGCGTACGATCCGGTCGTGGCAGACTGATGCTTGCTGCGGCCCTCGAGACTCGTCCGGTAAGGGCGCGGCGTTCTACACTCGCCCCGCTGGGCGGAATCACCATGAGGCGTGAGCCGTGGATGCGCCGGTAACCCCAGACGACATCGATTGGTCGCCATCACCGGGAGTCGTGGTCGGCGACAAGCGTTGTCCGGTTTGCCACCGTGTGGGCGGACATTCGGTCATGCTTACGGTCCCGGCGCTGGAGCCGCACGGCCGCCCGCTTACATTGATACGCTGTTCCGGATGTGCCAGCGCATTCTACGAACCGCCGGACATCGCGAACTTTTCCGATATCGGGCATGAAGGCGACGAGTCCTGGCGCCTTTATGTCGAGATCGGTGCCGGAGTCTGGGAGACGGTCTGGCCGATACTGGCCGCCGCCGATCGAGGTTCGTTGCTCGACGTGGGCTGCGGTTTCGGCTTTGCGCTCGATTTCTGGCAACGAACCGGCCGGGGCGAAGCGGTTGGACTCGAGCTCGCCGACTATGGCCGGGTGGGAGCCAAGAAACTCGGCGTGGCGATCCACGCCGAGTTTCTGCAGGATTGCAAGGCGCTGGCCGGCCGGCGATTCGACGTCGTCTACGCTTCCGAGGTAATCGAGCACGTTCCCGATCCATCGGCGTTTGTCGCACTGCTGTCGCAATGGGTCGCCGACGATGGCGTGTTGATCATGACCACGCCAGCGGTCTCGTTCATCAGAAAACAGAACCATTCGGCCACGTTGCTCGCCGCGCTGTCACCCGGTTTTCATGGGTTCCTCCTGTCGTCCGAAGCGTTTGAGGATACGGCTCGGCGGGCGGGATTCGCCCATGTCGAAATCCTCACGACGAACGAGCGGCAGTTCCTGTGGGCATCGCGCCAACCGCTGCGCGTAAAGCCGCAAGGGGCGCCGGCACGGGCGGCCTACGTTGAATACCTGGCGGGGCGCGTAGGCGCGTCAGCGGAGGACACATCCCCCGTCTGGCAGGGTTTCGCCTATCGCCTCGGAAAGGATTTCGTTGGCGCCGGAGGGTTTGCAGAGGGAAAGGAACTTCTCGCCCGGTTACTCGCCGGCGTCGAAGCCGGCTTCGGTGCCGAGGCCGGCGACCCGGGCGCTGTCGTCGCACGACTGAAGAGCTGCCACAGTGTCGCTGAATATGGCCGCGCCATTCCTTACTTCCTTCCGTCGCTGTTCTACTTCCTCGGGGCGCTCGCGCAACATCACGACCGCGACTTCCATCTCGCAATGCGCTATTACGCCGGGGTAGTCGAGTGCACGCTCGAGTCGGCACGCCTTGGACCGATATTTCTCGAAGCGTTGTCGCTGCTCTGGCCGGCCCGCGCGCGGCAGGCCGAGCTGCTTATGGCGACTGGCGACATCGCGGGCGGCGTCGACCTGTTTGTCCGACTCGTCGATGAAGGCGTCCAATGCGAAGCGCGCAATGCGTTTGCCCTGGCATCACGCGATCTGCTCGAATCGACGGTCCCCACGATATGCGAAGGCTTGTGGGGCCACGGCTACCGTGATCACGCCCTGCGCCTGTTTGCCCGGTACAAGGCCTACTTGTCCGACCGCTACGGTGCTGCGACGACGACCGCCGGCGGCGTCGAGGAACGGCTGCGCGATGCCGGCGCGGACCTTCCGCTGGATCCGTTGTATGCGGCTTTCTTTGCCGCGCGCGCGGCCCTTCCGGCCGAAGAAGCCCTCGCCGAAGCGGCTGCGGTGGTCCGAACCGGCCAAGCGAATGCCGACCATCCGGTGTTCGGGGCGAGGTTGCGCAAGCTGGCGGGGGACGCGAAACGGCTGGAAGCGACGGCGACGGGTGCCAAGCCGGCCGGCGCGACGCTGGTCTGGTCGTCGACTTCCACCTTCCGGCAGCAGTCCCGGTAGCATATGCTCGCGACCGATCTCGTGCAGTCCCGGCAACCGCGTCATCGCGCCACGCGCTAGTCGATGGCGACTACCGGGAGAAACGATCCGTGTACGTGCGGCAGCGGCAAGCGCTACAAGGATTGCTGCGGCCGATTGGCGGGGTCAGCCGGAGCGGACACCAGCGGTTCCGCGAACATCGCGCGGCGCATGAACGACGCGCTCGCGGCGCAAGCGTCCAAGGACCTGCAGCAAGCGGAGAGAATCTATCGCGAGGTCGTGGCAATGGCGCCCGACGTACCCGACGCCCTGCATATGCTCGGCGTATTGCGGTTCGAGCAGGGCGACTGCAAGGAGGCCGCGGAGTTGATATTGCGGGCACTCGACCTGACAGGGTGGCGGTTTTCGACATTCCGCTACAACCTGGGATTGGTCATCGCCCGTGCCCACGCAGAGCAAGCGCAGCGCGACAGGGATAGTGCTATCCGGCGTTTCCGGATGTCCGGTGGGCAGGCCAGTACGACGAATGGTGCGCGGCCTGCCGTGGCCGTCGTCGTGCCGTGCTACAACCATGCCCGATTCGTCGAGCGTGCGATCGAATCGGTGTTTTCGCAGACGTATCGGCAGATCGAGGTGGTTGTCGTCGACGATGGCTCGACGGACGGCTCGACGGAGATAGCGCGCCGCAAACTGGCGGACTCGCCGTTTCCCTGTCGCTTCGTCGCCCGGGAGAACCGCGGAGCGACCGCGACGATCAACGAAGCCATCAGCCTGTCCTCCGCGCCATTCGTCAATATCCTGAACTCGGACGACTGGTTTTCGGACGATCGCATCGCGCTGATGGTCGAGCATGTGGCCGCAAGCGGTGCGCAATGGGGATTTTCCGAAACCGCGTACGTCGACGATCGCGACCGCCCGATCGACCCCCGGACAGACAAGCGCGCCGGAACGCTCTCGGCGGTGGCCGGCGCGGCTTCGGGCCGGGCGACCGTCGGGTTTTCGTTTCTCGGCGGCAACGCGGCGATTTCCAGCGGCAACCTTTTCTTTTCCCGGGATCTGTTTCAGCGCATCGGGCCGTTCGGTTCGCTGCGCTACAACCATGACTGGGAGTTTGCCCTTCGCGCAGTCCGCGCCGCCGAGCCGAAGTTCATACCGGCGCCAACGTATTGCTACCGGCTGCACGACAGCAACACGATCAGCGGCGCGATCAGTGACGGTGGAATGCGCGAGGCGAATGGCATGCTGACCGAGTTCTTCCGCTGGGCGTCGAGCGAACAAGCCGCCGCCAACCCGCTGGCGCCGACGATGCGGACGTGGGGCATGTATTTCGTCTGCTCCTGCCTGAACAACGGTTGGGCAGGCTTGTTCGACGCGGAAGAACTCCGTCGCCTGGCTTCGGAGATCGCTGTCTGCGGCGCCGACGGCGATCTTCGCGCAGTCGACCACCGGACCTGACGATGTCATCCGAGGGAGGGCAGGGGGCGCTCCTCATCGCGGACAGCGACATACCGACGACCCGTCTGGTCGCGCGCGAACTGCGCGAAGCTTTCGCGTCTCTGGAAGTCAGGATCGCGCCGGATATTTTCGGAGCGGTGGTCACGGATAGACCGGTCATAGTCTCGAGGTTGTGCTATCCGCGTTATTCGTGGCTGCCCGGTCACCTGTCTCGCGAAGGCGTGCGCTACGCCTATTTCATCGACGACAACTTCTGGGAAATCACCCCCGAGATCGACGTGCGGCTCGCGAGTTTTTTCCGGGATCCGGCGACGGTCGATACGCTGGACGCGTTCGTCCGGCACGCGGCGGTCGTGCTGACCTGGTCGCAGCCTCTGCGCGATTATGTCGCGTCTCGTTTTTCCGATGTCCGGTCCGAGTTCGTGGCGCCGGGGTTCGATGTCGCCAAGGCTGCCGCGCTTCTTCAACGGCACCCGCCGCCAACGGATGGCGAAGACGCCGTCGTTCGTATCGGCTATCCGACGACGCCGCGGCCGCGCGTGTCGGCACTCGTCGTTCCCGTCGTCGAGCACTTTCTGCGCGTACACGGGCGGAGCGTGAAATTCGAATTCATCGGCTGGATGCCGGAGGCGCTGGGTGGGCTGCCCAATGTCGAATTCCATCCGTGGATCGGCGACTACGACAAATACTTGGAATTCAAAGTGTCCCGGCGCTGGCACATCGGTATCGCCCCACTCATCGGTGACGGCTTCGAGAAGTACAAGACCAACAACAAGTATCGCGAATACGGCGGCTGCATGGTGCCGGGGGTATACAGCGACGTGTCGCCGTTCCGGGAGACGGTCGATGACGGAAAGACCGGGATACTGGTCGACAACAATGCGGGCGCGTGGATCGGCGCGCTCGAAAAGCTCGTGGCCTTTCCCGTACTGCGCTCGGCCATTGCCCGGGAGGCGTTCGAGGACGTGCGCCGGCACCATGATCTGCGGACCACCGGCCGCCATCTTGTGGACGCCGTCTTGCGACACGGCGTGAGATGAGTCACCGCAATCGACACGGCCCTGCGCCAGGCCGCTGTTCAAGCGCCATGTTGACGCGGCCACGCCCGCGACCCGATCGATGAGCGAACCGACGCGCAATCAGCTCTGTCCTTGCGGAAGCGGATTGCGTTTCAAGCAGTGTCACGGAAAGACGGGCGCGGCGACCGCACCGTCGTCGGATGCCGCCACCGGGCGGCATGCCGAGCTGATGGCGCGCGCGCTTTTGCACCGGCAGCATCACCGTTATGACGAGGCGATTCGCGATTACGAAGCTGCGCTCGAGCGCGATCCCGGCCGGCATGATGCGCGCCACATGCTGGCGGACTTGTGGCGCGAGCGGGGTGACCGCGGACGGGCGAAGGCGCAGATTCTCGAAGCCCTGGATCTGACCGGCTGGAAATCTGCGCTCTACCGGAGATTCCTTTCGGCGCTTCTGGCAGACGAGGCGTCGGCCGGGCCGGTGAACGGGCGTGTCGGCAGCCGCCGCGCAGAACGGGCCGCGGGTCCGGGAACGGTCAGCCTCGACACCCCGCTTGTGACTGTCGTGGTTCCCTGTCGAAACCACGTGACGTATGTCGAAACCGCGTTGCGGTCGCTCTTCCGGCAAACCTATCGCCAGCTGGAACTGGTCGTTATCGACGACGGGTCGGACGATGGCTCGGCTGACGCGATCCGGCGATGTCTGGACGAGTCGCCGTTCGCGCATCGTTTCGTCGCTCGCGAACGCCGGGGCGTGGGCGAGACGGTCAATGAAGCCGCCGGGCTGGCCGCCGGAACGTTCATCTGTTTGCTCAACTCCGACGATTTCATGCACGAAGATCGTTTGCGCCGGATGGTGGCGGATATCGCCGGTACCGGG
>DATASF010000031.1:0-17404 GCA_036269335.1 Casimicrobiaceae bacterium
CCCACGCGAGGCCGCCGCCCGAGAACATCGCATACGACACGTGCTTCGACGGCCCGAAGCGCGCGACGCTCGCCGTCAACCCCTGCTCGTTGATGGCCGCCACCGGGACCAGCGCGGTGCGCAACGTGAGATCGAGCTCGTCGCGCGCCCACGCCGCCGTCGCCGCCAGCACGGCCGATGCGGTCGACCGGTCGCAGGCCGGCACCGCGAAGCTCGCGCCGTCGCCACCGAAAACAAACGGGAACTTGCGGCCCGGAAGAGCATTGCCGAGCCCGGAGATCACCGAGGCGCCGGCGGTGTTCACCGATTTGTAGCGCCCTGCGGCGATCGCCTTGGTCGAATCGACGACGTCGGTGAGCCCGATCAGCCAGTCATCGGGAAGCGGCCGGTAGCGCGCCGGATCCATGATGTTGGCGAATCCCTCGAAAACCGGCAGTCGATCGTAAAAGTCGGCGTTGTCCGACATGGCCTGATGCTTTTCGCGAGACGAGCTCGGGAAAGCATCATAACCGGGACGCGTCTCCGCCAGCGCATCCGCCGCGGCCGGCAGTGCGGAGCCACACGGCCGCAACGGCACTCGACCGCGCGACCGGTCCGGCCAGCCCGCTACAACTGGTGCTCGACCTCGTCGTGGACGCTCTGGTCGAACTCCGCATCGGCGCGCGTTCGCCCGGTGAGCCGGTTCGCGCGCGCAGCGCCGCGCGCGTCGATGCTCCACGGCCCGCCGCCGGCAACGGCAAAGTACAGAAACACGAAGCTGTACATCGCGGCGAGCTCGCCACCGTTCAGGACAGGCAGCACGCCGCGCGGCTGGTGCGCCATGAAGTAGGCAACGGCCATTTCGCCGGAAAGAATGAACGCGACCGGGCGCGTAAACAGTCCGATCAGCAGCAAAAACCCGCCGAGCAGTTCGAGCACGCCGGCGATGCCGACCAGCGAAGCCAGCTGCACATTGTCGAATTGGGCGACATGCGGGATGTGCAGCAACTTGGCGGAGCCGTGCATCAGAAACAGCCCGCCGGCGACAATCCGCAATAGGCTCTGCAATCGCGGTGTCCAGGTGGAAAAGAAGTCGTGGTCCTGATTCATGTCTGCTCTGCTCCTGATGGGAATGGGTGCCGAATCCTGGGATTCGGCTGGTTCGACAGCGGAAACGGCGGCGGGTTGCGCGAGAACCGCCCTCGGCCGCCGGACGGCAGGCGTCCGTGGGCCGAGGGCGCGCCGGCGCCCAACCGTGGTGCAGCAGTCAGCCGCTGTTGCGCAAGCCCGCAGCCAGTCCGTTGATCGTCAGGTGGATACCGCGCTTGGTGCGGATGTCGGTCTGGCCGGCGCGATAACGGCGCAACAGCTCGACCTGGACGTGATTGAGCGGATCGAGGTAAGGGAAACGGTTGCGGATGCTGCGTGCCAGGGTCGGATTGTCGTCGAGCAGCCCGCTCTGGCCGGTCACCTGCAACAGCCAGTGCACGGTGCGCCGGTGCTCGGCCACCAGCCGCGGGTAGATCGCTTCGCGCACCGCCGGATCGGTCACCAAGTCGGCATAGCGCGAGGCAATCGCGAGGTCGGTCTTCGCGAGCACCATGCTCATGTTCGACAGCATGCTGCGGAAGAACGGCCAGCGCTCGTGCATGGCGCGCAGTGTCGCGATCCGTTCCTCACGCGCGAGTGGCTGCTCGGCGAGCCAGGCTTCGACCGCGTTGCCGAAACCGTACCAGCCGGGCAATGTCAGCCGGCATTGGCTCCAGCTGAATACCCAGGGAATCGCGCGCAGGTCTTCGATGCGCTGCGATGGACGGCGCGATGCGGGCCGGCTGCCGAGGTTCAACTCGGCGATTTCCGCAAGCGGCGTCGACGCGCGGAAGTACGGGACGAACTCGGGCGTTTCATAGACCAGCGCGCGGTAGGCCTTGAACGCGAACCCGGACAGCGCGTGCATCGCATCGTGGAAACCCTGCTCGTGATCGGCGTCGTTGCGATCGCGCACCAGCGTCGCCTCGAGCGTCGCAGCGACCAGCGTTTCGAGATTGCGCCGTCCGAGCTCCGGGTCGGAATACTTGCTGGCGATGATCTCGCCCTGCTCGGTGACTCGAATGGCGCCGTTTACGCTGCCGGCCGGCTGGGCCAATATCGCCTCGTAGCTCGGTCCGCCGCCGCGCCCGACCGTTCCCCCGCGGCCGTGGAACAGGCGGAGCTTGACGTCGAAGCTGCGAAACGTTTCGACCAGCTTGAGCTCGGCCTGGTACAGCGCCCAGTTCGCCGTCACGAAACCGCCGTCCTTGTTGCTGTCCGAATAGCCGAGCATGACTTCCTGCCAGCCGCCTTGGGTCGCGAGCCAGCGCTGGTAGGCCGGCAGGCGAAACGCTGAAGCCATCACTTCGCCGCAATGCTCGAGATCGGCGATCGTTTCGAACAGCGGAACGATATTGACCGCCAGCCGGTTCGGCGTCAGCAGGCCGACTTCCTTCAGCATGACCGCCACTTCGAGCAGATCGGAAAGCGACTGGCATTTGGAGATCACGTAGTTGGGCAGCGCCGCGGGCCCGAAGCGCCGGTGGATGTCGGCCGCGGCGTGGAGAATCGCGATCTCGCTCTGCAGTGTCGGCGAACGCGCCACATGCGGCGTGTCGAGCAGGCGCGGATTGCCGAGCTCGGCGACCAGCACCCGGATCCGCTGCGCTTCGTCGAGAGCGGCGTAATCGGAATGGACGCCGGCCCGCGCCAGGAGCTCGCCGACAACCTCTTCGTGCACGTCGGAATTCTGGCGCAGGTCCAGCGCCGCCAGATGAAAGCCGAACACGCTCACGGCGCGGCGAAGGAGCCGCAGCCGGCCGGCCGCGAGCTGCCCGGCGCCGTGCGTGGCCAGCGACTCCGCGATCACGTCGAGGTCGGCGAGCAATTCCGCCGGCGCGCGGTACGGCGGCAGCACGGCGTGAGGCGCGCGCGGCGGTGTGCAGTCGGCAAGCTCGCGCGCGGTCGCCGCGAGCCTCGCATAGATCCCCGTCAGCGCCTGCCGGTAGGGCTCGTCGCCGCGATGCGGATTCGGATCCTGCGCGGCGGCGGCGAGCGCCAGCAGGGGCTCGGTCGGCGCGACCAGGCGATTCGATAGCGACAGCTCCGCGCCGAGCTGGTGGACTTCGCCCAGGTGATGCAGCAGGACGAGCGACGCCTGCGCGCGGCTCGCGTATTGCAAGGTCTCCGCGACGACGAACGGATTGCCGTCGCGATCGCCGCCGATCCATGAGCCCATCCGCAGCAGCGGCGGTGCGGCGAGCGGCGCGCCGTACTCGCGCGCAAATCGGTCCTCGAGCGCGGTGTACAAGCGCGGGATTTCGTCGAGAAAAGTGTAACGGTAGTAGGCCAACCCGTTGTCGATCTCATCGCTGACCTGCAGCGTGGTCAGGCGGACCATCGCCGTCTGCCACAGCGACAGGACCTGGCGATAGAGTCCGGCGCGCATCGCATCGTCCTCTTCCGGCGTTAGCGTGCTGCGGTCGCGCCATTGCAGCAGCCGCGCGATCTCGCGCTCGGCGTCGAGGATGCTCTTGCGCTGGACTTCGGTCGGGTGCGCGGTCAGCACGGGACTCACCAGCGCCTCGGCGAGGACACCGCGCAACGCCGACTCGGCGACGCCGGCTGTGCGAAGCCGGTCCAGCGCATGGGCGACGCTGCCCGCCTGCGGCGGCGAGCCGGCGATCGCGTGCGCGCGCCGGCGCCGGTTCTGGTGGACGTCCTCGGCGATGTTGGCCAGATGCGAGAAATAGCTGAACGCGCGGACGACTTCGAGCGTCTGCGCGATCGGCAGCTCGTTCAGCAAGCCGGCGAGCTCGTCCTCGATCGACGGCGCGTCGTCGGCCGAGGCGCGGCGCAGACCGATCGCCGTCTGCCGGATCGATTCGATGCGCGCGTAGCCGCTCTCCCCCGTCTGGTCGCGCAGCACGTCGCCCAGCAGGCGTCCGAGCAGACGCGTGTCTTCCTTGAGCGGCAGGTCCTTGTCGACGGCCGTATCCACCTAGAGCAATCCCGAGATCGAAGCCCGATTGTATAAGTTTCCATCGGCGCCCCAATCGATTATTCTGCCTGCATCGAATCCTGGCGTTGGCGAAGCAACCATGGGCACGCCGCAGTCCGCAGCGCCGATGCACGCGCTGGAAGAGCATCGCGCCGCGCTGGCCGGGCGAACGCTGACCGAGCTGTTCGCCGCCGACGCCGACCGGTTTTCGCGCCTGTCGCTGTCGTGGGACCAGTGGCTGGCCGACTGGTCGAAGCAGCGCGTGACGCCGCAGACGATGGATGCCCTCGTCGCGCTCGCGCACGAGCGCAATCTGCCGGCATGGATCTCGGCGCTGTTCAGCGGCGAAAAGATCAACCTGTCCGAAGGCAGGCCGGTGTTGCACACCGCGCTGCGCCAGCAGAACGATGCGCCGCTGCTAGTCGACGGCAGCGACGTGATCGCGCAGGTTCGCGCCGCGCAGGCGCGGATGCGCACGCTGGCGTCGCAGGTTCGCGGCGGCTTGCGCCTCGGCGCGACCGGCAGGCCGCTGCGTCACGTCGTTTCAATCGGCATCGGCGGCTCCGACCTCGGACCCAAGCTCGTCTGCGATGCGCTGGCCCCGCCGCGCAACAGCCGCGGCGACGGCGCCGACGTCGCGTTCGTCTCCAACGTCGATCCCGAGCACCTGACGCGCGCGCTGGCCGGGCTCGATCCAGCGACGACCTTGTTCATCGTCACCTCGAAGACGTTCACGACCGGCGAAACGCTCGCCAACGCGCAAGCCGCGCGCGCGTGGCTGGCGCAGGCGCTGGGCGCTGGCGGCGCGCTCGCCACGCACTTTGTCGCGATCACCAGCAACGACGAGGCGGCGCGCTCGTTCGGCGTCGCGAGCGCCGACATACTGCCGGTCTGGGACTGGGTCGGCGGCCGGTATTCGCTGTGGTCGCCGGTCGGCCTGCCCATCGCGATTCGCTGCGGATGGGACAGCTTTGCCGAGCTTCTCGCCGGTGCGGCCAGCATCGACCGCCATTTTCGCGAGACGCCGCTCGAACGCAATCTTCCGGTGCTACTTGCGCTGGTCGATTTCTGGAATGCGCGCGTGCTGGGCTTCCCGCAACGCATCGTCGCCCCGTACGCCGAGGCGCTCAAGCTGTTGCCCAGCTATCTGCAACAGCTGACGTTGGAGAGCAACGGCAAGTCGGTGCTGCGCGACGGATCACCGGTCGACGGTCCGACGGCGCCGGCGCTCTGGGGCGGCCCCGGCACCGACGGCCAGCACGCCTACTTCCAGTGGCTGCACCAGGGCACGTCGGCGGCCGCCGTCGAGTTCATCGTCCCGGTGCGCGCCGTCCATCCGCTCGGCGAGCAGCAGGCGCTGCTGGTCGCGAATGCACTGGCGCAGGCGCAGGCCCTGATGCGCGGGAAATCGCTCGACGAGGCGCGAGGCGAAGTCGCGCGCGGGGCCAAGGGTAGCTCGCCAGCGGCGGCCGACGCGCTCGCCGCCAGCCGCGTCTGCCCCGGCAACCGTCCGTCGACGACGCTGCTGCTGCCGGAGCTCAATGCTCGGCGGCTGGGTCAGCTGATCGCGCTATTCGAGCACCGGACCTTTGTCGAAGGCGTGCTTCTGGGCATCAACTCGTTCGATCAATGGGGCGTCGAGCTGGGCAAGGCGCTGGCCGCACCCCTGTTCAGCGCGCTGAAAAGCGGCGTCGATCCGGCCAGCGCAGATGCGTCGACTCTCGGCCTGGCCGCGCACGTCAACGCGCTGAATCGCCCGCGTTAGGATCGCCCGCGCCCGGGGTCGGATCGGCCGGCGTCGCGTCGGGCGGAGTCGGATCGGGACGAGCCGCCTCGGTGGACGCCGCCTCGCCGCGCTCCGCAGCCAGCGCCCGCGCGAGCTGCCAGACCGCCGTCGCGTAAAGGCGGCTGCGGTTGTAGCGCGTCAGCACATACCAGTTGGCGAACACCAGCCAGTAACTCGGCCCCTCGGCTTCCTCGAGCATCAGCAAGCCGACAGGATCAGACCCGGGATCGGCCGGCAAGCTGTCCGCGCTGACGCCGTCGCGCGCCCAGGCGTCGAGCGGGCGCCGCTCGCTGACGCCGCCGTCGAGCTTGCCCAGCACCGCCTCGCTCGCCGCCGGATCGATCCGCGCCTGGGCGAGCACCGGTACGCCCGGCTGCCAATCGTGCCGCGCGAGATAGTTGGCGACGCTGCCGATGGCGTCGGCCGGATCGGCCGACAGGTCGATCCGGCCATCGCCGTCGTAGTCGACGGCGTAGGCCCGGACGCTGCCGGGCATGAATTGCGGCAGCCCCGACGCGCCGGCGTACGACCCCCTGGGCACCAGCGGCGAAACGTTCTGGTCGCGCGTCAGCAGGAGGAACTGCTTGAGCTCGTTCCTGAAGAAATCGCCACGGCGCGGATAGTCGAACGCGAGTGTGGTCAGCGCGTCCAGCACCCGGTAGCTGCCGGTGTTGCGGCCATAGAAGGTTTCGACGCCGATGATCGCGACGATCACTTCGGCCGGAACGCCGAATTCGCTTTGCGCGCGCGCCAGCGTTGCCGCGTTGGCCCGCCAGAACTCGAGCCCTCCGTCGATGCGCTCGCGGCTGAGGAATTGCGGCGCGTATTCGTACCACTTCGGCGGCGAGAGCATCGGCCGAGACATCGCGGCGATGATGCGGGGCTGATAGCGCGCACGCGCGAACAAGTGGGTGAGCTCACGGTGAGTGAACCGGTGCTCGGCGACGAGCTCCGCGATGAACGCACGCGCGTCGGGGCGCTGATCGTAGCGCAGCGGCGCGGCGCCTTCCGCCGCGACGGCATCGAGCGCCGTCGCGATCAGCAGCGCCAGCAGGATCAGCAACTGCCGGCGAGCGCCGTGCGGCGCGCTGGCGAGCCCCGCGATGACTCGCCGCGCGCGCGGCTTGCGCGCGTTGCTGCCGGCTCGCTCGGTAAACAGGATCATGCGCGGCGAATGTTATCATCCGCGCGCCGTCAGCCTCGCACTCCTCATCGGACGTTTCGACTAGCTTTCGCCGATGCTCTATCCACTGTTTCGACCGCTGCTGTTCACGCTCGATCCCGAGACCGCGCACGACGTCGCGTTCGCGGCGCTCGATGCCGCCGCGGCCAGCGGCGCCGCGCAGCTGACCGCGCCGCGCGTGGCGGCATCACCGGTGGTGGCGATGGGTCTCGAATTTCCGAACCGCGTCGGACTTGCCGCGGGCCTGGACAAGAACGCCGCGCACATCGACGGCCTGGCGACGCTCGGATTCGGATTCATCGAATGCGGCACGGTCACACCTCGTCCGCAGCCGGGAAATCCAAAGCCGCGCCTATTCCGCCTGCCCGAGGCCCAGGCGCTGATCAATCGGATGGGGTTCAACAACGACGGTGTCGACCGCTTTCTGGCCAACGTAGCGCGCTCGCGCTTCGCGTCCAAACGCGGTGGCATCCTGGGATTGAACATCGGACGCAATTTCGACACGCCCAACGAGCGCGCCGTCGACGACTATCTGGCGTGCCTCGCCGCCGTCTACCGCGACGCGAGCTATGTGACGGTCAATATTTCCTCGCCCAATACTTTGGGCCTGCGCGAGCTGCAGGATGTGGCGGCGTTGCAGCCTCTGCTGGCGGCGCTGAAGGCCGAGCAGGCGAAGCTTGCGCAAAAGCACGGCAAGTACACGCCGCTGGTAGTCAAGATCGCGCCCGATCTGTCGAAACCGGACATCGAGCGGCTCGCGCGAACGCTGGTCGAACAGCGCATCGACGGCGTCATCGCGACCAATACCACCACCGATCGCAGCACGGTCGGCGCGTTGCGCCACGGCGACGAGGCCGGTGGTCTCTCCGGCGCGCCGCTGCGCGAAAAATCGACGGCGGCGGTCCGCGCACTGGCGCAAGCGCTCGACGGCTCGATGCCCATCATCGGCGTCGGCGGCATCCTGTCGGGCGAGGACGCGCGGCAAAAAATCGCGGCCGGCGCAACGCTGGTGCAGATCTACACCGGGCTGATCTATCGCGGGCCGCAGCTGGTCGTCGAAATCGCCGATGCGCTGGCGCAGCCCTAGTACGTCCGAGCCGCGTTACGCCGCCTGCGCGTTATAGCAGCGCTATGCGGGCTGGGCCGCGACCGTGCCGTCGTCGGCGAACTTCTCTTCCAGGGTCGCCATCATGCTGGTAAACGCACGGTCGACCAACGGCTCGGCTTCGACCAGCCGGGCGCGGTCGTTGCGGAAGCGCTCGGCCAATTCGTCGGCGGACAGCGAGACGGCTTTCTGTCCCTGGCGGTTGGTGAACAGGTAAGTGCCGCGCAGCGGACTTACCCAGGCCAGCTTGGCGAAAGCGAGCTGCCCGTCTTCGCCTTCGAACTCGACCCACATGCCGCGATCGAGCGTCGCGGCGATTTCGGCGAAGCGGTCCTGCGGAACCTCGGGCGGCGGCTCGGGCGGCGGCGGCGCGAGCGCCGGCGCCATCGCCTCGGCCAGCTTCCGCGCTTTCGCGGCAGTCTCGACGTCGCCCTTGGCGATGGCCTCCTCGGCCGCCGCGGCGGCGGCTTCCGCGACCGCCGTCGTCGGCATCGGCGCCGCCGCGAGGCTCGGCTTGACCGCAGCGGCGTGCGCTTCGACCAGGTTGGTCATGAACTGCTCGCGCCCACCCGGCTCCCAGGGGATGTTCACCAGGCCGCCCTGCAGCCGCTTCAACAGATTCCTCAGCATCGCGACCAGCCGCTTGCGCTCCTCGGTCTCGCGCTTGGGCTGCACGCTCCAGATCAGGTCGTCCAGCGTGGAAAGCGCCGAGGTCCAGCCTTCGCTGGTCTCGCCGTCGCGCAAATAGCGCTGCGTCAGCGTCTCGGTCCACTGCTCGCGCAGGAACGCCGCGAGGAACGTCGGCGTCGCATGTTGCCGCAACCGCAGCTCGACTTCGGCGTGCGCGACCGACTGCGCGATCTCCAGACGATCGCGCTGGTCGATCTCCTCGGCGGTCGACTGGATCTGCGCCTCGGCCGACTTGTCTTCCTCCTCGAGGAATTTCTCGAGGTCGGCGCGCAGCTCGTCGAAAAGCCCGATGTCCTCGGAGAACTCCTCGAGCACGCGGTGCACGATCGATTCGATCTTGCGGTACAGCGGGTCCTCGTGCCCCATCGTCGGCGACCAGCCGATGCCGGCGCGGGCGAGCGCGTTGACCAGCAGGCGCGACGGATGCGACTTCTTGGAGAAAAACGCGCCGTCGAGCATGGCCGCGCGCAGGACCGGCATCTGCAGCCGGCCGATCAGGGCCTTGATGCTGTCGGGCAGATCCTTGGTCTCGAAGATGAAGTCGAACAGCATCGCGACCAGCTCGATCGTCATCGCCTCGAGCTGATTCGCCTTCGAGCCGATCGGCGACTCCTGCAGGTCGCGCAGCACGTTGTGCATGTCCTGCTGCAGGCCGGCGAGCTGGAACGAAACGCCGCCGTAATTCATGTTGCTGTCGCCGTGCTGCAGGCGGGACAGCGCGTCGCCCAATTCAGGAGTGGCGAGGATGCGCGGTCCGCCGAACGGGCCGACGGCCGGCTGCGCCTGCTGGACGGCGCCGCTGCTGGCCATCATCCCCAGCGCGCTCACCAGCGCTTCCATCGACAGTGCCTGTCCCGGCTCATGCGCTGCGGGCGGCGGTCCAGCATCGGGCACCTGGATTCCGCCTGGAGGCAGTCCCGCCGGCATCGGCGCGCCGGCGGCCTGCTGGCCCATCCGCGAGCTGACCAGGCGCTGCAGCATCGCCATCAGGTCGACCTCTCCGCCGGGCTTCGGCGGGGTCGCTCCATCGGTTTTGTCGTCGGCGCCGCGTCCGCCGTGACCGCCGCCGCCGCGCTGGACGGCGTGCGGCCTCAGCTGCGGCACGACGTTCATGCCCTCGAGATGGCGGTTGACATCCGCATAGATCGCGGCGATGTCGCCGAACGATGTCTGGTTAAGCTCCTTCAGGATCGCGAGCTTGATGCGGCGGTCGCCCTTGATTCCGTGCAGCGCCTCGGTAAACGCCGCAACGATCGTCGTCGGCGCCAGCGGATTCGCCGCGGTTTCCAGGTTGGGCTCGCCCATCAGGAAGCCGACGCCGCGGTTGAGCTCGCGCAATTCCTCGTGGCAGGCGTTCTCGACGACGCGCACGATGTTGCCCGACAACACAGACTCGTCCATTGCCTCGGTGTCGACCAGCGTCAGCTTGCGCGCGTCGACTGCCGAGAAGTCGGCCTTGACCAGTCCTTTTCCGCTGATGCGCTCGTCGACCAGCTCGCGCAGATGGCGTTCGAAATCGGCCATCAGGTTGGAGCGCTCGCGAGTCAGTGCCTCGCGCGCGTCGAGAAATACCGATTGATCCTCGCGCACGTCCGAGCGCTCGGCGCGCGCCATCAGCAGATCGCCGACGCGGTCGAGCATCGACGTGAACGACAGCACCAGACGATGGATCGCAAGGTCCCGGCAATCGCCGAGTATCCTGGCCATGTCCCTGGGCACCGGGCGCCGGGCGGTCCGGTCGCCGGAGGTCGTTGTCGCGCTCACGCGTTCGGTCCTCGTTGGCTGTTCGCGGGTCGCTCGGGCGTTCAGTCGCGAGCCGGCGCAGATCGCGCCTCCTCCGTCCCTCGCCCAGCTTTAGCCCGCAATAACGGCAAGTTACTGTAACACGCGGCGTTTAGGGCCGCCAATGCAAAAAAACACCATCTATCGACGAATAAGCTCCGCCCAGGCTTTTTCCAGACGTTTGTATGACACCGGGAAAGGCGTGCGAAGCTCCTGGGCAAAGAGGGAAACTTTCAATTCTTCCAGCTGCCAGCGAAACGCTTCGAGCGCCGGCTCGACGCGCTGCGCGGCGCGGTTGGCCTCGGCCCGCGCCCGGTAGCGCTCCCAGAGCGCGGCGACCGTTTGCGCGTGTTTTGCATCGCGCGCCGGATCGGCGGCGGCTTTGGCGATTCTCTTGTCCAGCGCCTGCAGGTATCGCGGCAAGTGGCCGAGCTGTGGCCACGGTGTCGCGGAAAAGAATCCCGGATAGACTAGCGCGGCGCGCTGCGCCCGCACCTCGGCGCCGAGGCGCGCCAGCGAGCGCGGCAGCGCGGCCAGCCGCTGCGACAGCGCGTGATAGTCGGCGGCGATCGCGCCCAGCATCCGGAACGCGCCTTCGACGACGGCGGGGAGCCGCGTGCGGGCGCGCTTGACCTGGTCGGCGAACGCACGCTCCGAGCGCGGCAGCGGATCGTCGCCCACGAAGGCCCGGTCGCAGACTGCGGCGAGCACATCGGCGAGCAGCGCATCGGTGGGGATCGCGGTCTTCAGCGGCAGCGCGGCGGCGGCGAACCCCGGCGGATTCTTTTCCCACCGCTGCAATGCATCCTTCAGCTGCTGCCGGATCAGGCGCACGACGGCGATGCGCGTCGCGGCATCGGCGGCGTCGCGCGTGTCGTACAGGCGCAGCGCCGCACTGTCGCCGTCGACGACCAGCGCTGGATAGCCGGTGAGCCGGCGGCCGCCGCGCTCGACCGTCAGCGTCTCGGGCAAATCCCCGAAATCCCAGGACCGGATGCCGCTGCGCTCGAACTCGGGTCCGGCGGCGGCAAAACTCAGCTGCGCCGCTTCGCCGAGCTGCGTCCGAAGCACGGCCAGGTCGCGGCCCTGCGCCAGCTCCTTGCCCGACGCGTCGACGATGCGCACGTTGACGCGCAAATGCGGCGGGGGCTCGGTGCTCTCCCAGACATCGGCCGGCAGCGCCTCGCCCAGCCGCGCGCCGAGGAACGTGCGCAGCGCATCGGCGAGGTCGATTCCTGCGGCCGGCGCGGCGCGGTCGATCGATTCCAGAAAGCCAGTCACGATTTCGGTCGCCGGCGTCAGCCGATTGCGCCATGCCTTGGGCAACGCCTTCAGGTACCAGCCCACTTTCTCCCGGATCATCCCCGGGACGAGCCACGACAGCCTCGCGGCGTCGATCTGGTTCAACAAGGCCAGCGGAACGGTCAACGTCAAGCCGTCGAGCGGATGCCCGGGCGCGAAGCGATACGCGAGCGGCAACGGCGCGCCCGCCATCGTCATCGTCTCCGGATATTGCTCCTCCGTGACGCCTGCCGCCGCGTGCCGCATCAGCGCCTCGCGCGTCATGTACAACAGGCGCGGCGCGCTCGCTTCGACGCGCTCTCGCCAGCGTTCGAACGCCACCGTCGAATGGATGTCCGCCGGAACGCGCTCCGCATAAAACGCGTACAGCGCCTCGTCGTCGACCAGCACGTCCTGGCGCCGCGCCTTGTGCTCGAGCTCGGCGATCGACGCGATCAGCTGGCGGTTGTGCGCGAGAAACGCGCCTTTGGTCGCGAGCTCGCCGGTGACCAGCGCTTCGCGCAGGAATACGTCGCGCGCGGCCGCCGGATCGATCGCGCCATACGAAACGCGCCGCCGCGGCACCAGGGTCAGGCCGTACAGCGCGACCCGCTCCGCAGCAACGACCTCGCCCCGCGCCGCGTCCCACTGCGGGTCGAAGTAGCTGCGCTCTAGCAGCGGTCCGGCGCTCTGCTCGATCCACTCGGGCTCGACCCGCGCAGCGCAACGCGCGTACAGCCGCGTCGTGTCGGTCAACTCGGCTGCGAGCACCCATTTGGCGCCCTTCTTCGCCATGCCCGAACCCGGATGCAGGAAGAACTTGAGTCCGCGCGTGCCCAGGTAGTGCTCGTCGGGATCGGCGCGGCATCCGACGTTCGACAAGAGCCCCGCGAGCAGTACGCGATGAATGGCCTCGTAACGGACGGCGTCGATCTTGTCGGGAAGCGTATCGGTCCAGCGCCAGCCGAGCTCGGCCACCTGCTCGGCGAGCTGCCGGTGCAGGTCGCGCCATTCGCGCAACCGCAGGTAGGAAACGTAATGCGCGCGGCATTGCTCGACCAGTTTCCTGTGCGACAGTTTCGCCGCCAGCGCGTCGGCGAAGAATTGCCATAGCGCCAGCAGGCTCAAGAAGTCCGAGCGCTCGTCGCGAAAGCGCAGGTGCGCCTGATCGGCCGCCTGGCGCTTTTCCATCGGCCGCTCGCGCGGATCGGGCACCGAGAGCGCGCTGGCGATGACCAGCATCTCGGCCATCGGGCCGTCTTTCGCCGCAAGCAGCATGCGCCCTATGCGCGGATCGACCGGCAGCGCGGCAAGCTCGCGGCCCAGCGGCGTGAGCCGCCGTTGCGCATCGACCGCGCCGAGTTCCTCCAGCAGCTGGTAGCCGTCGGCGATCGCGCGCGGGCTCGGGCGCTCGAGAAAGGGAAACGCGTCGACGGCGCTCAAGTCGAGCGCGGCCATGCGAAGGATGACGGTAGCCAGCGACGAGCGCAGGATTTCCGGCTCGGTGTATTTCGGCCGCGCGGCGAAATCGTCGGCGTCGTACAGGCGCACGCAGACCCCGGCCGCGACCCGGCCGCAGCGGCCCGCGCGCTGATCGGCCGCCGCCTGCGCGATCTTCTCGATCTGCAGCTGCGTCACCTTGTTGCGCAGCGAATAACGCTTGACGCGGGCGAGTCCCGAGTCGATCACATAGCGGATGCCCGGGACCGTGAGCGAAGTCTCGGCGACATTGGTCGCGAGCACGACGCGGCGCCCGCCGCTGCGGCTGAACACGCGCTGTTGCTGCTCGGCCGACAGGCGAGCAAACAAAGGCAGGACCTCCACCGTGCGGGCGTACGGGCGCCGGGCCATGCTTTTGGCCAGCAGGTCGGACGTCTCGCGGATCTCGCGCTCGCCGGGCAGAAACACCAGGATGTCGCCCGGACCTTCGCGCCACAGGTCTTCCGCCGCGGCAACGATCGCCTCCTCGAGCTCCTCTTCGTCGTCGGCTTCGTCGGCCGCGCCGCCGCCGAGCGGTCGATAGCGCACTTCCACCGGGTAGTTGCGGCCCGACACCTCGAGCACCGGCGCGGGTCGATCTTCAGCGCCGAAATGGCGGGCGAAGCGCTCGGCGTCCAGCGTCGCCGACGTCACGATCAGCTTCAGATCCGGCCGTTGCGGCAGCAGCTGCTTCAGATAGCCGAGCAGGAAATCGATGTTGAGGCTGCGCTCGTGCGCTTCGTCGATGATGATGGTGTCGTACGCGGCAAGCGTGCGATCGGACTGCGTTTCCGCGAGCAGGATGCCGTCGGTCATCAGCTTGATGTACGCGTCGGGCCGCGTGTGGTCGGTAAAGCGGACCTTGTAGCCGACCGCGGTGCCGAGCTCGACACCGAGCTCCTCGGCGATCCGCGCGGCGACCGTGCGCGCGGCGATGCGCCGCGGCTGCGTATGGCCGATCAAGCCGCGCGTGCCACGCCGCAGCTCCAGGCAGATCTTCGGGATCTGCGTCGTTTTGCCCGATCCGGTTTCGCCGCAGACGATGACGACCTGATGCTCCCGGATCGCCGCGGCGATGCGCTCGCGCGCCTCGGATACCGGCAACTCCGAGGGGTAGGCGATCGCGGGAAGGCCCTCGACGCGGCGCGCGACCTTGTCGATCGACGCCGCGATCGCCTGCTCGAGGCGATGCCGCTCCGCCGCCGGCGCGCGGGCCCCGAGCCGGTCCATTCTGCGACCGAGCGGAATCCAGTCGCTCGCCATGCCGGCGCGAAGCCGCCGCCGAAGCTCGGCGATCGGCACCGAAGGCGACGGTGAATCCGGCGCGGCGGAGCCCGCAGACTTGCGCGGATCGGTCAAAACCGGCTTCCCGCTTCCGGTACAGAGCGCAGGCCCAGGAGGTTTATCATCTCTGTTTCCGCGCTTCGGGAGACTTCATATGCTGCGCCTGTTCACTTTCGCGTTGACGCTCGCCGCATTGACGGCGATAGCGACCGCTCCGCCCGCCTCGGCCAAGACGCTGCGCTGGGCCGGACGCGGCGACCTGCAGACGACCGACCCGCATTCGCAGAACGAGAATCTGACCAACAATATCAACATTCTCGTCTACGAAACGCTGATCGAGCGCGACAAGAAGCTCGTTCTGCGGCCCTCCCTCGCCGAGTCGTGGCAGCAAACCTCGCCGACGACTTGGCGCTTCAAGCTGCGACCCGGCGTCATGTTCCACGACGGCACACCGTTCACCGCCGACGACGTCGTGTTCAGCTACGAGCGTGCGCGGGCCGACACCTCGCAGCTTCGCGCCTATGCCAAGGCGGCGGGGATGCCGAAAAAGATCGACGACCTGACCGTCGAATTCACGACGGATGGACCGAACCCGATCGAGCTGGAGCATGTCGCTACGATCAACATCATGAGTCGCTCCTGGTGCGAAGCCAACCGCGCGACCAAGCCGCAGAACTACACGCAGAAGGAGGATATGATCACCGCGCACCAGGCCAACGGCACCGGCGCCTACATGCTGAAGTCGCGCGAGCCGGACATCAAGACGGTGCTGGTCAAGAATCCGAGCTGGTGGGGCATCAAGGCAGGGATCTGGGAAGGCAACGCCGACGAGGTGATCTATCTGCCGATCGTTTCCGACGCGACGCGGGTGGCGGCGCTGATGTCGGGCGAAGTCGACCTGGTCAACGATCCGCCGCCGCAGGACGTGCCGAGGCTCAAGCAGAACCCCGGCGTCAAGGTGCTCGAAGGCAGCGAAAACCGCATCGTGTTCATCGGCATGGACCAGAAGCGCGACGAGCTGCTGTACTCGAACGTCAAGGGCAAGAACCCGTTCAAGGACAAGCGCGTGCGGCAGGCCCTGTACCAGGCGATCGACATCGAGGCCATCCGGACGACGACCATGCGCGGCCTGTCGCAGCCATCGGGCGCGCTGATGCCCTCGCCCGTGCAATCGACGCCCGAGCTCGAAAAGCGCCTG
The DNA here is from genome assembly GCA_036269335.1 of Casimicrobiaceae bacterium. GTDB lineage: Bacteria > Pseudomonadota > Gammaproteobacteria > Burkholderiales > Casimicrobiaceae > PALSA-1003. The sequence goes on from DATASF010000031.1 coordinate 15,798, forward strand.
CCGTTCGACAAGGTGAAAGCCAAGCAGCTTCTGACGGAGGCCGGCTACCCGAACGGGTTCGAGGTGACGCTCGATTGTCCGAACAACCGCTACGTGAACGACGAGAAGATCTGCCAGGCGCTGGCCGCGATGTGGGCGCAGATCGGCGTTACGATCAACGTCAACGCGATGCCGCGCGCCAACTACTTTCCGAAGCTCGAAAAGACCGACACCAGCATGTACATGCTCGGCTGGGGCGGCGGGGCGATCGACGGCATTTTCATCCTGCAGCCCGTGCTTGCGAGCTACACCGGCAAGGGCGATGGCGACTACAACTACGGCAGGTACACCAATCCCAGGCTCGACGAGCTGATCGCGAAGGTCAAGGTGGACATGAATCCCGACCAGCGCCTTGCCGAGATCCGCGAAGCGCTGGCTGTGCACAACGCGGAGATCAATCATCTGCCGCTGCATCGCCAGGTCATACCCTGGGCGGAGCGCAGCAACGTGAGCGCCGTGCATCGCGCCGACAATCAGGTGATGCCGTTCTGGGTGAAGATCGAATAGCGGCTGCGCGGCAGGCTCATCCGGATGCGGGCGCGGGAACGACAGCCGGCGAGTTCACGCGCAGCAGATAGCGCGTGATCGCCCAGGCGACCGCGACGGTCGCGGCGATCTCAAGCGCCGCATAGAACGCCCCCGCGGCAGTGCTCTTCAGCAGCGCGTTGCCGACGATGCGCACGATCGCGTTGGCTGCAACGAACGCCGGCACCAGTCGAAGATCGTAGCGCAGCACGGTCGCGAACAGCAGCGTGTAGAGCGCGCCCCCCACCAGTCCGCCGACGACGATCGACGGCCAGTCGTCGGCCCTTAACGCCGCCAGCGCGGCGCTCGCGATCGTCATTGCCGCGTACACCAGCCAGCGGCGGCGGCGCCACCCGTCGGTCCAGCGCTCCAGCCAGTGCAGCGCGATGATCGTCACCGCGACGCCCAGGACCGGCGCCGAAACCGACCTGATCAGCGCGTCGAGCCACGGGAGCCACGCGTTCTCGATCGAGTAGCGGGCCGAACGGGGAAAGTCCCGCGCCGCCACCGCGCCGGCCAGGCCTTCGACGCCGGCGACGAAAAACCCCGCGCTGGCGCCGCGCAGCCATAGCTGCCCGATGCCGGTGTCGGGCGACGAATGCTCGCGGGCTTCCCAGACCGCGACGCCCGCCAGCAGGCTCGCGAGCAAGGTCAGCGGAACCAGCGAGAGTCCGATTCCCGCCGCGCCGAGAGCGATCTGCGGCGCCAGCGGTTCGGCCGTCCTGAGCTGCATCGCGAAATCGGGCCAGGCGTTGATGCCGCCGAGCAGCGTCGCCGCGCCGACGGTTCCCAATGCAAGCCAGAACGCGCGCCTGTCGAAACGCCCTCGGCTCCAGGCGATGATCGTCGCGATGATGGCCGCGAACCCCGCGACGATCAGTGCGAGCCGGATCGCATTTTTGACGAGACTCAATCGGCTCGCGCGCAGGCGTTCGGCGCGCTGCCAGGTCTCGGGCACGAAGACGTAACGCCCGGAACCCGCGATCTCGTCGCCGGCGATCGCCACGATGACTCTTGCCTCGCCGCCCTTGCCGACATCGATG
>DATASF010000032.1:0-11836 GCA_036269335.1 Casimicrobiaceae bacterium
GCAATCCCCAGTCGCTGCGCCGCTGGCCGGCCGCCAAGATGCCTGCGTTCGAAACGCGATTGCTGAGCAATCGGGATCTGACCGACCTGCTGGCTTACCTGCGGCACATGGCCGATCGCAAGATTACGATTCCCGCGGGCAAGTAGCTCGCCGTCCGTTGCGGCCGCGGACTCCCGCATCTGCCGCGAAGCTTTCCTTCCCGGTCATGCCCTACCGCTTCGCCGCCGATGCCGTGCTGGCGGTGCACCTGGCATTCGTGCTCTTCGTGACGTGCGGCGGCCTGCTGGTATTGCGCATACCGCGCCTCGCGTGGCTGCATCTGCCCGCGGTGGCGTGGGCTGCATTCGTCGAGCTCAGTGGATCGATCTGCCCGCTGACGCCGCTGGAGCTGGCGCTGCGCCGCGGCGCGGGTGAGGCCGGATACGGCGGTGACTTCTTCGAGCACTACCTGGTGGCGCTGATCTACCCGGCGGGGTTGACGCGCGAACTGCAGATGGCGATCGGTGCGGCGGTGCTGCTGATCAACCTGGTCGTGTATTTTGTCCTATGGCGAAGGCAGTCGATCCGGCGCTGACCATTCGACTTTCAGCTTTTCCATCAGCCGGCGGGCGTTCGCCGGGGCTTCGACCTTGTCGGTATTGTCGAAATAGCAGAAGACCTCGCGCCGGCCATGCGCGGCGGCGGCCTGGTGCGAAATGCGCTCGATGCCGCGCGGCTCGCCACCATCGGCCCAGGCGCGGATGCGCGCCGCCCACTGTGTCAACACCGGCTCGATATACGCACTCCGGTAGAGCTCTTCATCGCCGTGCAGGCGGATGTAGACGAAGTTCGAGGTGACGTCGCCGACCTGCGGCCATTTGCCCGCCGTGTCGGCGATCACCAGCGCGACCTCGTGCCGCCGCAATTGGTCGACGAGCCCCGGATCGACGAAGCTCGGGTGGCGCATCTCCAGCGCGTGGCGCATTCGGCGCACCGGTCCGAAAGCGATCCGCGCGCGCCCGCTGACCCTGGCGTCGTGCCGCCGGGCGAGCCTCGACGCGGCGTCGGTGTCACGCGGCAGCGACGCCAGGAAATTCTCGAGCAGCGGCGCGTCGTAGCGCATCGTCGGCGGCAGCTGCCACAGGATCGGCCCGAGTTTTTCGCGGAGGTTGGCGACGCCCGAAGCGAAAAAATTGGCGAGCGGCGCGTCGATGTCGCGCAGCCGCTTGATATGGGTGATGAAGCGCGGCGCCTTGACGCTGAAGACGAAGCCCGCCGGCGTCTCTGTGTACCAGGTCGCGTAATTTTCCGGCCGCTGCAGCGAATAGAACGAGCCGTTGAGCTCGATCGAGGGAAAGACGCGCGAAGCGAATTCCAGCTCGCGGCGCTGCTGCAGACCCTTCGGATAGAACACGCCGCGCCATGGCGGGTAGCGCCAGCCGGAGACGCCGATGCGGATGGCGGTCGTGCTGGTCGGATGACTGCGTTGCAAGGTGTGGTGGCCCTATCTCCTCCCGGGATCCAGTTCGCCGGTCAAGTTCCTATGCCTTGCTGTAGATCTCCGCGCCCTTTTTCACGAACTCGATGGCCTTCGACTCCATGCCTTTTTCCAGCGCCGCCGCCTCGTCGACGCCAAGCTTCGCCGCGTAGTCGCGCACGTCCTGGGTGATCTTCATCGAGCAGAAGTGCGGACCGCACATCGAGCAGAAATGCGCGAGCTTGGCGCCCTGCTGCGGCAAGGTCTCGTCGTGGAATTCGCGCGCCTTGTCCGGATCGAGCCCGAGGTTGAACTGGTCCTCCCAGCGGAACTCGAAACGCGCCTTCGACAGCGCATTGTCGCGGACCTGTGCTCCGGGATGACCCTTGGCGAGGTCGGCCGCGTGCGCGGCGATCTTGTAGGCCATGATGCCATCCTTGACGTCGGCCTTGTTCGGCAGCCCCAGGTGCTCCTTCGGCGTCACGTAGCACAGCATCGCGGTGCCATACCAGCCTATCATCGCCGCGCCGATCGCGGAGGTGATGTGATCGTAGCCGGGCGCGATGTCGGTGGTCAGCGGACCCAGTGTGTAGAACGGCGCTTCGCCGCAAAGCCGCAGCTGCTCGTCCATGTTGTGCTTGATCAGGTGCATCGGCACATGGCCCGGACCTTCGATCATCGTCTGCACGTCGTGCTTCCAGGCGACCTGCGTCAATTCGCCCAGCGTGGCGAGCTCGGCCATCTGCGCTTCGTCGTTGGCGTCGTAGCCGGATCCGGGGCGCAAGCCGTCGCCCAGACTGAAGCTGACGTCGTACGCCTTCATGATTTCGCAGATTTCCTCGAAGCGCGTATAGAGGAACGACTCCTTGTGATGCGCGAGGCACCACTTGGCCATGATCGAGCCGCCGCGGCTGACGATGCCGGTCATGCGCTTCGCGGTCAGCGGGATGTAGCGCAGCAGCACGCCGGCGTGGATGGTGAAGTAATCGACGCCCTGCTCCGCCTGCTCGATCAGCGTGTCGCGGTACATCTCCCAGGTCAGCTCCTCGGCCTTGCCGTCGACCTTTTCCAGCGCCTGGTAGATCGGCACCGTGCCGATCGGCACCGGCGAGTTGCGGATGATCCACTCGCGCGTCTCGTGGATGTTCTTCCCTGTCGAAAGATCCATGACCGTGTCCGCGCCCCAGCGCGTCGCCCAGGTCATCTTCTCGACTTCTTCCTGGATCGACGAGCTGACCGCCGAGTTGCCGATGTTGGCGTTGATCTTCACCAGGAAATTCCGGCCGATGATCATCTGCTCGCTTTCCGGATGATTGATGTTGGCCGGAATGATCGCGCGGCCACGCGCGACTTCGGCGCGGACGAATTCGGGCGTCATCCGATCGGGAATCGCCGCGCCGAAGCTCTGCCCCGGATGCTGGCGTGTCACCAGCGCGGGCAGCGCGCTCAGCATTTCCTCGCGCTTCAGGTTCTCGCGGATCGCGATGAATTCCATCTCGGGCGTGACGATGCCGCTCCGCGCGTAGTGCATCTGCGAGACATTGGCACCCGACCTGGCACGTCGCGGCCGGCGCTTGAGGTCGAAGCGCAGGCCGTCGAGCTCGGCATCGGCAAGACGCGCGCGGCCATAGGCCGAAGTGAGCCCGTCGAGCTCTGTGCTGTCGCCGCGCTCGTCGATCCAGCGGGCGCGCAGCGGCGGCAGCCCGGAGCGGATGTCGATCTTCGCCGCCGGGTCGGTATACGGACCCGAAGTGTCGTAGACGGCGAGCGGAGGATTGACTTCGGCGCCCTCAGTGGACTTGTCCCACGCCGGCGTGTCGGCTTGCGCGATCTCGCGCATCGGCACGCGCAGGTCGGGCCGCGAGCCCTCGACGTAGATCTTGCGGGAATTGGGCAGCGGCTGGACGGCCGCGTCGTCGACGTGCGCGTCGCGGGCGAAAAACTGGTCATTGGCGTTCATGATGCTCCTCTGCGGCGGCGGGCAAAGCGGAGCAGGGGAGCGATACGAGAGTGGAGCACGCTTCCCTGCGCCGGCATTATCCGCACAGGTACCAAGGGTTTGATCTCACCGCCTCGCTTTCGCTTGCACGAGGGGACCCCTAGCGTTCGAATCGAGGTTACGCCAAAGCGTGCGCGCCGGCAAGCGCGCGGGATCAGTCCGCGGCAGCGTGCGCGGGTTCCTGCGCGCGCTCCTCGCGCCGCGTCGCGAGCCACTGCTGGAACCGCTCGAAGTACAGGTAGATCACCGGCGTGATGTAGAGGGTCAGCGCCTGCGAGACGACCAGGCCGCCGACGACCGCGAGGCCAAGCGGCCGCCGCGTTTCGCCGCCCGCGCCGAGGCCCAGCGCGATCGGCAGGCTTCCCATCAGCGCCGCCATCGTCGTCATCATGATCGGGCGGAAGCGCGTTATGCACGCCTGGTAGATCGCCTCCGCGGGCGGTTTCGACTCCTTCCGCTGTGCCTCGATCGCAAAGTCGATCATCATGATGGCGTTCTTCTTGACGATGCCGACCAGCATGATGATGCCGACGAAGGCGTACATGTTGAGCTCGACGCCGAACAGCAGCAGCGTCAGCAGCGCGCCGAAGCCTGCGGTCGGCAACCCCGAAAGAATCGTCAGCGGGTGAATGAAGCTCTCGTACAGGATGCCCAGCACCAGGTAGATGACGAACACCGCGAGCACCAGCAGGATGCCCATGCCGCGCAACGACGACTGGAACGCCTGTGCCGTGCCCTGGTAGACGCCGATGATCGTCGCCGGCGGGCGCATTTCCGCCATCGCCTTGTCGATCTCCTTGATCGCGTCGCCGATCGCCACGCCGGGCTTCAGGTCGAACGATATGGTCACGGCGGGCAGCTGGCCCAGATGGTTGATCGCGAGCGGCCCCACCGTCGGCCTCAGCGTCGCCACGCTGTTCAGCGGCACCAGCGATCCGCTCGCCGAGCGTACGTAGAGCATCGACAGGACCGAGGCGTCGGTCTGGTAGCGGGGGAGCAACTCCATCACCACCCAGTACTGGTTGGTCGGCGCGTAGATCGTCGACACCTGGCGCTGGCCGTAGGCGTCGTACAGCGTGTTCTCGATCTCCTGCGCCGAGACGCCCAGCGATGAGGCCTTGTTGCGGTCGATCTCGACGGTCACCTGCGGCTTGGCGATCTGCAGGTCGCTGGTCACCCCGACCAGCGCGGGAAGCGACTGCAGCTTCGCCTCGATTCTCGGCGCCCACTGGTACAACTCGGTCGTGTCGGTTCCCTGCAACGTGTACTGATACGAGCTCTTGGTGACCTGGCCGCCGATGCGAATCGCCGGGATGTTCTGCACGTACGCCTTGATGCCGCTCACCCGCGACAGCGGTCCGCGCAGCTGCTGCACCACCGTGTCGGCGTTGGGACGATTCCCGCGCGGCGTCAGCGCGACGAAGATTCGCCCGACGTTGAGCGAGGAGCTGGGGCCGCCGGCGCCGACCGAGGACATCGCTCCTTCGACGTACGGATTCTCCTTGACGATTTCGGCGACCTGCCGCTGCATGTCGGACATCGCCTGGAACGAGACGTCCTGGGCCGCCTCGGTGAACACCAGGATCTGGCCGTTGTCGTCGGCCGGCAGGAACCCCTTCGACATCGTGGCGAAAAGCACGCCGGTGCAGATGGCGATGCCGATGAACGCCACTAGCACCAGCCCCTGAAAACGCAGGGCCAGCCCCAGCGTGCTCCGATAGCCGGCAAGCACTGTATCGAATATCCGTTCGGAGAACGCGTACACGCGGCCGTGCTTCCGCTTGTGCTCGTCGACCAGCATGCGGCTGCACAGCATTGGCGTCAGCGTCAGCGAGACGATGCCCGAGATCAGCACGGCAACGATGATGGTGACGGCGAACTCGCGCAGCAGGCGCCCGAGAATGCCGCCCATGAACATCACCGGGATGAACACCGCGACCAGCGACAAGGTCATCGAGACGATCGTGAAGCCGATTTCCTTCGACCCGTCGAGTGTGGCCTGCATGCGCGACTTGCCCATCTCGATGTGGCGGGTGATGTTCTCCAGCATCACGATCGCGTCGTCGACGACGAAGCCGACGCAGAGCGTCAGCGCCATCAGAGACAGGTTGTCGAGACTGTAGTTGAACGCGTACATCAGCGCGAAAGTGCCGATGATCGACAGCGGCAGCGCCAGGCTGGGGATGATCGTCGCCGAAACGCTGCGCAGGAACACGAAGATCACCGCGACGACCAGGACCAGCGCCAGCAGCAGCGACATCTGCACGTCGTGCACGGCCGCCCGGATCGAGACAGAGCGGTCGTAGAAGACGTTTAGCTTGATCGCGGGCGGCAATTGCGATTCGAAGGTTGGAAGTATTTTCCTGACCGCGTCGACGATCTCGATCGTGTTGGTTCCCGGCTGGCGCTGGACCGCGAGCATGATCGCGCGCGTCCCGTTGTACCAGGCCGCGATCTTGTCGTTCTGCACGCTGTCGAACACGCGGCCGATCTCGTTCAGGCGGACCGGCGCGCCGTTGCGATAGGCGACGATCATCGGCGCGTACGCCTGCGCGTTCATCAGCTGCCCGGTCGCCTGGACCGAGGTCGCCTTGTCGCGCCCGTACAGCGTTCCGGTCGGCAGGTTGACATTGCTGCTGCCGACGGCCTGCTCGACATCCGTCAGCGCGAGGCCGCGCGTGGCAAGCGCATTCGGGTCGAGCTGGATGCGCACCGCGTACTGCTGCGAGCCGTAAACCGCGACTTGCGCGACGCCGCTGATCGTCGAGATCTGCTGCGCCAGCAGGTTCTCGGCGTAGTCATCTACCGTCGACAGCGGCATCGTCGGCGACGACAGGACGATATTGAGGATCGGCGCGTCGGCCGGGTTGACCTTGCGCTGCGTCGGCGGCGTGGGCATCGACGAGGGAAGCGAGCGCGCGGCGGCGGCGATCGCCGACTGCACGTCCTGCGCCGCCGCGTCGATGCTGCGATCGAGCGAAAACTGCATCGTGATGGTCGCGATGCCGTCGGTCGAAGCCGACGTCATCGAGTCGATGCCGGCGATGGTCGAGAACTGCTTTTCCAGCGGTGTCGCCACCGCCGACGCCATCGTGTCGGGGCTGGCGCCGGGTAGCTGCGCCTGCACCTGGATCGTCGGGAAATCGACGTTGGGCAGCGCGTTGACGGGCAGCAAGCGGTACGAAATGACGCCGAAGATCAGGATGCCGGTCATCACCAGCACGGTCATCACCGGACGCCGGACGAACAGCTCGGCGATGTTCATGACTGCTCTGGCACCTTGGCGAGGCTGACCCGGGTGCCGGGCGCGAGTCGCAGCTGCCCGACGGTGACGACCTGGTCGCCCGGCTGCAGGCCGCTCGCGACGATCGTGTCGTCACCCTCGGTCCGCGAGACCTTGATGTTGCGCAGCTCGACGGTCATGTCGGGCTTGACGACATAGACGTACTGGCCGTTGGGTCCGTTCTGCACCGCCGCCGACGGCGCGACGACTGCGTCCTTCTGGTCGTACAGCGTCATGACGACATTGACGAACTGTCCGGGCCAGAGCGCCTTGTCGACATTCGGAAATTCGGCCTTGAGCTTGATCGTTCCCGTCGTCATGTCGGCGGTATTGTCGATGAACGACAGCTTGCCCTTGATCAAAGGACGCGCCGAATTGGCGAATCCTGCCTGGACCTGCAGCACGCCGTCGGCCTGGAATTTGCGGATATCGGGGATATGCTGTTCCGGCACCGAGAACGACGCGTAAACGGGAACGATCTGGTTGATCGTCACCAGCGGATTGGTGTCGTTCGCCTTGACCAGGTTGCCCTGCTGGATCGCGATCTTGCCGGCGTAACCGGTCACCGGCGAGCGGATCGTGCAGTATTCCAGTTGCAGCCGCGCGCTCTCTATCGTCGCTTCGTCGCCGCGGACCGTCGCCCCTGCGCTGTCCATGTTCGTCTTGACCTGCTCGTAGGCATCGGGCGAGATGAAATTCTTTTGCAGCAGATCCTTGTAGCGCTTCTCCTGCTCGACCGCGCGGTCGTACAGCGCCTTGTCCTTCAAAAGGTTGGCCTGCGCCTGCTTGAGCGTCGCCGCAAGCGGACGCGGATCGATTTCGAACAGCAGGGCGCCCTTGGCGACTTCGTCGCCTTCCTTGAAGTGAACGCTGACGATCTGGCCGTCGACGCGCGCCTTGACCGCCACCGTGGTGAACGGCTCGACGTTGCCGATGGCGATCAGGCGCACCGGTACCGTCTTGGCGATCACCGGCGCCGCAGTCACCGGAACGCTCGCCGGCGCTTTCTGCACCGCGGCGCGCGACTCCTTGTTGTACTGGGCGACGAGTCCGATCGCGACCGCCAGCACGGCCAGCGCTGCGGCTATCGCAAGGAGTCTCTTTCGTCTTCGCATGTCGGCCGTGTCTCGGACATCGCTGGCGTTCGGGACCCGCCACGCGTCGGTCCTGCAGTTATCGGTCCGGGCGGCCGGCTGTCAGCCTGGCCCGGGCAGCCGTCTATTGTCGCGCAATTGCGCGGCGCCGGGGCACCACCGACACATCCTGTAACAGGCGGCGTTTCGCCTGCCAGCGGCATGTAGCCTACGTCCGCGCGCAGGGGCCTTCGCTATAATCCGGCCAGCACGATGCGCGGGTGTAGCTCAATGGTAGAGCAGAAGCTTCCCAAGCTTACGACGAGGGTTCGATTCCCTTCACCCGCTCCAATCCGAACGGCCGTCGCGGCCGCCTGACCCCGACCTGACCTCATTCATGTCCAGCCCCCGAGCCGCAGCTATCTCCGCTGCAACGGCGTGGTTCGACTCCGGCGCGATGCTTGCCGAGCTCGGACGGCGGGTGGCGTTCCGGACCGAAAGCCAGGACTCCGCCCGCACCGCCGCGCTGGCGAGCTACCTGAACGAGGATATCGGCCCCAGTGTCGCGCGCTGCGGCTTCGAATGGTCGATCTGGCCGAATCCGGTGCCGGGTGCGCCGCCGCTATTGTTCGCCGAGCGCCGTGAGGACGATGCATTCCCCACCGTGCTGATCTACGGGCACGGCGACGTCGTCGCCGGCTACGACGAGCAATGGAGCGACGCGCGCTCGCCGTGGGAGCTGGCGGTGGCCGACGGCAGGTGGTACGGCCGCGGCACTGCCGACAACAAGGGCCAGCACACGATCAACCTGGCTGCGCTCGCGCGGATTCTGGCCAGTCGCGGAAGGCTCGGCTTCAATGCCAAACTGCTGCTCGAGATGGGCGAGGAAATCGGGTCGCCGGGTCTGCGTCTGACCTGCGAGCGGCGCGCGGAACAGCTGTCCGCCGATGTGCTGATCGCCTCGGACGGTCCGCGCTTGCGCGCCGCCTCGCCGACGATTTTCCTGGGCTCGCGCGGCGCGTTCAATTTCGATCTCTCGGTCAGCCTGCGCGACGGCGCGCATCACTCCGGCAACTGGGGCGGCCTGCTCGCCAATCCCGGGACGATCCTGGCCAATGCGATCGCCGCGCTGGTCGACGGGCGCGGCCGCATCCTGGTCGATGCCTTGCGCCCCGGGCCGATTCCCGCCTCGGTGAGGACCGCGCTGGCGCGGGTCGAGCCGGGGGAGCCCGGCGGGCCGGCGATCGATCCGGAGTGGGGCGAGCCGGCGCTGACCCCGGCCGAGCGCGTCTTCGGCTGGAACGCGCTCGAGGTGCTCGCCTTTCGCACCGGGAATCCGGACCGGCCGGTCAACGCGATCCCGCCGCGCGCGAGCGCGCATCTGCAGCTGCGCTTTGTCGCAGGCTGCGACTGGCGCACGTTCATTCCGGCGATGCGGGCGCACCTGGACGCCCGCGGAATGGCGATCGTCGACGTGCGCCCCGCGTCGACCGACCCGATGGAGGCGACGCGGCTCGATCCCGCCGACCCGTGGGTGCGGTGGGCGAGCGACTCGATCGCCGCGACCGTCGGCGCGCCGCCGGTCGTCCTGCCGAACCTCGGCGGCTCGCTGCCCAACGATTGCTTCGCCGACGTGCTCGGCCTGCCCACGATCTGGGTCCCGCACTCGTATCCGGCCTGCTCGCAACACGCGCCGAACGAGCACATGCTCTCCGCGGTGGCCCGCGAAGGGCTGCAGATCATGACCGGATTGTTCTGGGACTTAGGCGAGGCGGCGCCGCCTCGCCGCCCGAGCGTCGATCAGGGCCGGATGTAAGCCCAGCCCTGCTGCTGCCGCTGCATCAGCGTCACCACGCCGGCTGGGGAGTAGCCGATGCCGGTCAACATGTCGGCATGCGTCAGCTTCTGTCCGCGCATCGTGTTCTCGCAGGCGATAAGCTTGACCCCGGCCGTTGCTGCTTCCTCGACGCGGTTGCCGACGACCGAGTCGGCCTTCAGCATGCCTATGCCTGGGCCATAGGCGACGATCTCGATGTCGACATTGGCCGCACCGAGGTCGGTCTGGATGTTGCGCGCATTGTTCAGCGCGAGGTTCCACTTCGCGGGCTCGGCATCGCTGACCTGGATGACGACCCGGTTCTTCTGCGCTGCGCCCGGCTGGACCTGCGCGTCCACGGCGCCGGCGGCGAAGCACAATACCGAAGCCAGCAGCACGGCGGCGAGCGGGCCGGAAGGTCTGGCGATCATGTTTTCTCCTGAATATTGTCGAAGCCTGGCGGCCTTGGGCCGTCCGGTGCATGCAGTCGGCATTATCGGCGCTTTCGCGCGTGCGCGGTATGGCGCGCCGCGGTTGGCGCGGCGGCACCGCGCCGGCTAAAATGTCGAGTGACTCGACCCGCGCACATGCCGCTGGCCGCCATCGCGCTGATCGTCGCTGCGTGCGCCTGCTTCACCAGCATCGACGTCACCGTCAAGTATCTGAGCCAGCGTTATCCGGTACCGCTCCTCGTGTGGGCGCGCTGGGGTGTGCAGGCGCTGCTGATGTTTGCGCTGCTGGCGCCGACGATGCGCTGGAATCTGGTGCGCACGACGCGGCCGGGCCTGCACCTGGTGCGCGGCACGGTGCTGATCGCGTCGTCGCTGTGTTTTTTCTCCGCGCTCAAATACCTGCCGCTGGCCGAAGCGACCGCGCTCAATTACACCAGCCCGATCCTCGTGACGCTGTTCGCCGGATGGCTGCTCGACGAGCGCATCACCCTGCCGCGCTGGGGCTTCGCTGCAGCGGGCTTCGTCGGCATGGTGCTGATCGTGCGCCCCGGCACCGGGATCCTCGACAGCGCCGCTTTTTTCGCGCTGGCCGCGGCGGCCGCCTATGCCGCCTACCAGATCCTGACCCGCAAGCTCGTCGGCGAGGACCTGAGGGTGTTGCTGTTCTATCCCTGCCTGTGCGGCGCGGTGCTGATGTCGATCGTCGTTGCGTTCGAGCACGACGACAGCTGGTATCCGACGTCCGACCTGGCTTTATTCCTCGGCATCGGCGTCATGGGCTCGATCGGGCATTGGCTGTTCACGCGGGCATTCCGGCTGGCTTCGGCGTCGGCGATCGCGCCGTTCACCTATGTGCAACTGGTGTTCTCGACCATCGCGGCCTGGGCCTTGTTCGGCACGTTCCCAGACAACTGGGCATTGGCCGGCATGGTGGTGATCGCCGGCAGCGGCGGCGTCCTCACCTGGTACGAGCGCTGGCGCGCGAGCCTGGCGCCGGCCGAGCCGGCCGCGGTCGACTGAAACCGTCCTGATCGGCTAGAATTGGCCTGACCGCCTTACCAGTCCGCACGCCGGCTCGGCCGGCTATCCCGAAGGAAAACGAATGAGCACCGCATCGTGAACGCTGCTGCCACCCGTATCGGCTTCATCGGCCTCGGCCTGATGGGCCACGGCATTGCCAAGAACCTGATCGCCAAGGGGTTTCCGCTGACCGTTCGCGTCCACAGGAACCGCAAGCCCGCCGAGGACATACTCGCGGCCGGCGCCAGCGAGGTCGCGACCAACGCCGAGCTCGCGCGCGCTTCCGACGTCGTGATCCTGTGCGTCACCGGGTCGCCGCAGATCGAGGAGATCGTCTACGCACCCGACGGCATCCTGGGCGCCGCGCGCGACGGCCTGATCGTCGTCGACACCTCGACCGCCGAGCCTTCGTCGACGGCGAAAATTCGCGACGACCTCGCGCGCAAGGGAACACGGTACGTCGACGCGCCGCTGGCGCGGACGCCCAAGGAAGCGGAGGAGGGCCGGCTGAACACGATGGTCGGCGCCGACGACGCGACTTTTGCCGAGCTGAAGCCCGTGCTGTCCGCGTACTGCGAGAACGTCATCCACGTGGGCCCGCCCGGACACGGCCATATTCTGAAGCTGGTCAACAATTTCCTCGCCCAGGCGATCGCGACGGCGACCGCCGAAGCCTGCGCCGCATGCGCGAAAGCGGGGGTCTCGATCGCGAAGCTGCACGAGGTCGTGTCGGCCGG
>DATASF010000033.1:0-19802 GCA_036269335.1 Casimicrobiaceae bacterium
TGCGCCGACCGCCAAAAGAGCCGAATTGGCGGACGAAAAGCCTGTTCGGAATGCCGGCGTCATGAAATACTGTCGCGCGCCGAAGACTGGGGCCACCTCTCCGACCGATGCCTGCCCGCCGAACATCCGCATTTCTGATCGCATTGCTGGCTGCGCTTGGCGCGCTCGACGCCCACGCCAGCAAGAGCACGGTGTGCACGGTCACCGTGAACTCGCCCAACGAAAAGGAAACGCTGCGCCGCATCCTGCCCGAAGACAAATTTCAGTTTGTCGAGCTGGTCGAGCGCGGACGGCCCGACTGGCTGGCGTCGGCCTGCCGCCAGAGCCTTCGTTGCGACGTCCTGGTCGTTTCCGGTCACTTCGACGGAGGAACCGAATTCTATTCTGATCGACTCGACGCGCGAGAATCGCTGCCGGTCGCCGAGCTCGAGCGCGCCTCCTGCAGCGCTTCCTGCTCGGGGCTGTTTTCACAGCTGAAGGAAGTCTATCTGTTCGGCTGCAACACGCTGAACGCGGCCACCCCCGACAGCACAGCCGCGGAAGTCGCGCGCAGCCTGGTGCGCTCCGGCTATTCGCGCGCCGACGCCGAGCGCGTCTCGCGCGCCTTGAACGAGCGCCACGGCGAAAGCAATCGCGAAGGCATGCGGCGGATATTCGCCAATGTTCCGGTCATCTACGGCTTTTCGGCGATGGCGCCCCTCGGCGCGGCGGCAGCCCCGCTGCTGGGCCGCCACCTGGCATCGTCGAGCGGCGGCGAATTCGGGACCGGGCGCGCCAGCTCGAGCCTGCTCGGCCAGTTCGCCGGAAGCTCGATGACGGCCACGACGGGAATGGTCGATGCCGATCCGCGTGCCGACTATCGTCGCGAGGTCTGCCAATTATTCGACGAGCAGCGCTCGCCGGCGCAGAAACTCGCCTTCATCCATCAGCTCCTGGGCCGCGACATGGCCGAGGTGCGCATGTTCTTCGAGCGCATCGAGGCGTTTTACGAATCGTTGACCGAAGAGGATCGCCAGTCTCCTTCGTTCATCCAGCAACGAGACGAGATCGCTCGCGATCAGCTGGCGCGGGACCGGTACATGGCGTTCGCACGCGACGTCGACCGCCCGCAGGTCCGGAGCCGCATGGTGCACGTGGCCCGCACGCTGGGCTGGCTTTCAGCGCAGGATGAAAAGGCCGAGATCACGCGCATGCTTGGCGACCTGCTGGCCGCAAGGTCGATCGGCTCGGCCGAGGTCGATCTGGTTTGCTCGCTGAACAAGGATCGAAGCCTGGACGACCAGTTGCCGCGCCTCGAGCGGTCGCCGCTGCGCAGTGAAGGCGTTGCCGGCGCGGCGCTGCTGGCTTGCCTGGGCAGCGAGGAAGACCGCGAGCGGGTGTTGCGGGCGCTGACCACGCGCGGCGACGCCGACGTCGAGATCGCGCGGGTTTACCTGCGTCATCATCCGATCACCGACGTGAGCGAGCTCCGCGACGTGGCCGCGCGGATCGCGCGCATGACCGAGTCGGATGCACAGATTCGCGCGCTCGACACGCTGGCGCACTATTACCTTGCCGACCGCGAGAGCCTGGATCAGCTGACGCGGCTGTTCCCGGTGGCGACATCGGTGAGCGTACAGCGGGCGATCGCGGGCGTCTTCATCCGGTCCGACTATCGCGCGCTCCCGAGGCAGGACCTCCTGCGCATGCTTCGCGAGCATCGCATCAAGTCGCCCGATGGCGAGGACCTGATCGACGTTCTGATCCGGCGCCTCCAGGCCTAGCCGCCGCCCGCACCGCAGCACCGAACGTCCACAGGTTTTCCGCTGCCGCTTCGCGCAGCGCGGCCGCCTCTCCCGTCCTGAGCGTCTGATCCCGCCGCTCAGTTCGTCCTACACACGCTTCAGCCCGACTCCGATACCGCGATCGCGGCAGTTTCGATACGGTGTGCCATGCGCCGGCGGTGCCCTTTTCCAGCCGCCGCGCCTCTCGGCGGCGCCATTGTCGCTGCGAGCAACGTGGGCCAGCGCACAGAACCTTGCAGGCAGTCGCGGTGATCATGTCAATAGCCGGAGCGAGCTTCGCGAAACCATCGTGTTGCGTGACGCAACGGCGCATTCATCTGCTGACTGCTGAAGTCTCTGTCCCGGTTGTCGCGGCATGCAATGTCACGGAGTAGGGCATGCCCATGGCCAGCAAATCCGCTCTTCTGCTCGCATTGTCGGCCGCGCTCTGCGTTTTGCCTCAGGCCCACGCGGGCAAGAGCACCGTCTGCACGATCACCGTCAATTCGCCCGATGAAAAGCAAGCGTTCCGGCGCTATCTCCCCGAGGACAAATATCAGTTCGTCGAGCTGGTCGAGCGCGGCCGCCCGGACTGGCTCGCCTCGGCTTGCAAGCAGCATGTCCGCTGCGATGTCCTGATCATCTCCGGCCACTTCAACGGCACAGAGTTCTTCTCCGAGCACCTGGATTCGAATGAATTTCTGCCGGTGGCCGAGATCGAGCGCGCCTCGTGCAGCAATTCCTGCCCGGGACTGTTCTCCCAGCTGAAGGAAGTCTATATGTTCGGCTGCAATACGCTGAACCCCGAAGCCGGCGTAAGCGCATCGGCCGAAATCGCGCGCACGATGATTCGCGCCGGGCGGTCGAAAGCCGACGCCGAGCGCGTCTCGCGCGCGCTGAACGCGCGCCACAGCGAAAGCAACCGGGAGGGCATGCGCCGCATTTTCATGAACGTCCCGGTCGTTTATGGTTTTTCCTCGGTCGCGCCGGTCGGCGCGGTCGCCGCAAGCACATTGAACCGCTACTTTCACTCGGCATCCAGCGCTGAGGTTGGCAGCGGGCGCGCCAGCGCGAGGCTGCTCAGCCAGTTTTCCGCCAACGGGATGACCGCCACGGCCGGCATCCGCGCCTCCGACCCCCGCGCCGGATACCGGCAAGAGGTCTGCCAATTCGTAGACGACCGGCTTTCGCCCGCGCAGACGCTCGCATTCATTCATCAGATTCTCGGCCGCGACATGCCCGAGGTCCGCATGTTTCTCGACCGCATCGAAAGCTTTACCGCCTCGTTGACCGAGAGCGACCGTCAGGCCCCTTCGTTCGCGCGGGCGCTCGACGAGCTTGCCAACGATCGGCCGGCGCGCGACCGCTTTCTCGCATTTGCCCGCGACGCCGACGAGCCGCCGCTTCGGGCGCGCATGATCAAGCTGGCGCGCAACCTCGGATGGCTCTCGGAGGATGACGAGCGCGCGGAGCTGGTGCACCTCGCGCAGGACCTCCTGGCGGGCGGCAGGATAAACTCCGCCGACGTCGATCTCGTCTGCTCGTTGAACCGGGACCGCGCGCTGGACGCGGAACTTCGCCGCGTCAGCGTGTCGATGCGGGCGGTAGATACGGTGCCGGGCGCCGCGATCCTCGCATGCCTGGGGAACGGAGACAGCCGTGCCCGCGTCTTGCAGGCGCTGACCGGATCCAACAACGACGAGGTCCAGATCGCGCAGGTCTATCTTCAGCACCGGCCGATCGGGGACGTCGCCGAGCTTCGGTCGGTCGCGACGCGCATCGCGGGCATGGCCGACCCCGATGCGCAGGTCCGGGCGCTCAATACGCTCGCCGGCCAGTATCTGTCCGATCGCGAAAGCCTCGATGAGCTGATGCGGCTGTTCCCCAACGCCAGGTCGGTAAGCGTGCAGCGAGCCATCGCCGGCATTTTCATCCGCGCCGACTATAAGGCGATCGACCGGGAAGAGCTTGCCGGCGTGCTGCGCCAGCACCGGTTGAGATCGGTCGACCGGGACGACATCATCGACGCGTTGCTCCGCCGCCTTCAGGCCTGATTCTCCGACCCGCCGGGCGCCGCTGCGCCGGACGTGCGCATGCGATCGATCCGGCTTATGCTGACGGCGGGGGAGTCCGGATCGTCCGGCAATGCCGCGACGATTTAGCCCCCGCGCACAGCGCGGGCATGCGACCAACCAAAGGAGATCGACATGCTGACCTTTGTGAACAACGACACCGGGCAAACCGTGTCGTGGAGTGTCGGACAGCCGCGTCCATCGATCAACAGCGCGGGCAACTTCAGCTGCGCCGCGGATGGCGCGGAGCGCAAGTTCATCAAGGACAATTTCACCGGCGCGCCGTTTCGCCTTAACAGCACGACAGCCATGATATGGCGCGGCGATTGGGCGCGGTTCATCGCCGATAACCTCTAGGTCGGCAATCGCGCGCTTGAGGCGGACCTCGTGCGCGGGTCCGCCCGCGGCGCGCCCGGAAGGCTCGTCGCGCTCACGGCGCGTTACAATGCGGGCGCGTCACCTCTGATCCTTTCCGGAACTTTCGATGCGAGTGTTCAATTTCAGCGCGGGTCCCGCCGTGCTTCCCGAGGCTGTGCTGCGCCAGGCGGCCGCCGAAATGCTGGACTGGCATGGCAGCGGCATGTCGGTGATGGAAATGAGCCATCGGGGCAAGGAGTTTGTCGGCATCGCCGCGAAAGCCGAAGCCGACCTGCGCACCCTGCTGTCGATTCCGGCGAGCTACAAGGTACTGTTCCTGCAGGGCGGAGCCATTGCGGAAAACGCGCTGGTCCCGATGAACCTGCTGGCCGGCAAGACGGCGGCCGACTACGTCAACACCGGCGAATGGTCGAAAAAATCGATCAAGGAAGCGAAGAAGTACTGCGCCGTCAACATCGCCGCTTCCGCCGAGGACCGGAACTTCACCTACGTCCCGGCGCGCGAAACCTGGAAGCTCGACCCTGCTGCGGCCTACGTGCACGTGTGCACCAACGAGACGATAGGCGGGGTCGAGTACCAGTGGACGCCAGACACCGGCGTGGTTCCGCTGGTGGCGGACATGTCGTCGCACATCCTGTCGCGTACGATCGACGTGGCGAAATACGGGGTGATCTACGGCGGCGCGCAGAAGAATGCGGGACCGGCAGGGCTGACGCTGGTCATCGTCCGCGACGACCTGCTCGACCGCGCGCTGCCGATCACGCCGTCGGCATTCCACTGGAAAGAGCAGGCGGCGAACGATTCGATGGTCAACACGCCGCCGACTTACGCGATCTACGTCGCCGGCCTGGTCTTCGAGTGGCTGCTCGCGCAAGGCGGCGTAGCGGCGATCGAGAGCAAGAACATCGCGAAGGCGAAACTCCTCTACGACTGCCTCGACCGCAGCGAGTTTTACCTGAGCCCGGTGCGCAAGGAAGACCGGTCGCGGATGAATGTGCCGTTCAAGCTGCGGGACGCGTCGCTGGACGAAGCGTTCCTGCAGGGCGCAAAGGAGCGCGGCATGGTCCAATTGAAAGGGCACCGCGCCGTCGGCGGCATGCGCGCATCGATCTACAATGCGATGCCGATCGAGGGCGTGCAGACGCTGGTCGGCTACCTCGAGGACTTCGAGCGCCGGCATGGATAGGTACGGCGTCCACAGGCGGTCGCGATGAGCCACTACCGGATCCTGACGCTCAACCAGATCTCGACCCACGGGCTGCATCGCTTCCCGTCGGCGCGTTACACCGTCGGCAAGGCGGTCGACAAGCCGGATGCGATTATCGTGCGCTCGCACGACATGCACGCGATGACCGTTCCCGCGAGCGTCAAGGCGATCGGCCGCGCCGGGGCGGGCACGAACAACATACCGGTCGCGGAGATGTCCGCCCGCGGCGTGCCGGTGTTCAACGCGCCCGGCGCCAACGCCAACGCGGTCAAGGAGCTGGTGCTCACCGCGTTGCTGCTTGCCGCGCGCAACGTCGTGCCGGCGCTGCGCTACGTCGATTCGCTCGATTCCGGCGCCGCCGACCTGGAAGCCCGCGTCGAGGAAGGAAAGAAGCAGTTCGCCGGCGTCGAGCTTCCGCAGCGCACGCTCGGCATCATCGGCCTGGGCGCGATCGGCAGCCTGGTGGCGGACACGGCGATCAAGCTCGGCATGAAAGTCATCGGCTTCGATCCCGAGATCACCGTCGATGCCGCGTGGCGGCTGCCTTCCAGCGTGCGCAAGGCCAATAGCATCGAGGAGGTGCTCAAGCATTCCGATTTCGTCACCTTGCACGTGCCGCTGCTGCAGGCGACGCGGCACCTGATCGACGACAAGCGCCTCGCCGCCGTAAAGCCCGGCGCAGTATTGCTCAACTTCGCACGCGATGCGATCGTCGACGAGAGCGCGGTCGTCGCGGCGCTGCGCTCGCATCGGCTGAAATACTATCTGTGCGATTTTCCCAGCCCGATGCTGAAGAGCGAGCCCAGCGTCGTCGCTCTGCCGCATCTGGGCGCGTCGACCACCGAGGCCGAGGAGAACTGCGCGGTGATGGTCGTCGATCACGTGCGCGAGTATCTGGAGCACGGCACGATCGCCAGCGCGGTCAACTTTCCGGACGTCGACATGCCGCGCGAGGCACCGCACCGGGTCGCGATCGCCAATGCCAACGTGCCGAACATGCTGGGCCAGATCTCGTCGACGATGGCCAAGGCCGGGCTCAACATCCACACGATGGTCAACAAGTCGCGCGGCGAGATGGCGTACACGCTGGTCGACGTCGACAGTCCGGTCGACGAGTCGCTGGTGCGATCGATCGCGGCGATCAAAGGCGTGCTGTCGGTGCGCGCGATCCCAGTCGACGCCGGCGGGTAGAGGTCCGACGTCATCGAGCGGGCGGCGCGGATCACATGATCACGCGATGCCTGCCCCAGCCGCGTTCCAGCATCGGGCAGTGCTCGCATTCCATCGAGCGGATATCGCAGAATGGGATGTCGCAGCGGACGCGGCGTCCCTGCAGGATCATCCGGACTCGATCGAGTTTTTGCGGCCGCCGGCCCTTGAGCAGGAGAACGTCGCCCGGTTGCAGCATTTTTTGCAGCGCCGCGGCAGCCTGTTGCACCGTGCGTCCGCCGTCGACGACCGCCGACCGCGGCATGCCGGCGCGCCGCGCTCCTGCCCAGTAGCGCCGGAAGCCCCGGCCGACGACGACCAGCCTCGAGGCGACCCGCGCCGCGCGTATGCCCAGCGCGAGATAGATCGGTCGCTCGTGGCCCTGCGGCTCCGACAAGTCGCCGAACAGCACGACGCGGCGCGCCGCCGGAATGTCCGCCAGCACGGCGAGCGCGGCATGAATGGTCTCGAGCGTCGATTTGTAATCGTCGCGCAGCACGATCGCGCCGTTGGCCAGCGGAACCGGCTGCATGCGCCCGGGGGTCGGCGGGAGCGTCCGGAGACGCGACAGGATCTCATCGAGCGCGACGCCTTCCACCAGCGCAACCGCGATCGCAGCGAGCACCGGATAGATCATCTGCCGGCCGATCAGTCGAACCGCGACCTCCCGGCGCTGGCCGAGCGCGTCGAGGTCGAAACGTGTTCCACGCGGCCAGTCCAGGCGGATGTGCTCGGCCCGCACATCGCAGCCGGCGCCCAGGCCGAACGTGATTACCCGCCCCGGCGCCCGGGTCTTCATCCAGAGCACATTGGGATCGTCGGCGTTCAGGACGGTGGTGCCGGATGCCGGCATCGCGACTATCATGCGAACCTTTTCATCCCGCGTCATCTCGAGCGAACCCAGGCTGCCGTGATGCTCGCTTCCGATCGACGTGACCACGGTCAGATCGGGGCGCACGAGCCGCGCATACTGCGCCATCTGGCCCCGCCCCCCGATGCCGACCTCGATCACCGCGTGCCGCTGCGCGGGGCGGATACGGAGGACGGCCATCGCGACCGAAGTCCAGGCGTTGGCCGTCATCGATCGCGGTTGCGGCGCCGCGAGCGCCGCGGCGACCGCGCGCATGGTCGTCGATTTGCCGAACGAACCGACGATCGCGACGATGCGGGTCCTGCGCCCGATGGTGCGGCGGTATAGTCTCGCCAGCCGCGACATGAGCGGCCAGAGCCTGTAAGCGATGCCGTCGGCAACCTGGCGCCGGCCGGCCGGGGTGACGAGCATTGCCGGGATGTCTGTCAGGCGGTAGCGCATCGAAGCGATCATACCGCTGCCGTCCGCCGCGTCCGGGCGGGGGTTGCGAAATGCGGCCGGGGAACCCATCTAGAGAATTCGACCTCACCAAGGGCGCTTGTCGTGAACCCCGCCTTGAACATCGTCTGCCCGCATTGCAACACCATCAACCGGGTACCGGAGGCCCGCCTCGCCGACGCCCCGGTCTGCGGCCACTGCAAAAAGCAGCTCTTCGTCGGGCAGCCAGCCGAGCTCACCGCCGCCAACTTCGACCGCCACACCGGCAAAAGCGACATTCCCGTCGTCGTCGATTTCTGGGCAGAGTGGTGCGGCCCCTGCCGGATGATGGCTCCGCAGTTCGCGCGTGCCGCAGGCGAGCTCGAGCCGCGGATGCGGCTTGCCAAGCTCGACACCGAAGCCGCGCAGGATATCGCCGGCCGCTATGCGATCCGCAGCATTCCTACGCTGATCGTCTTCGAGCATGGCCGCGAGACCGCGCGGCAGTCGGGCGCGATGGACTCGCGGGGGCTGCTCGCCTGGCTTTCTCCGCTCGCGCGCACGCCGCAGCCGGGGGCCGGAGCGCCGGCCTAGGCGGCCGAGATTCCGCCGCCGGGTCCGGTCTCCGGCACTGCACTGGCCGGCATGCGGAACGTTCCGCCGACCGCTTCGACGAAGCTTCGTTCTTCCCGCAGGATCAGCCGCCTCGACTGGGCCAGCGCAAAATTGGCTCGCCCCTCCGGGTCGGCCTTGAGGCGGGCGCGGTACGCTTCGTAGGCCGCGAGGCTGGCGAACGCGATCAAGCCCCAGGCCACATTGTTGGTGCCCTCGTGCGGCACGAAATAGCCGACCAGGTCGCCGCCGCAGCGCGGGATGATGGTCGCCCAGCGCGCCGCGTATTCGCGGAACGCGTCGCTCTGGAACGGATCGATTTCGTAGCGGATGAAGCAGGCGATCGTCATTCGATGGCTCGCTCGGAGATAAGGCAGCGACCATCGTAGCGCTTGCCGCGCCGCGATGGTTCGTCTAGCATCGAACCATGAAAGACGGCCCGAACATCGTCGGCATCGCTGCGCTGATCGGCGACCATGCGCGCGCGGAAGTGCTGACCGCGCTGATGGCCGATCGCGCGTTGACCGCAACCGAGCTCGCCGCTGTCGCCGGCGTGACCAAGCAGACGATCAGCGCGCACCTCGCCAAGCTACTCGATGCGGGACTTGTCGCCGCCGAGCGTCAGGGACGGCACCGCTATTTCCGGCTGGCCGACCGCGATGTGGCGCAGTTGCTCGAATCGTTGATGGGCGTCGCGTTCCGGACCGGCGCGCTGCGGCACCGGCTGAGTCCGCGCGAACCGGCGCTGCGCCAGGCGCGCGTGTGCTACGACCACCTTGCCGGCGAGTTGGGCGTATCGATCCACGAGCGCTTGCTGGCCAGGCGCGCGCTCGCTGCGGCCAGCGACGGGCTGGTTCTCACTGCCACCGGCCACCGCTTGTTGCAGCAGCTGGGGATCGATACGGCGGCGCTGGCCCTGCAGCGGCGCAAGTTTTGCCATGCCTGCATGGATTGGAGCGAGCGGCGCCATCACCTCGCCGGCGCCGTGGGCGCGGCGTTGCTGTCCCGGATGATTGAGCTCGGCTGGATCAGGCGGGCGAAGGATTCGAGAGTCGTCGTCGTTGCCGCGCACGGCCGCCTGGCGTTGCGGCACTGGATCGGCGCGCCCGCGGAGCCGGCCGAGCGCGGCGCGCCGACCGCTCCAGCACCGTTCAAACTTCCGCGCCAACGAATGTCGGCCAGACGCGAGTCCGGACTCTAGCCAGCCTTGCGGTTCAGCCGCTCGATGAATCGGCCGAGCTCGATGACCATGCGCTCGTGCGTGCCCGTGCCGATGCGCTCGACGCCGTCGCTCGCCTCGATGCGAAACCCGACCTGTTTCCCCGCGACCCGGGTCACCTCTGCCTCGGCGGTGACGGTACGCCCGGCCGGCGTCGCGGCCAGGTGTTGAACGTCGACGCGTGTTCCGACCGCGCTTTCGCCGGCGTCGAGGTACGGCTTGATGGCGTTGAGTGCGGCGTTTTCCATCATCATGATCATCACCGGCGTCGCCAGCACCGGAGGCAGGGTCGCATCCTTGAAGCGATTGGCCAGGTGCTCGGGCGTGACGACCA
The DNA here is from genome assembly GCA_036269335.1 of Casimicrobiaceae bacterium. GTDB lineage: Bacteria > Pseudomonadota > Gammaproteobacteria > Burkholderiales > Casimicrobiaceae > PALSA-1003. The sequence goes on from DATASF010000033.1 coordinate 10,083, forward strand.
GCGAAAACGAACCCTTGGCCCCGACGGGTATCGGCCGCATGGTTTTCCTCCGGGATCGGTAGAATGAATCGAGCTTATCCGATCGGCGCTTCGCCTGCGCGCGTCCCTGACGCCGCGCGATCTGCGCCGGGTCCGCCCGCGATCGTACGGATTCGATCGACGCCAAAAAAGCGAGCCACCGATGTCCGACCTGCTGTTTCACATGATAGCCGGTGCGCCGGATCCGGTCGCGCCGTTCAGCCATGCCGTCGAAGCCGATGGCTGGGTATTCGTGACCGGGCAGATGCCCTTCGAGGGCAAGTCGAATACGTCGCCTTATCCGGCGACGATCGAAGAGCAGACTCACCAGGTGATGAAGAACCTCGTTGCGGTGCTCGAAGGTTGCTGCCTGGGCCTTGCCGACGTCGCTGTCGCAAGAATCTATCTGCTGCACTTCGATGACGATTACGCCCGAATGAACGAGGTCTATGCCGGCTACTTTCCCGAGGGCCGCCGGCCGGCGCGCACGTGCATCGGCGTCACCGGTCTCGCGCGCGGCGCCCGCGTCGAAATCGACATGATCGCGCGCCGGCGCGGCTAAAGTCGGGACATGCCGCGCTCAACGCCCGGCCGTCAACCGCCGGCCGCCCGCCGTTGTCTCACTCGGCGGGAGATCACCGGCGCGAACTTGCCTCCGACCGTGCGATCGATCGATTCGATGAATTCGACCTCGACGCGCGCGCCGCTGCCGAGCAGCGTTGCCAGCCTGTCGATGACGCGCTGTCGCGTCGTCTGCTGATCGCAGGCCGGCGCGGCCAGCAGCGCGACGCGGAAATGGTCGTCGGTCAGCTGCTCGACCTGGTATTCCCAGATCAATCGCTCTTCATTGAACGAGCTGCGGATCGCCTGCGGGTGCACGATCCGGCCCGACGCGAGCTCGATCAGATCGTCGCTTCGCCCCTGGGGGTACGACAGCAGCGGCAGCGACCGGCCGCACTCGCAGCGATCGGGCAGCAGAGTGACGAGGTCGCCGAGACGATAGTTGAGCAGCACCATGGCGCGATTGACGAGGTTGGAAACGATGACTTCGCCGGTTTGCCCGCGCGGCAGATCGCGGTCCGCGCCGTCGACGACTCGCAGCGGATAGAGATCGATATTCAGATGCAGCCCGCGATGCAGCTCGCATTCGAATCCGATCTTGAAAGCTTCGACCGCCTGGTAGGTCGTGAAAACCGGAATCCCGAATCGCTGCTCGATCATCGCACGCACCGGCGCCGACAGACTGTCCGCCGTGTAGCTGACGACGGCCGGCCGGTGGAACGAGGCGCCGGTCCGCGCCAGATACCCGAACAGCATCGCCAGATGCGAGCCGTAGCTGTGCACGAGGTGGGGCCTGAACGTATTGATGTGTCGCACGGTCGTTTCGGGCGGGTCGAGCAGAGAGGCGTACTGGCGTTCGATACCGACACCACGCGGATAGAGTCCGCGTTCCCGGCAATACTGCTGGACCCTGAAGGTCGTGCTGTGCGGCGGCGCCACGACCAGTTCGCGGTAGCCCGTGGCGCGACCGATGATCGCGGTCCAGATACTGCGCTCGCGCTCGCCGTGGGCGGCGTTCTCGAACACGCCGCGCGGGTCGTGCAGAACCAGGCGCGGGGCGCCGCAGCTGCCGCCGCTGGTGATGCGGAGGAGGTCGCCGCGCGGCACCGCGTCCGAGCAGAAGTATTCGGGATCGCGCTGGATCGCCTCGCGCTCGAGCACCGGAAGCCGCGCCAGGTCGGAGGCGTCGCGAAAGTCGGCTGGATCAAGTCCCAGCCGGCGAAACGTCTCGCGGTAGTAGGGAACGGTCCGGCAGGCATGCGCGGCCATGCGCCGCACCCGCTCGGCCTGCCGGCGCTGCACGGTTGGCAGCGGCAGAAACGGAAACGCCGGCTGGCCGCGCAGGTGCCAGGCGAAGTGGCCTGCCCAGCGCAGCCGGCTCAGAAGCACGGCGAAGTCCGCGGCCGGCGCCGGCCGTCAAGCGGACGCCGGCTCTCGCTCCTCGTGGTATTCGTCGTCGACATTGATGTCCCAGATATTCTGCTTGTCGGTCCGACCCGAAGCAATGTTGTCGATCGCGGCCTTCGCGGTGAGCATCGAATGATCCTGGTTGTTGTAGCGATGCATGCCGTTGCGCCCGACCAGGAAAAGATTCTCGATCGTGTCGACATGCGCCCGGATCACGCCGAACTCCGCGTAGGCACCGAAGTAAGCGGGGTAGGCCCTGGGCACGCGCACGACGGTCGCCTTGACCACGTCCTTGCCGTCGATCAGATCGATCTGCTGCAGCTCACGAATCGCGAGCGCCTCGAGCTCCGCGTCGGACAGCGACCACAGCTCGTCGTCGCGGTTGCAGAAATATTCGACGCCGAGCGCGATCAGCGCGGGATCGGCGACCATGGCGGGACTCCAGTTGTTGAATATCTGCAGCCGCCCGGCGCGGACCTCGGGCTCCTGGATGTAGATCCAGTTGTCGGGCGGAAAAGTTGCAGCCGTGCCTGTGGCGGTCCAGTTGCGGGTTTTCATTCGCTTCAGCAGCAGACCCACCGTGACGAAATCGCGGTACGGCAGCTCGCTCGCCACGCGGCGCACCTCGGGCGGCGGCGGCGGATCGAGGCTGGCGACCAGATCCTGGACGGCCATGCTCGAAATCACGAAGTCCGCGGGCACACTGCCGAGCGTCCCGGTCAGGACATTCCGTACGTCGACCCTCGCCACCCGATGGCTGGCCAGGCGAATCCGCTCGATGCGCTGCGACAGGCGTATCTCGCCGCCACCGGCGCGAACCTGGCGCGCGACCTCCTCCCATAACTGGCCGGGACCGAGCTTCGGGTAGAGAAAGTGTTCGACCAGGCTGGTTCGCGTCCGGCGTGTTGACAGCGCCGATCGCGCCGAAACGCGCGACAGCGCATGCCGCGCCGCGGCGACCAGAGACAGCCCCTTGATGCGTTGCGCTCCCCATTCGGCGCTGATCCGGTCGCACGAGACGCCCCAGACCTTTTCGGTGTACGACTTGAAAAAAGTCCGGTACAGCTCGACGCCGAAACGGTTGATCAGGAAGTCCTCGAGGTTGCGCTCGGGACGCCGAGGAAAGAGCGTGGCCAAGGCATAGCTTGCCGCGGCCCTGGCGAAGCGCCACGGGCCGAGGTTGGAGATCGTGCGCAGGTTGAGCTTGACCGGATAGTCGAAGAATTTGCGCCGGAAATAGATTCGCGACAGCCGATGGCGCACCAGCATCACCAGATCGCCGCACTTCTCCGCGTCGCCCGCGGCGGCGGCCGGAACGGTACGGCGCCGGTTGCGGTAGCCGACGCTGATCGACTCGCCCGCTGCGCGCGATTCCCGGTCCAGCGGCAGGATTTGCTGCCACCAGTTCATCACCCAATCGGACTTCGAAAAGAAGCGATGGCCGCCGAGGTCGATACGATACCCGCCGCAATCGATCGTGCGCGAGATGCCGCCGACAGCGTCGTCGGCCTCGACGACGATCGGGCGGATGTCGGTATGTCGGATAAGCTCCAACGCGGCGGTAAGTCCCGCCGGCCCGCCGCCAATGATGACGGCGGTCTGTTGCGTGTCCTCCCCCATGGTTCGCATTGTAGGCGATGCCGCGCCTGTCGCCGCATGCGCGCTTGTGGCAATCGATCGCCGCGGATGCTAGTGTGCGCTCGATGACTGAACGCGTGGATACGGCCACGCCCGCCGCGCAGGCGCAGCCGTGGATTGCCGGCGCGGGCTTGCTCGTCGCCGGCATCGCGGTGTCGCTCCTGCTGGTCGCCATCGTCCATTCGGGCGGCAATTGGCGCGACGGCCCGATGGCGATCACCGTCGACGGCGGCGCATTCGCGCTGGTCCGCGGCCGCGGCCACCGGGACGGACGGGAATTCGTGCTCGAAGCGACCGACGGCGAGCGGCTGGCCGTGCTTTCGGCGCGCGTCCCGCCTTTTGCCGCCGACGGTCATCCCCGCGTCGACTTCGATCTGCATTCGACCGACGCGCTGCCGGTCGACCTGGTTTTTGTCTGGCGCACCGAGGAGCGGCCGAATCGAAATTTTTCCAGGCAGCTGACCTGGACCGGCACGCACATCGCACCACTGGAGCTCGGTCCGGACGACGGATGGATCGGCACGGTCGCCGGCGTCGCGCTGGTTGCCCGCGGTGCGCTGCCGCGGCCTCTGGTGCTGCAGTCGTTTTCGGTGCCGTCGGTGTCGATAGCCACGGTGATCGGAGACATCTTCGCGCAATGGGCCGCGTTCATTCCGATCGTCGGCGCCTCGGTCACGCTCCCTTTCGACGACGAGCGCAGCCATTACGCGACGCTGCTCGCGACCGTCGCCGGCGGAGCTTTTTTCGCGGCGGCGCTCTACTGGCTGCTGGCGCGCCGCGCCGTGGCGCGCGATCCGCGCGTTTACTGGGCGATCTTCGTCGCCGGCTGGCTGATCCTGGACGCGCGCTTTCAGGTCAACCTGTGGCGCCAGCTGGCGCGAACCGCCGCCACGTTCGCCGGCAGGACCGGCGAAGAGAAGCGGCTCGCGTCCGACGATCGCGGCCTGTACCTCCTGATGAAGGAGGTGACCGCGGCTTTGCCTCCACCACCGGTGCGCATTCAGTTCATCGCCGACGATCGGACGCTCCGCGAGCGCGGATCGTATTTCCTGTACCCGCAGAACGTCTATTACAGCGACGCCATGAGTGCGCGCGAGCCGGTGCCGGACGAATTGCGCAGCGGCGACTATGCTCTGCTCTTCCTGACCAGCGACCTCGCCTATGACCGCGCGACGCAATTGCTGGTCTGGCGCGACGGCCGCCGCAAGCCGGCGGAAGAGATCCTGTCGCGACCGCAGGGTCTCGTCCTGGTCCGCGTGCGATGACGCGCCGCGTTCCCGGCGGAATGCCGAAAACACCATGCGCGATATGATCGCCATCGCGGCAAGCGTCGCGCTGCCGTGGCTCGCCGGCGGCTTCTGCGTTCTCGCGCTGCAGCGTCGCGAAGAGCCGCGCGACCCGGTCCTCGCCGCCGGCTACGGTTACCTGCTGGGGATGCTGGCGACCTCGCTGGCGATGCGCGGGCTCGACGCGGTCGCGGTGCGATGGTCGGTGCCGCTCATCGCGCTGCAACTCATCGCGCTCGCCGTCGTCGCCGGTGGTATCGCCCGCCTGCGATCGCTGCCCTCGCTGCGCGAGCGTTGGCGTGCGTCGCGCGGCCGGGCAGCGGCGCTGCCGTCAGCGCACCGGCTGCTGTTCTTCGCCTGTCTGGCGCTGATCGTGGTCCGCCTGTTCGACCTGGGCCTCGAGCTCGCATGGCGTCCGCTGCTGCCGTGGGACGCCTGGGCGCAGTGGGCGACCAAGGCTCGCGTCTGGTACGAATATCGGAGCATCGCCCCGTTCATCGATCCGGCGAGGTGGCTCGAATCGGGCAGCGCGATGCAATTCGTCGATGCGCATTCCGACTATCCGGCGACGGTTCCGCTGCAGCAGGTCTGGACCGCGCTGTGCCTGGGTCGCTGGGACGAGTCGCTGATCAACGTGCCCTGGCTAGCGATCGTTTCGTCGCTGGGACTCGCCTTCTACGCCCAATTGCGGCGGATCGGCACCGGGATGGCGCAGGCGATGCTGTTCAGCTATCTGCTGCTGTCCATTCCATTCATCGACCTGCATGTCGCCATCGCGGGATACGCGGATATCTTCGTCGCCGCGGCGTACGGCATGGCGGCAATGGCGCTATGGCAATGGGTGCGCACCCGCGGGCGCGCCGACGCCGTGCTTGCCGTGCTTTGCGCCCTGGCCTGCATCGCGATCAAGAAGGAAGGCATTTTGTGGGCGCTGACGCTGCTGCCACCGGTGCTGGTCGCGATCGACCGGCGCGTCGGCTTGGGCGCGGCGGCCTTGCTCGGCGTCGCGATGCTGGTTTATCTCCTGTTCGGTCCCGCCGAGATCCACCTGCTCGGATACACGCTGCGCACCGAATTCACTAACGTGTCGCGCCCGATGTTCGAGCACTATTTCGAAATGGACAACTGGCATCTGCTCTGGTACCTGGCATTGGCGGTGCTCGCGCTGCGCTGGCGACAGGTTTTTTCCACTGCGCTGGCTCCGATGACGGTCACGATGCTCGGTGGATTCGCGTTCGTGTTTGTCGTGTTCTTCTACAGCAGTGCGGCGTTCGGTGTCGCCGACGAGACGCTGGTCAATCGCCTGCCGTTGCACATGGTGCCGGCGCTGGCGTTCTATCTGGCCTTCCTGTGGCGGCAAGGAACGGCGAGCGCGTCCGCCGCCGAAGGCGCACCGGCGAGGCAGATCGCACAATGAGGGCGCGATGAGCGCGCAATGAATGCGCGCTTGGCGCCGCAGGGATCAGGCGGGGTGAATCCGCCGGTCGAGACGCCGCCGCATCGCGGACCAGCGGTGCGCTGCCAAGCAATACGCGAACGTTCCGGCGCTGTAGAGATAATAGACCTGGTGATAGAGAACGCCGCCGATCGCGAACAGCGTCCCTCGGCGGCGCCGGAAGAAGCCGAACAAGCGCCGGTTCGCCAGCGCAATCAGACCGAGGAGGATCAACGCGGGCCAAGCCGGCGCGAGTCCCGCCGCGGTGAGCAGGAGCGCCGCCAGCCAGCACGCGGCAAGCAGCGCGCGGAAGCGCTCGCCGGCGTCCATGTTGAGGCTGCGCGACCACCATCCATGCTCGAGGATCAGGCGCGACCACGGCATCGCGCGGCGGCATACTTCGGTGCGCAGCAGATTGGGCAGGCGCCAGATCTTGAGGTGCGTTGCCAGCAGCGCCGGCTCGAGGTGAATGCGAAGGCCGCGCTGCCGCAGCCGCAATCCGAGCTCGATGTCCTCGATCGACGAATGAGGATATTTGCCGGCGTCGAATCCACCCGCCTCAGCGAACGCCTTGGCGCTTATCGCGCCGCAGCCCGCCCAGAATGTGTCGACATCGCCTCCGGCGTGGATATGCTGATAGCGGTGGACCAGATTCTTGTACTGCGACAAAAAATTCGGCGCTGGCGGGTCGTCGTCATAACTGCCGAAGACCGCGGCCGCGCCGGTCGCGCGCAGCGCCTCGAGCAGCACGCGCGCGCCGTCGGCGTGGACGACGACGTCGGCATCGACGAACCACAGGATCTCGCCCGCCGCGACAGCGGCTCCGACATTGCGTGCTCCGCCGGGCCCGAGGCGTCCGCCCGATTCGACCACGCGGACGCCGGCAGCGGCAGCGATCGCCGCGGTGGCGTCGCTCGAGCCGTCGTCGACGACGATGATTTCGGCGACTTCGCCGCTGCGCTGCATCGCGAGCAGCGGATCGAGGCTTTGCCGCAAGGTGGCACTGCCGTTGTATACGGGTATGACGACCGTGACGGTGGGCGCGGGTCTGATGCTTTCGGTCGCTGCGTTCAGTGCATTTCTCCCGACCGGCGCAAGGGTCCGGCTGCGCGATACCGCACCCGCGGTCGCTTTCGCTGCGTGAGCACTATAATTGGCTGCGGTCGTCTTCGAAGCGTAAGCCAGGCCGAATCGCGCACACTCGAGCATCCGCAGTCTAATCAGTCGCCGCGGCACGCGCAATCAACCCAACCATCGAGCGGAAGGCACGCGCGACCATGGAAGGCAGGAGCATCCCGTCGGGCGGCACCGCAGCACGGCGCTGGGACCGCGTGCTCGAGCCGCTGCTCGGTGCGCCGACCGGGGCGCTGTGGCGATTGCACAGCGATGCGGTCAACGCGGCTCTGTTCGCGCGCTGGCTTCCGTCGGAACCCTGCGCCAGTCTGCTGAAGACCGATCTTTTCGACGAGGCCATGGGATGCGGCCTGTATCCGCTGCTGTCGGTGCGCGCGCGTCGAGTCGCCGCGGTCGACTTCGCGCCGTCGGTGCTGGCCGCGGCAACGATCCGCCACCCGGCGCTGTTGGCCGTCGCCGCCGACGTCAGGCGCTTGCCCTTTGCGAGCGACGCGTTCGATGTGGTCGTGTCGAACTCGACGCTCGATCATTTCGACACCCGCGACGAAATAGTCGCGTCGCTGCGCGGCTTTCATCGCGTTCTGCGCCCGGGCGGCAGCCTGCTGCTGACGATGGACAATCTGGCCAATCCTGCGGTCGCGCTGCGCAACGCGCTGCCGTTCCGGCTGCTGCATCGGCTGAAGCTCGTCGCCTACCCGATCGGCTCGACCGGCGGCCCGCGGCGCCTGCGGCGCATGCTGCAAGACGCCGGCTTCGACGTCCTGGAGACGGTCGCACTGCTGCACTGTCCGCGCGCGTTGTCGGTCGCGCTCGCGCGGCGGTGCGAACGCCGCGGAACGGCCGAGACAAAGGCCCGGTTCTTGCGCGCGGCAGGTCGATGGGAGCGCATGGCGAGCTGGCCGACCCGGTATCTGAGCGGTTATTTCGTCGGCATCAACGCGCGCAAGCGATGACGTCGGATTCACACGGCGAGATGCATCGGCCGCCGGCTCGTGAGCCGGTCGATGCGCGATCGGCGTATCCGACCGGCAATCTCATCCGTCGCGCGCTGCTGATCTTGCGTGACGAAGGACCGAGGAGCTTCTGGTTCAAGCTGCTGGCCGAATTGGGGTATCGCCGCCTGCTGCTGCTCGAGCGCCCGCTGGACCAGCCGATCGCCGACTTTACGCCGGGCCTGCCGGTCGACGTCGCGATGCTCGAGCAAGACGAGCTGGACGACTATCTGGTTTTTCGCCCGGGCACGACGCGGCGCGAGATCGCCGGCCGACTGCGCTCGGGCCACCTGTGCTTTGTCGCGCGGCGCGAAGGGCGGATCGTCGCCGCCGCGTGGATCGCCATGCAGCCGCTGTGGGTACCCTTTCTCGGGTGCCGGATCGACGTGACACCAGATGAAGGCCACATTTACGACAAGTTCACGCTGCCTGCCTTTCGCGGCCACGGCATCTCCAACGCGGTGCGCACGCACCATCTGAAGCATATGCAGCGCGCGGGCTTGCGCCGCGCCACCGGCGCGGTCCTCCCGGAGAACGCGTCATCGCTGCGCGACGACACCAAAGGCGGTTTTCGGATCTACGGCGTGCTCGGCCGCGTCAAGCTGGGCCCCTGGCAGCGCGTGTTCCTGATGCCGCCGCCGCGCGGCCGCGGCTGACGCCGCCGGCTAGAGGAACAACCATGTGCGGCATTTGCGGCATCGCCTGGTCGGACGCACAGCGGCCGGTGAGCGCGGAAACACTCAAGCGCATGGCCGACTCGCTGCGCCACCGCGGTCCGGACAACGAGGGCTTTCTGGCTGCGCCGGGCATCGGGCTCGGCTTTCGCCGCTTGAGCATCGTCGACCTCAAGACCGGCGAGCAGCCGATCTCGAATGAGGACGGCTCGGTCACCGTCATTTGCAACGGCGAGATCTACAACCACATCGAGCTGCGCCAGCGCCTCGCCGCCGCCGGGCACCGGTTTGCCACGGCATCGGACGTCGAAGTGATCGTGCATCTGTACGAAGAGCACGGGCTCGACTTCGTTTCGCACTTGCGCGGCATGTTCGGATTGGCGCTGTGGGACGCGCGGCGCCGGCGGCTGGTGCTCGCGCGCGACCGGCTGGGCATCAAGCCGGTGCACTATGCGATCACCGCCGACGGTCTTTTTTTCGGATCGGAGCAGAAGGCCATCCTCGCGTCCGGCGCGGTCGAGCCGAATCCGGACCTCCAGTCGCTGCGCCAGCTGCTTTCGTACGGACGCATCATC
>DATASF010000034.1:0-5374 GCA_036269335.1 Casimicrobiaceae bacterium
GGCGAGTTGGTCGATCCCGGCAGATTCTTCAAATAGTCATCGGGAAAGACCCTGTTGTCCTGCGTCCACTGACAATTGTCGACGTCCTGTTCAAGGTGATCGTTGACATCCCATTCCGGCGTATCGCAGCTCGCGTCGGCCCAGATGCCTCCGTTCAGGATGAATTGCACCGGCAGTTTCTTGTCGATCGCGTACTGGATCACGCCGTGCAGATTGTCTTCGGCTACCACGCGGTCTTTGCACTTGCGCGTCAGATCGAAGTCGGGATCGAATTCCCAGTCGCCCGTAACACCCTTGGTCGTGCGGAGGTACAGGATCGGCACCGCGATGCCGATGCCGGTCGTGCGCGACAGATACGCTCGATAGGCGGAGTCGGCTTCCGCGGCGCCGCCGGCGGCGACCCCCGAGGTCATCATCAGGAAACGGAATCGCCGATTGGCCAGCGCCGGATGCTTATCGAGCAGTCCGCTCCACAGTGACATCGCCGCCGGAGGGATCAGCGATTTCCGGGCGAGCACGGTTTCCCTGCCGCTGCGATCGACCGCGACGACGGCGACTGGGTGGCGCACCGGATCGAGCTTCGCGAAGTCTCCATTGAATTCGAATCCGGCCGCCGCCGAATCGGGGTAGCCGGACTTGACCGATGCGACGTCCGGCCGGGGAATGCCGTAGCGCGCCGCGTAGGAATTGCCATCGACGCGGACCTCGACGCGCTCGATCCCGTCGGCGGCCAGCGCCCAGCCGCCGACGCGGAGATTCGTATCGACGATGGCTTCGTCGGCGGGTGCATCGACCGAGCCGATGGCATCGATGCGCGGCGCGCGCTCGGTTGCCGCCGATGCCGTCGCTTGAGTATCGGCCGGCGCAGCCGGCGCCCTCAGCGCATGGCGGTCCTGCCACGCGAACGCGCCGGCGATCGCCAGGCTTGCCGCGATCAGCAGGCCCGCGGCAACGCGCTCTTTCCAGGGACGAAGGGATTGCATTCGACGAAGGTCGCCAGGGGTCAATCGGTGCCGGGGTCATTGTAAAGGATGGGCGCGACCCGGCCCGGAACCTCTACGCCATCGCACTGGCGGCCGATGGGCCGCCGACGCGTTGTTCAGCCGGCGAACGCCAAACCCGGCAACGCGAGATTGAACGCGCGCTCGATCAGCCAGATGCTCGCGATCGCGGCGATGGCCATCGAACCGCCGGCGAGCACGCCCCTGCGATATGTCCAAGTCCCGCGCAAGGCGAAAGCCACCGGCAGGAAAACCGCGACGATCGCAAGCTGGCCGAGTTCCACGCCGACGTTGAAGCCGAATAGTGAAATCGCGAGCGACCCGGTCGGGAGTCCCAGATCCTTGAGCGCGCTGGCGAAGCCGCAGCCGTGGATCAGGCCGAATCCGAACGCCGCGACCCATCGGCCGTGTCTGACCAGCGGGAAGACATTGTTGAGTGCCGCGAGCACGACCGAGAGCGCGATACCGGACTCGATCCAGCGCGCATTGGGTGATACGAGGCCCAGGGCCGCCAGAGTCAGCGTGATCGAATGGGCGATGGTGAATGCGGTAACCACCTTCGCAACGTCGATCGCCACCGCGCCAAGGCTGGTTGCCGGCAGCCACATGCTGCCGCGCCGCACCAGCACCGCCGGCAGCAGCAGCGACAGCAGAAACAGGATGTGATCGAAGCCGAGCCAGATGTGCCAGACGCCGTCGCGGACGCATTGCCGCAATTGCTCGAATCGACCGGTCTCCGCGCCGCCGATCGTCTGCCGATGCGAATCGACGCCGAAAATCACGCTCTGAACGGCCCCGTTCTCGACATATTGCAGCAGTCCGCGATGTTGCGGATCGATATCGAACAGCAGCCGATAGTCGACCGCGAGGGCCGCGCCGGGCCGCGGACAATGGCCGCTGAACAGGAGCACCGTGTATGCGCCGTCGCTGTGCTGCTCGACCAGCTGCTCGCCGGCCGTGATGGTGCAGGCTGCTCCGCTCGACTCGATCGTCAGCCGCGACAGCGCATAGTCTGCGATCGACGCGTGCTTGGCGCGCACTTCGCCCCAGCTGATATCGCCGTCGCCGTTGGTGTCGAGCGTTATCGCGTTGTCGAGATCGCGCAGCGCGATATCCCAGCGGCCGGAGATCGCCGCGGCGTCGCTGTCGGCGCGCGTCAGCGTCAGATAGCTGTCGCTGGCCTTGTGCGCCGACGCCGGCATCGGCAATGCGCAAGACGCGATCAGCAGCAGTGCCGCGATGGTGTGCGATTTCACCGTCGTTCTCCGGCAACTGGGCGAAGCGCCGCGTATTGCAGGCGGTTCGCAGCCGCCCACTCGGCGACTTCGCGCAGCGTTGCCGCATCGCCGGCGGCGCTCGCGGCTTCCGCGAGAATGCGCAGGTCGGCGGGCTCGCGCTGCAGTTGCCAGTTCTCCCGCGCCAGCCGCAAGGATCCGCGGGCGTCGCCTTCGATCGTCAGCCGGTAGCGCGCTTCCTCGCGTCTGTGCAAGGAATCGCCGCGGCGCCGCGCGGCATCGAAGCGCTCGGCCAGATCCTGCCGGTGCCGCGCGAATGCCGATGCCGCGTCGGGCAGTTGCTGCTCGGCGAGCGCGAGCCGCAGCAGCAGGTTGTCGTTGCGTGTCTGGTCCTCGACAAGCGGTGGGACCTCGCGCGCGCGACCTCGATCGAGCAGAAAGTCGCAATACGCGGCAATCAGATACGGATCGCGGGAGTCCAGGGCGAGCGCGCCGCGAAAGTGCGTCTCGGCGGCGGCATGGTCGCCACGGCGCTCGGCGATCTCGCCGGCGAGGGTCAGCGCCCATTCGCGCAACGCTGCGTCCGTGTCGGACGCGCCCGAAAGCATCTCGAGCAGCGAGCGATAAGCGCTATCCGCATCGCCGGAGAGACTGGCCGGCGCCGCGTCGCACGCGACGTACACGAGGGGTACGGTCAGCGGCGCGATGCGAGCGCAATCGGTTCGCGCCGCCCGATAATTTCCCTGCACCGTCAGAAGGGTCGCGCGCGTCAGCAACGCCTGACCATCGGCAGGATTTCGACCAATCAGTCGATCAAGGTCGGCGATCGCTCCGTCGAAATCGTGGTTGCTTTGCTTGATCGTCGCTCGCAGCAGCAGGGCGGCGGCGGGAGGATCCGGCATTTTCCACCAGGGCGCGAGGGCAGCTTGTGCCTGGCCCAGGAAGCGCGGATCGCCCGAGTCGCGCGCGGCTTCGATCGATCGCCGGCCCAACCGGATGGCCAGGACGAGATCATCGGGATGCTTGCTCGCGGCGATGCGCAGTCGCTTGAGATCGCGCAGCGAAGGATCGTTTTTTTCCGGAAGACGTTCGAGGACCTCGCTGTCCGAGGCCGGGATGTAAGGGTTGGCGAAGACCGGCGCGATCGCGAGCAGGGCGCCGGCCAGCGACGCGATGGCGAGTCCCGCAGCGGCTTGCAGATTCCGTGACAAGGTATTTCCCTCCGGGACCAGGCGGGCCGGGCCGCGATGGCGGCCCGGCGTATCGCGTTCAAGGTCCGTCGTTGGGCGAGCCCTTCAACGGCGTCCGAAGATACGGGAAGGCGTTGTCGAAGAATCCCGAATCCAGGAACGCACCGTCGGTGTAGTGCAGCGTGCCTGCGGGCGCATCCGCCGGCGTGCAGCCGCCGATGCTCAAGGTGCAGAGGACGCCCATCGCGACGCGGAGCTCGATGTCGACGACGTCGTCGCCCGGACGACGGCCATTGGGGAAGCCCGCGATGTCGCCACCCAGCACCCCCAGCCGGCCCTGCGCAGGCCCCGCCGTCGGTGGTATCGCGGTGTTCAAGCGCAGCATTTCGGAGCCGACGACCTTGGACGGCTGGTTCAGTCCGCTGATGCCGGTCAGGAACGCCGCGACCAGGTCGGTGCGCGGGAAATTGGTCGGTGCCTTGACCCCGGCGCCACCGAAGAGGATTTCCAGCAGCGCCGGCAGCGTCGGATTGGTCACGTAGTCGGCGAATTGCGCGTCGTCCTTCGGCTCGCTGCTGTTGAACTTGTTCTTGTCCTTGAGGCCGATGACAACCTCGTTCACCAGCGGCGCTCCCAGGCGCGAAACCTGCACGAATTGCTTCGACGTCTTTTGTGCGGCGTCGAGACCGGTCGTCGACGCGAGCAACGTGCGTTGCGACGGCAAGCTTGCCGTCGTCCAGCCGCCGATGATCGTGCCTTTGCCCTGGGTCAGACAGGTGATCGGCACTTCGAGGATCATCGCGGTGACGTTCTTGTCGGCGAGCAGGTCCTCGGCGGCGGATTCCGCGAGCGGGTTCAGCTCGGTCGCGGGGAACTTGATATTGACCAGATCGAAGGTCTCGCCGAGATTGACGACGAACGGATCCTTGCGCTGCCCGACGAACACCCGCCCGGTGCCCGAGCATCCCGGAATCGAGATGTTCCAGATGTGCTTGTTGGCGTAGGCGACGTAGTCGGAAATCGTCTTGTCCCCGATATAGTCGACGGGCTTGTCGAAGGTCGTGCCCCCCGTGTTGAGGTTGGTCACCGCGAACGGATGCCCCTGGCGACGCGGGCCGTGGATGACATTGAGCGTGAATGTCTCGTGCGTGTTCAGCGCAGGGGACGCGGGCGTCGCGACGTCGGCGGATCCGTTCTGTACCAGCGGAATCGAGACTTTCTTGCCGCCGACCGTCAGCTGATTGTCGTCGAGCGTGTTCTGGAACTTGAACTGGAAGGTGAGATTCTCGACCGCGCCGCCGTCGTTGACGATATGGATTTCATACAGCGCTCTCGCGTCCAGCTTGAAGTAGTTGGGGCCGCCGTACGGATCCTGCAGGGGCAGGTAGTTGGCCACCAGCGTGACATAGGCGTCGCGGCCGGGCTCCTAGCTGCGGAACATGTAGAAGTCGGTCCCGTCCACTTGCGGCATCGACGCGATGAAGGGCGCCTCGCGATGGCTGGAAGCGAGGACCGGCGGGCTAGCGCTTGCCGCCAGCCCCATCACGGCCAGGCTTGCGGCCAATGCGCGGAGCCTACGTCTATTCGATGGGTGTGTAAGCATTGCAGTGACTCCTCGATGAGCGTTGCGATTCCGGCGCGACCGGGCGCCGCGTGCCGACCGGCCAACCTTCACGAGAGACCAGGCGTGGATCGGGCCGTCGACACATTTACGGAACCGCTGCACGGTTGGATGCAGCCAGCCGGGACCGGAGCCGGCCGGCGGGCGGAGCGCGCAGCGAAGGCGGATGCGGAGAAGCCCCCGTATCGCGGTGGCAAAGCGGTCTTGCCTGATTTATCATCGGCGCGGTGGCCGTGCGCGACATTCTCGATGACCAGATCGCCTACTACCGTGCCCGCGCCGGCGAGTACGACGAGTGGTGGTTTCGCGCCGGGCGCTACGATCGCG
>DATASF010000035.1:0-1994 GCA_036269335.1 Casimicrobiaceae bacterium
TGCCTCGGCCACCAGCTGCTCGGTCTCGCCTGCGGCGCGAAAACGGTCAAGATGAAGTTCGGCCACCACGGCGCCAATCACCCGGTGCTCGACAAGGACACCGGGCAGGTGCTGATCACCAGCCAGAATCACGGCTTTGCCGTCGACGCGGCGACCTTGCCGCGCAATGTGCGGATCACGCACGTGTCGCTGTTCGACGGCAGCCTTCAGGGCATCGAGCTCACCGACAAGCCGGCGTTCGGCTTCCAGGGCCATCCGGAAGGAAGCCCCGGGCCGCACGACCTCGCCTTTCTGTTCGACCGCTTCACGCGGATGATGGAGCGTCATGCGGTCAAGGCCGTTAGCGCATGAGCTCCCTCGAGCAAGGCGACGCCGCGCGGGTAGTGAATGCGGCGCTGGCGGAAAGCGCCGACGCGCTGCAGGCCTTGCGCGCGGACGCGACGGCGCTCTCGGCGATCACACGCGCCGCGGCGCTGATCGTCGACGCATTCGGCCGCGGCGGCCGCGTGTTCAGTTGCGGCAACGGCGGGTCGATGTGCGATGCGATGCATCTGGCCGAAGAGCTGTCGGGGCGTTTTCGCGGCGACCGCAAGGGCTTGCCCGCGCAGGCGATCAGCGACGCCGGCTACCTTTCCTGCGTGGCCAACGACTTTGGCTACGACGCGGTGTTCGCACGCTATCTCGAAAGCAACGCCCGCCCCGGCGACGTGCTGGTCGCGATCAGCACCAGCGGGACCAGCAGGAATGTGCTGGCCGCGGCCGGCGCCGCCGCAGCTATCGGCATGCAGACGATCGTACTGACCGGGCGCAGCGAATCGCCGCTTGCGGCAGCCGCCGACTGCGCGATCTGCACGCCGGCCGGCCGCTACGCCGACCGCGTGCAGGAGCTGCACATCAAGGTGATACACATCCTGATCGAGCTGATCGAGCGCGATCTCTTCCCCGAGAATTACGCCGCGGCGCGCTGACCTCAAGCCACGATGCCCAAGCGCACTGACATCGAGTCGATACTGATCATCGGCGCCGGTCCGATCATCATCGGCCAGGCCTGCGAATTCGACTATTCGGGGGCGCAGGCGTGCAAGGCGCTGCGCGAGGAAGGCTACCGCGTGATCCTGGTCAACTCGAATCCGGCGACGATCATGACCGACCCGGACATGGCCGACGCGACCTACATCGAGCCGATCACCTGGACCATGGTCGCCAAGATCATCGAAAAGGAGCGGCCGGACGCATTGCTGCCGACGATGGGCGGCCAGACGGCGCTCAACTGCGCGCTCGACCTCGCGCGCGAGGGGGTCCTGACCCGGTTCGACGTCGAGCTGATCGGCGCGACCAAGAAGGCGATCGACAAGGCTGAGGACCGCGAGAAATTCAAGGCGGCGATGACGCGTATCGGGCTGGGCTCGGCGCGTTCCGGTATCGCACACGATCTCGAGCAGGCGCTGGAAGTGCAGGCCGACATCGGCTTCCCGGCGGTGATCCGGCCGTCGTTCACGCTGGGCGGCACCGGCGGTGGCATCGCCTACAACAAGGACGAATTCGTCGAAATGTGCAAGCGCGGGCTCGCCAGCTCGCCGACGCACGAGCTCCTGATCGAGGAATCGCTGCTCGGCTGGAAAGAGTTCGAGATGGAGGTCGTGCGCGACCGCAAGGACAACTGCATTATCGTATGCTCGATAGAGAACGTCGACCCGATGGGCGTGCACACCGGCGACTCGATCACCGTCGCGCCGGCGCAGACGCTGACCGACAAGGAATACCAGATCATGCGCAACGCGTCGATCGCGGTGCTGCGCGAGATCGGCGTCGACACCGGCGGATCGAACGTCCAGTTCGCGATCAACCCCGACGACGGGCGCATGATCGTCATCGAGATGAATCCGCGCGTGTCGCGGAGCTCCGCGCTGGCGTCGAAGGCGACCGGCTTCCCGATCGCCAAGATCGCGGCCAAGCTCGCCGTCGGCTACACGCTCGACGAGCTGAAGAACGAC
>DATASF010000036.1:0-15620 GCA_036269335.1 Casimicrobiaceae bacterium
TAGGTGGCGTCCGGGCGCGTGCGCGCCTTGGCTTCGACAAGGGCGGCGATCGTGAGCGGCGCGGCCGCGCTCATCGCCCGTAGCGGCCGAAATAGACCGCGAGCAGCTCGTCCACTTCAGGCACGCGCTCGGGGAGCGGACGGACCACGCGCGTCATGTTCAGATACTGGCGCACGTTGAGGTTGTCCGAGAAGATGTTGCGGCCCCAGGTGCCGCAGCCCATCGACAGCGAGAACGGCAAGCAGTTGTCGAAGTTTCCGCCGTTCGCGAAACAGTGCGCCTGGTTGACGATCACCCGGCACACCGGGAAGTCCAGTCCCAGGCGCATCGCTTGCGCTTCGTCGGCCGTGTGAATGCCGATCGAGTGGCCCGCACCTTCGTACTCGTAGATAGCGGCGGCGATGGCGATGGCGTGGTTGAAATCGCGGGCGCGATACACAGTCAACACCGGCGACAGCTTTTCGCCAGAGAATGGATATTGTTCGCCGGCGCCGGTTTCCTCCACCATCAGAAACGATGCGTCGGCGCATCGCTCGAGGCCGGCCACGCGGGCAATGTCTGCCGCCGACTGAGCAATGATGGCCGGGCTTAGCTTGCCCTGGGGCCACATGACGTTCTGCAGGCGTGTCTTTTCCGCCGGCTCGAGCAGGACGCCTCCCTGCTTTCGAAGCTCCTCGACCATGGCATCATAGACGGCATCGAGAATCACCACCGCATTCTCCGACGAGCAGCTCGTCGCGTTGTCGAATACCTTCGATTCGCTGATCTTCCGTGCGGTTTCGGCGAGGTCGGCGCTGGCGTCGACGATGACCGCGACGTTGCCCGCGCCCACGCCGATGGCCGGCGTGCCGCTGGAATAAGCGGCGCGAACGTTGTTCTGCGAGCCCGTCGCAACCACCAGGTCGACCTGTCGCATCAGCTCGGCCGTCATCTCCCGGGTCGCCGGCGCGGGCAGCTGCTGCACGAGGTCGCACGGAGCACGCACGCGATCGAGCTCGGCGTGGACATATTCCAGCAGCTTGGTGCTGGTCGCCGCGCCCTTGGGCGACGGCGACAGGATGATGGCGTTGCGGCCCTTGAGCGCGTTGATGATGTTGTTCGCCGGCGTCGCGGCGGGATTGGTCGACGGAACCACCGCGCCGACGACGCCGACGGGCCGGGCGATCTCCACAAGGCCTTTCGCCTTATCCTCGGAGATTACGCCCACCGAGCGCGCTCCCGCGAGATCGCGCAGCAATCCGATCGTCTTGCGCCGGTTCTTGGTGATCTTGTCGGCGACGTTGCCGAGCCCCGTCGTCGCCACGGCCATCTCGGCCAGCACGCGGTTGTGGTCGGGATCGACGATCGCCCACCCGGCGGCGGTCACGACTTCGTCGACCTGCTGCTGGGTGTAGGCCGCGTAACGCCGTTGCGCGGTGCGCGCCCGCGCGACCAGACTCGACACCAGCTTCTCGAGGCTGGGCGACGCCGGTCGCGTCCCGCCCACTGTCGTGCTCATGTCAGCATCCCTTCCCGTGCTTCTGTGAGTCGCTTTCCGGATCGAGGTTCACTTGGCGAAGCTCGCCCGCAAGTCACCGGCCGGCGGCTCGACCGTGTCGATGCGCCGGTTCGGGTCGATGAACATCGAGGCCCCGGCGCCGATCAGCAGCAGGACGGCGGTGATGACGAACGGGACTTCGTACGCGCCGGTCTTGTCGATCAGGAATCCGAACACCGCGGGCGAAATGATGCCGGCCAGCCCGAAACCGGTGTTCATCATGCCTCCCGCCGTACCCGCATATTTCCCGGCGATATCAATCGGCAGGCTCCAGAGCACGGCGTTGGTGAGCTCGAGGAAGAAGAAGGACGCCGCGAGGAAATAGACCGCCGTCACCGGGCTCCCGGTATACACCGCCGGCAGGATGAACACCAGCGCGCCGATGAGCCCGGTCAGCAGGAGCCCGCGCCGTGCCAGCTTGAGGCTGCCGGTGCGCTTGTAGATGAAGTCCGAAACGACGCCGCCCAGCGTGTCGCCGACGACGCCGGCGAGGAGGGGGAGCGTCGCGAACAGCGCGATCTCCTTGAAATTGAAACCGCGCGCATCCTTCAAATACGAAGGCAGCCAGGTGAGAAACACCCACAACGACCAGCCGTAGCAGAAGTCCACGAACGTGACCAGCCACATGCGCTTGATCATCAGGATCCACGGCGTCTTGCCCTTGGCGGCGGCGTGCATCTCCTCGGCCTTCACCCCGATCTCCGCGAGCTCGGCCGGCGATACCCACTTGTGCTCGACCGGTGTATTGCGGAAAAGCCAGACCCAGACCACGGTCCAGACGAGGCTGACGGCGCCGAGCACGAAGAACGACTCGCGCCATCCGTAGGCCAGCGCGATGGCCAGCACGAGCGGCGGCGTCACCGCGCCGCCCAGGCGGGCGAAGCTGTGGGTGATCCCTTGCGCGAATCCCCGCTCTGTTGCCGGCATCCAGTAGGTGAACGCGCGCGTCGCGGTCGGGAACGCGCCTCCCTCGCCGATGCCGAGGATGAAGCGGAACACTACGAGCGAGGCTACGCCTCCGGCAAAGCCGGTGAGGATGGTTGCCGCGCCCCACACCAGGCTCAGCACCGCGAGGACGAGCCGCGGTCCCAGCTTGTCCGCGAGCCAGCCGCCCGCGATCTGCATGAACGTATAGGGCACCGCGAACGCCGAGAAGACCAGGCCCAGCTCGCTCGCCGACAAATGCCATTCCTGCTTGATCAGCGGTGCCGCGACCGAAATGTTGACGCGATCGACGTAGGCGATGAAATACATCAGGCACAGGATGCCGAGGATCAGATATCGGCCCTTCATCAATCGTTTCACGAGACTTCTCCTCCGGTACCTGCACGCGCGAGCACGGCGTGCAGCAGGACGTTCGTTCCCGCCTCGAGGTGCTCCGGCCGGGCGTCCTCGATCTCGTTATGGCTGATGCCGTCCTTGCAGGGCACGAAAATCATCGAGGTCGGCGCGACGCGCGCGATATAGATCGCGTCGTGGCCGGCGCCGCTCACCATGTCGCGATGCGGATACCCGAGGGCACGTGTCGCGGTCCGCACGGCGGCGACGCAGGCCGGATCGAAACGCGACGCCTTGAATTGATCGACCTGCGTCAATGTACATTCGAGCCGCAGCTCGCGCGCAATCGCGTCCGAAGCCGCGCGAAGCTCCGCGTCCATCGCCGCGAGCGCGTCGTCGTCGGGATGCCGCATGTCGACGGTCATCGCGACGCGCCCGGGAATGACGTTGCGCGAATTCGGACTCACCTGCATGACTCCAACCGTCGCGCGGCCGTCCGGTGCGTGGCGCATCGCCAGCGCATGGATCGCCTCGACCAACTGCGAAGCGCCGCGCAACGCGTCGTGGCGCGCTTCCATCGGCGTCGGGCCGGCGTGCGCGTCCTGCCCCGTCCATACGCAGTCGTACCAGCGCAGGCCCAGCGCGCCGGTCACCACGCCGACGACTCTGTCCTCGCGCTCGAGCACCGGCCCTTGCTCGATATGCGCCTCGAAATACGCGTCGAGCGCGCGTTTGCCGATCGGCGCGCTGCCCGCATAACCGATGCGGTCGAGCGCTTCGCCAAAGGAGACGCCATCGACGTCGCGCTGCTTGCGCAGATGCTCGATGGGAAACACGCCGGCGAACGCACCCGAGCCTCCCATCACCGGGACGAAGCGGCTTCCTTCCTCGTTGGTCCAGATCGCCACACCGACCGGCTTGTCGGTCACCACCTTCGCATCCTCGAGCGTGCGCAGCACCTCCAGTCCGGCGAGCACGCCATAGTTGCCGTCGAACTTGCCGCCGGAGGGTTGGGTGTCGATGTGGCTTCCGGTCAGCACGACGCCCGCCGCGGGATCGCGTCCGGCCCGGGTCGCGAAGATGTTGCCCGCACCGTCGATCTCGACCCGGCTGCCGGTCTCGCGCAGCCACCCGACCACGAGATCGCGACCCTGCCGGTCGAGATCGGTCAGGGCCAGACGCCGCACGCCGCCCTTGGGTGTCGCGCCGATCCGCGCCAGGTCCATGAGCGAGGCCCAAAGCCGTCCGCCGTCGACGCGCAGCGCGGCCGTTCCGCCGTCGGGGGAATGAAGCACGCCGGTTGGTTTGGTCATCGCGATTCCTCTCACTCGGCGGTTGGTTCGCTGCCACCGAGACGCGCGTGAATCCAGTCCGCTGCCCTTAGCGTCGCGCGATCCGCACCGACGCTACCCACGACGCTGATGCCGACCGGCAACCCGTGTGGCCCGTGACCGACGGGCAGATGCACGACAGGGACGTGCAGCAGAGTCCAGATGCGGTTGAACAGCGGATCGCCGGTGGCGGCAATGCCCGCCGGCGCCTCGCCCGGGGCACTGGGCGCGAGCAGCACATCGATCTCCCTGAAAACCTCGGGAAGCATCGCGCGGCAGGTCCGGGTCAGCGACCGCGCGGCGTCGTATTGCTGCGGCGACACGGCGAGTCCGGCATCGATCATTTTGGTCATGTCCTCGCTCAACGCTTCGCGATGCGCGAGATTTTCGTGCGCCAACGACTTCGCGACCTCGTACTGCATGATCGCGAGCTGCGCTTCCACCAAGCCCGCGAACGGCGGCGGCAACGTGACCTCGCGGACGATCGCAGCGGCGGCACGCAGCCGTTGGGCCGCGTCCTCGAATACCGCGACCGTTTCGGGTTGCGCGCGATTCCATTCGTAGGTTCTGCATAGGCCGATACGCGGCACCTCGTCGGCCGGCTCATCGATCAGGAGGTCGCGCCGGTCGGCAAGCGCTGCGACGAACAGCGCGACGTCCGGCACGCTGCGGGCGAGAGCACCGATCGTGTCCAGGTAGTCCGAGATCATTTTCGCGCCGACGCGATTGACGGTGCCGTAGGTCGGCTTGTAACCCACGACGCCACAATACGCGGCGGGGCGCACGATCGAACCCGCCGTCTGGGTTCCGAACGCCAGCGGGACCATCCAGTCGGCGACGGCGGCGGCGGAGCCCGACGACGAGCCTCCGGGCGTGTGCTTCAGATTGCGCGGATTGCGCGTCGGCCCGGGATGGAAGGTCGCGAACTCGGTCGTGACGGTCTTGCCGACCACGATCGCGCCGGCCGCCCGTGCCATGGCGACGCACGCCGCGTCCCACGCCGGACGGTTGCCCGCGTAGATCGGCGAGCCGTAAGCCGTCGGCATGTCCAGCGTGTCGAACAGATCTTTCACCGCGATCGGAAGACCGTGCAGGAGCCCTGATGAGCCTTGCGCATCGAGCGCGCGGGCGCGCCGCAGGGCCGCGTCGGTATCGAGAAAAGTCCACGCACGAACTTCCGATTCGCGCTCGGCGATGCGCGCGAGGCAATCGGCGAGCAGCGCTTCGGCGGTGATCTCGCGTGCCGCGAGCTTATGCGCGGCGGACGTCGCGCTCAGCCGGTTCAGGCCGGTCATGAAACGGATTCCCTTCCAGACTCAGGACAGCACGGAACTATCGGTTAGGCCGGAGTATCGCGCAAGTGGCACGCCGCCCCTTGGAACGGCTTAAGGTTGGTTTAAGGCACGCTGGGTAAGGTTGCTTCCATGGCGCGTGATGCGAACGCTGCCAGATGGGAAACCTCTAGAAAGCGAGGACTTTTATGACTAACCGACTACGTCCTATCCCGCTGTGCCTGCTCGCGCTGGCGATGCTGACTCCTACGGCGTCCCAGGCACAGCAATATTACGGTGCCCGCAACGACCAGGTCGTCGCAGCCGCTCCTCAGCCGCAGGCTCAGCTCGATGCGCTGCTGGCGCCGATCGCCCTCTATCCGGATCAATTGCTGGCCCAGGTGCTGATGGCGGCGACATACCCCGACGACGTGGCCAACGCCGCGCGCTTCGTGCAGGAGAATCCTTCCCTCACCGGCGCTGCGCTCGATCAGGCGCTGCAGGGTCAGAGCTGGGACCCGAGCGTGCTTTCGCTCGCCGCCTATCCGCAAGTGCTGGCGATGATGAATGACTTGCCCGATTGGACCCAGCAGCTCGGCCAGGCGTTTCTCGCGAACCAGCAGCAGGTGATGGATACCGTGCAGATGCTGCGCAGCAGAGCGCAGGCCGCGGGCAACCTGCAGAGCACGGCGCAGCAGACCGTGATCGACCAGGGCGGCGTGATCGATATCGAGCCCGCGCAGCCGCAATACGTCTATGTGCCGGCCTACGACCCGACTGTGATCTATGGCTCGTGGTCGGACGCCTATCTACCGCCGTATTGGTATCCGCCGGCGATCTACGGTTATCCGGATCTGGGCTCTGGGTTTGCGACGACCATCTTCTTTGGCAGGCCGTGCCGGGTCGACTACAACCACTGGGGTTGGGCGCGGCCGAACTGGCGCGGACACGACATCGACGTGAACGTCACCCGCAACTATTTCGCCAACCGGCCGCAGTACGCCGATCGCTGGCGCGATGGGCGTTGGGCGCATTCGCCGGAACAGCATCGCAGCGTCGACTATGGCAGCAACGGCGCTCAATGGGCACGGACCGGCAATGCCGCGGTCCAGCCGCCTAATCGCGTGCACGATCCGCTGCCGATGCAACAGCAGATCGCGCGTCCCGCGCAACCACAGCCGCCGGTGGCGCGCACGATGCCGCAGCCGGAGCGGCCCATGGCGCGTCCGGTGCAGCAGCCACAACAGGGTGCGTGGCGCGTGCCGCAGCAATCCATGTACGCCGGCGCCCACCCGACGCCGCGACTGCCGGAAACGATCGCGCGACCGCTGCCGCAGCAACCGTCACGACAGACCATGATGCGCCAGTTTCCTCAGCCGTCCCAAACGTACGCACGCTCCATGCCGCAACCGCGGCAAATCGCGAACCCTGTGATGATGCAACGAAGTGCGCCGCAGGTCGCGTACAACCCGCAACCTCGCGCGCAGATCCAGATGGCTGCCAACCACGGTCAGGAACGCGATGCCGGCCGTGGCGCGCCGAATCGCGAGCCGACGAACTCCCGGGCGGCGCAGGAGCGCGATCACCGATGAACGATGAGCCGCGCCGCACAGGCTTTAAGGTCTCCTTAAGTCGGTGTCCCTAAATTGCGAATCACGCTAGGCAAGGTTGCTTAGCCGGATCCAACAACCGAAAGGAAACGAGATGAAACCGAAACGTGCATTGATAGTGGGAACCCTGATCGCGTTCACGACCGGGATGACCGCCGCCTCGGTCGCACTTGCCAGGGGCGAGCACGAGGCGCCCGTCGACGCATCGAAGGCGACCGTGACGATGAGTCAGGCGATCGCCACGGCCGAGCAACAGGCCGGTGGGAGAGCGACTCGCGCCAAGCTCGAGAACGAGACGGGCAAGCTGCTCTATGAAGTCAAGGTGGCTGGCAAGGACAAAGTCACCGAAGTGAAGGTCGACGCCACGGACGGCAAGGTCGTGGCCTCGGGCGCCGACACCCACGCGCACAAGCGCAGCGGCGGCGAAGCTAAAAAGCAATAGCGCCACGTAGCACGGTATGCCGGCCCTCGGGCCGGCATACTGCTTTCGGCGCGACGCAAAAGGCCTTATCGTTGCGAACGCGAGTGCCCGGAATTCGGTGGGCGATCCAGGCCGGAGCTGCGATGCGACTGTTGCTGGTAGAAGACGATGCCATGATCGGTCAGAGCGTGCACAAGGGGCTCAAGCGCTTTGGCTGGAGCGTCGATTGGGTGCGCGATGGCCGCGCCGCCGAATTGGCGTTGGAGAACGAGGCCTACGACGGCGTTCTGCTCGACCTCGGCTTGCCGCGCAAGGATGGTCTGGACGTGCTCCGTGGCCAGCGCAGCAAGGGCAACGATGTTCCGGTGCTGGTAATCACGGCGCGCGACGCCATCGAGAACCGCGTCGAGGGCCTGGATGTCGGCGCCGATGATTACCTGGTGAAACCGTTCAACATGGAGGAGCTCGCCGCGCGCATCCGTGCGCTCGTGCGGCGCCGCGCTGGCAGAGCGAGCCCGATCATCGCGCTCGGCGACCTACGCCTCAACCCCGCGACCCGCGAGGTAACGCTCGCCGGCAGTCCACTGGCGCTCTCTGCTCGCGAGCTCGCTTTACTGAGCGCTCTGGTCGAACGTCCCGGCGCCGTGCTGTCGCGCGCGCAGCTCGAGGAGAAGTTGTACGGTTGGGGCGAGGAGGTCGAGAGCAATACCGTGGAGGTCTACATTCACTCGCTGCGCAAGAAACTCGGAGCCGACTTCATCAAGACCGTCCGTGGCGTCGGCTACGTGGTCCCGAAGTCCGCATGAGATCGATCCGGCGCGAGTTGTTGCTGTGGCTCTTGCTGGGACTCGTGATCGCGGTGGTCGCCGCCGCGACCAGCACCTACTACCAGGCACGGCACGAAGCGAGAGAGCTGTTCGACTATCAGCTCAAGCAGCTTGCCCTGTCGGTGTCCAACGAGCGGGTTTCTTTGCTGCCGGAAGCACAGGGTACCAATCGCGACGAGGACTTCGTGATCCAGATCTGGGATCGGGATCAGAAGCTCTTCTATTCTTCCCGGGCAGACGCGGAGATTCCCAGGCAAGCCGTCCCGGGTTACGCCTATGTCGTTACTCCTCACGGCCGCTGGCGCGTGTACGGGCTTTCCAATCGCGGCAGGCTGATACAGACGGCCCAGTCGTTGAGCGTCATCGAGGATATCGCCGCGGGCATGGCGTTGCGCGTCGTGTGGCCGCTGCTCGTCATCCTGCCATTGCTGGGCGCACTGGTCTGGCTGACGGTGTATCGCGGTCTGCGGCCGTTGACGAGCGTCACGAAGGCCGTGCGCGCACGCACGCCGGCGGCCCTGCAGCCGCTTCCCGAATCGGGCCTCCCGGAAGAAGTGCAGCCTCTGGTCCACGCCGTGAACGAATTGCTCGGACGCCTCGGGCGCGCGATGGTGGCGCAAAAGGGGTTCATCGCCGATGCCGCCCATGAGCTGCGCACGCCGCTCACGGCGGTTCAGCTGCAGCTGGAGGAGGCGCGATTGGCGGGTCCGGTCGAAGAGCGCGAGGCCGCCTTCGACGATTTGCAGCGCGGGGTCTCGCGCGCCATCCACCTGGTCGCCCAGCTCCTGACCCTGGCTCGCCAGGAACCCGAAGTGAGTCAACGTGCCATGGAGCCGGTGGACCTGAGCGACATCGCCCGGCTCGTGGTCGCCGAGCAGACGCCGCTGGCAATGGCCGGACAAGTCGATCTCGGCATCAGCGAGGCGGTCGAGAGCCTCATCCAGGGCGACCCGGAAGCGCTGCGCGTCATGCTCGGCAACCTGGTCGACAACGCCATCCGCTATTCGCCGGCCGGCGGGCGCGTCGATGTCGCCGTGAGGCACGAGGATCATCGCGCGGTGCTCACCGTCGTGGATGGAGGGCCGGGCATCCCCGTCGCCGATCGCGAGCGCGTCTTCGACCGATTCTTCCGTGGCGCCGAGCTCGATGTTCCGGGCAGCGGCCTGGGCCTCGCCATCGTCAAGAGCATCGGCGACCGGCACCTTGCTACCATTGCGCTGGGCTCCGGGCCCGGCGGACGCGGCCTCGCGGTCCGCGTCAGCTTCGCGATGTGAGGAATTGCGCTTGAGCGGCAAGCTTCGTCTCTGGATTCCCATCGCGGTTTTCATCGTTGCGGGGATGCTCGCCTATTGGTGGTACGGGCGTGCCGCTCCCGCGGTCAACGTCGGTGCCGAGAAACCCGTCGCGGTTCGAAGCGGCGTCGCCACGGTGCGAACGGTTCCCGAGGTGTATTCGGCAAGCGGGTTCGTGACACCGCTGAACGTCGTCGAGATCCGCTCGCAGATCATGACCACGGTGCGCCGGGTCGATATCAAGGAAGGGCAGACGGTTCGTATCGGCCAGCGCATGTTCACGCTCGACGATCGAAGCGACGCCGCGAATGCCGACAAGGCCGCCGCCCAGGTCGTCAGGGACCGAGCGCTGCTGGACGATGCCCGACGCACGCTGGCGCGCAATATCGATCTGAAGGCCAAAGGTTTCGTTTCCCAGAGCGCGGTGGACAGCGCGCAGAGCAATGCCGACGCGCTTGCCGCGACGCTCGCGTCCGACCAGTCCGCGGCAGCCGGCGCGCGGGTGACCGTAGGGTTCTCGGAAGTGGCCGCGCCGATGTCGGGACGCGTTGGTGAAATCAAGGTGCACGTAGGCAGCCTCGTGCAACCCAACGCGGCTTTGCCCATGACGACGATCACCCAGATCGATCCGATCGAGGTCGCGTTCAACGTTCCCGAGCGCGAGGTGCAGAAGCTGCTTGCCGCGCAGCGCGCGGGTCCGGTGCGAGTCACCGCGCACGTCGACAAGCAGACAGTCGACGGCCATCTCTCGTTCATCGACAGCGCCGTGGACAGCACCTCGGGCAGCCTCAAGGCCAAGGCCCAATTCGCCAATCCCGACGGCTTGCTATGGTCCGGAACGCTGGTCACCGTCGATCTCGCGCTGCGCACCATCGAGCGTGCCGTCGTCATCTCGCCGCGCGCGGTGCAGGTCGGCCCCAAGGGACAATTCGTCTACCGCATCGAACCCGACGGGCGCGTTTCGTCACAGCCGATCACGGTCGATTACCTGACCAGCGATCTGGCGGTGATCGAAGGGCTGGACGGCGGCAGCAAGGTGGTCACCGAAGGCGGTCAGAATCTTCGTTCGGGGCTGCACGTAAGCGTGATTCAGGACGACACTGCTCGATGACGCTGTCCGAGCTTTGCATCAGGCGACCGACGATGACGGTGCTGTTGTCGTTGTCGCTCGTGGCGGCGGGCGTCCTCGCCTACCGGTACCTTCCGATCGCCGCGTTGCCCAGCTTCAACACGCCGATCATTCTCGTATCCGCGGACCTGCCGGGCGCCGGCCCCGAAGCGATGGCCTCTTCGGTGGCGACGCCTCTCGAAAAGCAGTTCTCCACCATCCCCGGCATCGCCGTCATGAGCTCGACGAGCTTCCAGGGGACGAGCGATCTCACCCTGGAGTTCGACCCGAGCCGCAACATCGACGCCGCCGCCGTGGACGTCCAGGCGGCGATTCTGCGGGCGCAGCGCAGCCTTCCGCCCGAGCTGACGCAGCCGCCCGCCTATCGGAAGGTGAACCCCGCGGACGCGCCGGTCCTGCTGCTCGCAATCACTTCGCCTTCGATGTCGCTCCCGGATCTCGACGACTACGCCGAGAATCTGATCGCGCCATCCCTGTCGACGCTCGATGGCGTCGGCCAGGTCACCGTCTTCGGACAGAAGAAATATGCGGTTCGCGTCGACGTCGACCCCAAGAAGCTGGCGGCGCGCAATCTGACGCTCGATGACCTTGCGAAGGCGATCGATGCCGCGAACAGCAATTCGCCGCTGGGCATCCTGCGCGGCCCGCACCAGACGCTGGTGGTCGAGACCAACCGGCAATTGCGCCGCGCCGCCCAGTTTGCGCCGCTGATCGTCGCCACCTCGAACGGCGCGCCGGTGTACCTTTCCGACGTCGCAACGCTCGAGGATGGCGTCCAATCGACGACGACGGCGAGCTGGCTCAACAACGAGACGGCGATCGTCCTGTCGGTACTGAAGCAACCGGATGCGAACACGGTCGCTACGGTCGATGCCATCCGTGCGACGCTGCCGCGGCTCGTCAGCCAGATGCCCAGTTCGGTGAAGATCCAGGCGCTCAACGATCGCTCGACTTCGATACGCGACGCGGTGCACGACGTCCAGTTCACGCTCCTCGTGACCGCGCTGCTGGTCGTGCTGGTCATTTTCCTGTTTCTCCGACATCTCTCGGCGACTCTGATCCCGTCGGTAACGCTGCCGATTTCGCTGATCGGCGCGCTGGCGTTGATGTACTGGCTGGGTTACAGCCTCGACAACATCTCTTTACTCGGACTGACGCTTTCGGTCGGGCTCGTCGTCGACGACGCCATCGTGGTCCTGGAAAACATCGTCCGGCACATCGAGGCCGGCGAATCCCCGGTGCAGGCGGCGATCAACGGCGCGCGTGAGGTCACCTTCACCATCGTCTCGATCTCGTTGTCGCTCGTGGCCGTCTTCATACCGATTTTCTTCATGCCGGGCGTCATCGGCCTCCTGTTTCATGAATTCGCCGTCGTGGTGATGCTGGCGGTCCTGGTCTCGGCGGTGGTTTCGCTGACGCTGATTCCGCTCATGGGCAGCCGGCTGCTGCGCCCGGCGCACGCCCAGCGTGAATACCGCCTGTTGCTGTTGTTCGAGCGCGGCTTCGACGCAACGCAGCGCGGCTATCAGCGGTCCCTGGATTTGGCGTTGCGCCACCGATTGGTCGTCCTCATGGTGGCGGTCGCTACGCTGATCGGCAGCGTGTACCTGTTCGTCACGATTCCCAAGGGGTTTTTCCCGCAGGAGGACATCGGTCAGATCCAGGGCGTGGTTCAGGGCGCCAACGATGCGTCGGTCGACAGCATCGCCGATCACCTGCAGCAGATTTCGACTCTGCTCCTCAAGAACCCCGCGGTCGATTCGGTGGTTGCGAGCGTCAACGACAATGCCGGGCGTCTCTTTATCAATCTCAAGCCCAAGGGAACGCGTCCTCCGGTCGCGAAGCTGCTGGATCAGCTGCGAACCACGCTGGCCAACGAGCCCGGAGCGGATACCTATCTTCAGGCGGTGCAGAACCTGCGCCTCGGCGGTCGCATTTCGAAGAGCCAGTACCAGTACGTGCTGCAGAGCGTGGACGGGGGCGAGCTCAACTCCTGGGCCGATAAGCTGCAACAGACGCTGGCCCGCGATCCGCGCTTCCGCGACGTCAGCACCGACTCGCAGCTGAACGGACTGGACGCTCGGGTCGACGTCGATCGCGAGCGCGCCAACCTGTATGGCGTTTCGCTCGGCGATATCCGCTCGGCCCTGTTCAGCGCATTCGGCGACCGCAACGTCTCGAACATCTATACGGCGAGCGGATCGTACGAGGTCATTCTCGAAGTGGCCGCGCCGTTCCGCCAGGACGAGACCGCCATCAACCAGCTCCAGGTGCGCTCCAAGGATGGCCAGCTCGTGCCGCTATCGAACGTGGCGCACATCAGCCGCGTCGCGGGCCCGACGGCGGTCAACCACGCGGGCCAGTTACCGGCGATCACCCTGTCGTTCAGTCTCGCGCCTGCTGCGACCCTGGGCGAAGCGACCAAGGTGATCGATGACTGGCAGCGACGCGCCGGTCTCCCCGCTTCCATTCTCACGTCGTACGCAGGCGAGGCCGCGGCGTTTCAACAGACGCAGAGCACCCAGCTCATTCTGATCGTCGCGGCCGTCCTGGTGATCTACGTGCTGCTCGGGGTGCTGTATGAAAGCTACATTCATCCGCTGACGATCCTTTCCGGTCTGCCTTCCGCGGCGATCGGCGCATTGCTGACTCTGGAACTCTTCGGCCTTCCGCTGACGCTCATTGCCAGCATCGGCATCCTGATGCTCATCGGCATCGTCAAGAAGAACGCCATCATGATGATCGACTTCGCGCTGACGGCGCAACGCGGCGGGAAATCCGCGGAAGAGGCCATTCGGCAAGCGTGCATCCTGCGCTTCCGGCCGATTACCATGACGACGCTCGCGGCGATGATGGGTGCCTTGCCGCTGGCGATCGGCATCGGCGTGGGATCGGAATTGCGTCAGCCGCTCGGGGTCGCAGTCGTTGGCGGACTCATCTTTTCGCAGGCGATCACGCTCTATATCACGCCGGTCTTGTTTCTCTACCTCGAGTCGCTTCGTCACCGGTCGCGCCCGGCACACGCCTCGACCGAGGCGATCGCGGATTAGTCGAACCAGCGCTCCTGGCTCACGCGCTTGCTGGCATGGATGCGGATGAAGCGTCGCGCAAGTGGCATGCGGCGAAATGACCCGGCATCACTTCCTTGAGCAACGGTTCCTCGACGCGGCAGCGATCGAAGGCGTACGGGCAGCGCGTGTGAAAGCGGCAACCCGTCGGCAGCTCGACCGGGCTCGGCACATCGCCAGCCAGGATGATGCGCTTTCTCTGCACGGTCGGATCGGGGACCGGGACAGCCGACAGCAGCGCCTCGGTATAGGGGTGCTGCGGACGGGCGAACACCGCGCGCGTCGACGCCAACTCCACGATCCTGCCCAGGTACATCACGGCGACGCGATGGCTGATGTGCTCGACCACGGCGAGATCGTGGGCGATGAAAAGATACGACAGGCTGAACTCGCGCTGCAGGTCGCCGAGCAGGTTGATCACCTGCGCCTGCACCGAGACGTCGAGCGCGGAGACCGGCTCGTCGCAGACGATGAGCTTCGGCCGCGGCGCCAGCGCACGGGCTATCCCCAGGCGCTGGCGCTGTCCGCCGGAGAACTCGTACGGATAGCGGGGCATCTGGTCGGCGCGCAAGCCGACTTTCTCGAACAACGCCAGCACGCGCTCCTCGATCACCGCGGCGGAGACGTCCTCGAAGTTGCGGATCGGCTCGGCGACGATGTCGGCCGCACGCATGCGCGGATTGAGCGACGCATAGGGGTCCTGGAACACCGCCTGCAGCTCGCGCCGATACGGCCGCATCGCGCCGCCATGGAGTTGGTCGATGCGCTGCCCGCGCCACGCGATCGTGCCGGACGTCGGTTCGATGAGCCTCAGCACGGTCTTGCCGATGGTCGACTTGCCGCAGCCGGACTCGCCGACGAGGCCGAGCGTCTCACCCTGGCGAATCGCGAAGCTCACGTCGTCCACCGCGTGCACTTCCCCCCGGCCGCGGCCGAAAACGCCGCTGCGCATCGGGTAATGCTTGGTAACGTGCTCGACATCGAGCAGCGTGGGCGCGACCGCCACGCCATCGGCCATCGCCCTCATGCCGCGGCCTTGGCCGCGTCTGCCACCACGCGCTCCGACTCCCAGCACGCGGCCCAATGCCCGCGCGCCTTTTCCTCGAGCGGCGGATACTCGGCCCGGCAGCGCTCTCTCGCATACGCACAGCGCGGTGCGAACGCGCAGCCGACGATCGGCGTGAGCAGCGACGGCACCGTGCCGGCGATCTCGGCCAGCCGCCCGCCGGCCGCACCTTCGCTGGCGCGGCTCGCTGCGCCGAGCTTCGGAATCGAGTCGAGCAGGCCGCGGGTGTACGGATGGCGGGGACGCGCAAACAAATCGGCGACCGAGGCTTCCTCGACCTTGCGTCCCGCGTACATCACGATCACGCGCTGCGCCATTTCCGCGACCACGCCGAGATCGTGGGTGATCAGCATGATCGCGGCGCCGGTCCGCGCCTTGAGCTCGCGCATCAGGTCGAGGATCTGCGCCTGGATCGTGACGTCGAGCGCGGTCGTCGGCTCGTCGGCGATCAGGAGCCGCGGCTCGCATGCGAGCGCCATCGCGATCATCACCCGCTGCCGCATCCCGCCGGAAAGCTGGTGCGGGTACTGGAGGACGCGGCGCTCTGGCTCGGGCATGCGGACGAGGCGCAGCATCTCGATCGCGCGGACCTCCGCGGCGTCGCGCGAAAGCCCGCGGTGCAGGACCAGCGCTTCGGCGATCTGGTGACCGATGGTCAGCACAGGATTCAGCGACGTCATCGGCTCCTGGAAGATCATCGAGATCTCATTGCCGCGGATGTCCCGCATCTCCGGCTCGGAGAGCTTCAGCAGATCCACGCCCTCGAAGCGGATTGCGCCCGAGACGATGC
>DATASF010000037.1:0-15059 GCA_036269335.1 Casimicrobiaceae bacterium
CGGCATTCGCGCGAGGAGGTGATCGAGATGCTGTGGCCAGGTGTCGAGTTGGATGTCGGGCGAAATCGCCTGCGCCAGGTACTCTCGACGTTGCGGCGGCTCCTCGAGCCGCCGGACGTCCCGCCCGCATCGGTGCTGCTCGCAGATCGGCAGACGATCGGGTTGAACGCGGACGCGGTCCGTTGCGACGCCGTCGAGTTCGAGCTGCTGCTGCGCCGAGGCGCGATCGCACAGGCGCTCGAGTGCTATCGCGGCGATTTGCTGCCCGGGTTTGTCGATGAGTGGGTCGAGGACGAGCGCACGCGCTTGAGCGCGCTGCACGCTCGCGCGCTCGTGCGCGGCGATGCGGCGATCGAGAAAGCGCGCCTTCAGGAGCGGGACGAGGGCCGGCGCACGAGCGACGTAGAACGCCCGCGCGAGTCGCGCAACCTCCCGTCGTACGTCAGCGTCTTCGTCGATCGCGAAGAAGAAAAGCGTCGCATTCTCGATGCGCTCGCCGAGCATCGGCTGATCACGCTTGCAGGATTGGGCGGCTTCGGGAAAACGCGCCTCACGGTGGAATCGGCCCGCGCCGCGGAAGGATACGATGCGGTGGCGTTCGTGCCTTTGGCCGAGTGCAACGACGCCGCGCTGATCGCGGACTGCATCCGCGGCGCGCTCCGGATGGAAGCGACCCAGGAGAACGCGTTGGCGCAGCTGTGCGCTTTCCTGGGCGAGCGCGACGTGCTTCTCGTACTCGACAATTTCGAGCAGCTGGTCGACGACGGCACGCGCGTCGTCCTCGACCTGCTCGAGCGGCTGCCGCGTCTGCGCTGCCTGGTGAGTTCGCGCCGCGTCCTCGACGTTCCGGGCGAGCACGTGCTCACGATCGACCCGCTTTCCGTGCCGCAGCCATCGATGGATGCGTCGCAAGCGGTGGCTACGCCGAGCCTCGCCCTGTTCATCGATCGCGCGCGGAGCGCCCGCGCCGATTTCGCACTGACCGACGACAATCGCGCGACGCTCATCGAATTGGCGCGCGCGCTCGAAGGCCTGCCGCTCGCGATAGAGATAGCCGCGTCGCGCATCCGCACCTATTCGCCGCGCGAGATGCGCGATGCGCTGGCGGAGCGTTTCGATCTGCTCACCCGGCAGGGAGAGCGCGGCACCCGCTACGGCCGGCACGCGTCGATGGAGGCGACGATCGAGTGGAGTTGGAATCTCTTGAGCGATGTGCAGCAGAGGTTCTTTTCCGCGCTGTCGGTGTTTCGCGGGGGATTCGGTGTCGCGGCCGTCGAAGCGGTCTGCGCAGCCTTCGACGCGCGCGCGCAGCTCGAGGCGCTCGTTTCCGCCTCGCTCGTGCGCGCTGATGCGAGCCCCGCCAGCGGCACGCGCTTTTCGATACTCGACACGCTGCGCGAATTCGCGCAGGAACGGCTCGGCGATGCGCGCGGGCTGCGTGTGCGTCATCGCGCGTATTTCCTGGAGATTGCGCAGCGAGCGGCCGCGGCTGACGACGTGGTCGCAGAGCGCGAGATCCCCAATGTCAAGCACGCGCTCGTCACTGCGGTGGAAGACGGCGATGCTGCGTACGGGCTCGATCTCGCGGTAGCGCTTCGCCCGTACTGGGAAGCGCACGGAACGCTCCCCGACGAATTGCGGCTGCTCGGCGAGGCGGCGGATCGGTGCGGGAAGGGGGCCCCGAGCCTGCACGCGGGCTTGACTCTGCTCGCGCAGCTGAGTCTGACTGCAGGCGACAGCGAGCGAGCGCGCCGCTATGCGCGACGCGCGCTCGAGGAAGCCGGCGACCCCACGGCTAAGGCGGCGGCGCTAACCATGCTGGCGCGCATCGACTGGGAGCGCGATCAGCGCGACAAAGGCATTGCGCGCAGCCTCGACGAAGCGCTCGTGCTCGCCGCGAAGGCAGGCGCCGAGAACGTGCAAGCCGATGCACTGCACGTCAAAGGCACGATCGCGCTCAAGCATGGCGAGGACGACGGTGACTTTCGCGCCGCCGACGAGTTGTTCGCGCGCGCCGAGGCGCTCTATCGAAAGATCGGCCGGCCGCGGAAGGCGCATCGCGTGCTTCTGTCGCGCGCCGGAGCGCTCACCGGACTGAAGCGCTACAAGGAAGCGCGGAAGCTCCTGGCCGAGTGCGAGACTTACTTCGGCGAGCTCGATTCGGTCGCCGATCTCATCGCGGTGGCCAACATGACGGGTTTTCTCGAGTCCGCGCAGGAACACTGGAAGGAAGCACTCGCGGCTGGCCGCCGCGTCGTGGACCTGGCGTGGGAGCGTCATGCACATCTGTGGCTCGCCATGGCGTTGTGGAATCTGCCGCAGCCTTTGCTGGCGCTGGGCGAGGTCGAGGCAGCCGAGCGATTGACCTCGTTCGCCGCCGGTTTCTGGGAGCGCAGCATCGGACCGCTTTCGCCACACGACGTCGGAGTTGTCGAAGAGCAGCGCAAGAGCACTGCGAAGAAACTCGGCGCCCAGCGGGCGAAGACGCTTTGGGCGGAGGGCGCGGCGCTGTCGCTGGCCGAGGCGGTGCAGCTCGCGCTGACTGGTCGCGACTAAGTCGCTGTTTTTATGGCTGTTTCCTCGCCGCCTAAGGACGGCAATTTTTCTGGCGATTCTCCTAGCGTTTGCCTAACGGTCGGCTTCTAAAGTTCGCACCAAGGTGTGAGAAGAACCGCACCGAGTCCAACCAACGACCAAGGAGATTCGCCATGTTCAACGACACACTGAACCGCGCCGGCAGGATCGGCCGCACCGTCGCACTCGTTCTCGGCTTCGCCGCCATGTTCCCGTCGCTCGGTCACACTCAAGCGCCTCCGATGGACATGTCCTGGGCTATCCGGGCACAGGCGCAATACCAGGCTCATGGCGACGCCGCCGCACGCAACGCCGCCATGACGTACTACCGCTACATGCAGCAGCTTCGCGCCGCCGGCTACACGGGCCCGTCGCTGCCGACAGGAGTCACCCCAGAGTCGCTGCAGAGGAGCATCAACGCCGCCAATCAGGCGGGCCAGGCTTACAACGCCGCGCAGTTCGCGAATTCGCAGCGCCGCTACAACACCGCGGTCGACTACGACATGCGCGCGATTCGTGGTTGCACACGCTACATCAATCAATGGGGGCAAGTCGCATACGGCGGTTGCTGAGCGACTTCGCGTCGGGGACGCCAGATAGAAACCGGGGCGGGTCGAGTGACTCGCCCCGAGGTCAACCGGAGCAGTCTGTCATGATAAGCGGTGGGTCGTTCGCGACGGGGCAATGGCCGGTGTCGAGTCCTCAAGCTCTGTCGCAATCCCCGCCTGCAATATCCCAAGCGCGGAAGCCGGATCATCGGCGAACTGGAAGAGCGCAAGATCGTCGCGATCGATCATTCCGTGCCGAACGAGGGCATCGAAATTGATGACTTCATTCCAGTAACTCGCCCCGTAGAGCACGACGGGAATATGGCGACCAATTTTTCTGGTCTGCATCAGCGTCAGAATTTCGGTCAACTCATCGAGAGTCCCAAAGCCGCCCGGGAATGCCACCAGCGCCCGCGCCAGATACGCAAACCAGAGTTTGCGCATGAAAAAGTAGTGGAATTCGAACGTCAGTTCCCGCGTGATGTAAGGATTCGGCCGCTGCTCGTGCGGCAAGCCGATGTTAAGGCCGATTGTCTTGCCACCCGCCTCCGAAGCGCCGCGGTTGGCTGCCTCCATGATGCCGCCTCCTCCACCGGTGCAAACGACATACCGATGCGAGTGCGAAGGGAGATTCTTCGACCACGTCGTGACTAGCCGCGCCAGCTCCCGCGCCGCATCATAGTAATGTCCCAGCGGACCCTCAGACACCAGCCGCGCGGAGCCGAAGAACACGATTGTGTCGCGGATACCTTCACGCCGAAAGGCGTGCAGCGGCTCCAGATATTCCGCAAGAATCCGCAACGGACGCGCATCGTCGCTATCGAGAAACTCCGCGTTCTTGTACGCGACTGGACGTTGCGGCGGATTGGCGGACTTCATGATTTCGTAGGCAATGCTTCAAAATCGATAAAGCCCCGCGCGACGTCGGTCTGAACAAGTCGCACGTCGACGCGGTCGCCGACGTCGAGACCCTCGTATCCACGGATGACTCTGCCTTCGACGGTCGGTCCGGAAATTCGGGCCCATGTCCCTTTATCCGACGAGCCGGTGACAATCGCATCGAATCGCGCACCGATCCGCGAAGAAAGGAGCAGTGCTGCGGCGGACTTCTCCACCTGTCGTTCTACTTTTGCGGCATTGTCCTCCTGATCGGTGCAGTGACCTGCGAGGGTGGCGAGTTCGTCGGTCGTGTATGGCGGCGGTTGCCCGCTCATCGCCGCCTTCAAAAGTCGCTGCGTGATCAGGTCGGGAAATCGTCGGTTTGGCGC
Organism: Casimicrobiaceae bacterium; assembly: GCA_036269335.1. GTDB lineage: Bacteria > Pseudomonadota > Gammaproteobacteria > Burkholderiales > Casimicrobiaceae > PALSA-1003. The sequence goes on from DATASF010000037.1 coordinate 4,391, forward strand.
GGTGGAGTGGGTATAGTCTTTTACGGCCAGTCCGAAGTGGCCGTCGGATGGGTGGCCGGGCACTTCGAGCGCGTACTCGCCTGAGCCCAGCAGCTTGACGACCGAAAGCGACAGATCCGGGAAGCGCTCCGGGTCGATAGCTCGCCGTTTGGTCAGGAAAACGTCCAGCGCAGCGGCATCCGGCGTCGCGGGCAAACGGTCCCCCGCCTCGGCTGCCAGCGCGACGATTCGGTCCCAACGCTTGGGGGTACGCAACACCCGGCGCAGCGACGGCAAGCCCTTCTTGTCCAGATATTTGGCGGTTAGGCCATTGGCTGCAATCATGAAGTCTTCGATCAGCTCCTTTGCCCGATTCTTCTGGTCCGGCAGCAGATCGGCGAGCGCGCCGTCCTCGAACACGGGTCGGACCTCGATCGTCTCCAGTCGCAGCGCGCCATGTTCGTGCCGCACCCGTTTCAGTGCCTGCGCGGCGCGATCCTGGATGCGGAGCTGTTCATCCATTCCGGGAACTGCCGCGAGCCTTGGCGGCGGCGGCGCAGTGCCTTCGAGCCACGCCGCGACCCCATTGTAGGCAAGCTTCGCGCGGTTAAGCACGGCTGCCCGGTATGGGTCCGAGCCCGTGACGGTACCGTCGGTTGCAACCACCATTTCCACGACGATAGCAAGCCGCTCCTGACCGTCTGCCAACGAGGTTAGGTCGGTCGACAGTTTCTCGGGCAGCATCGGAAAAATCTCCGCCGCCGTATAGACCGAGGTTGTGTTGGTGCGTGCATGCCCGTCGATGGCGGAATCTTTCTTTACCACCGCATCCACATCGGCGATGGCGATTAGGATTTTCACCGCGCCGCCCGCCATTGGTTCGGCAACCGAAAGCTGATCAAGATCGCGCGAGTCGTCGTTGTCGATCGACGCCCACAGCAGTCCTCGCAAATCGTGAATCGTGGAACCGGTTGCAGAAGCTGCGCGGGTGATCTGATTAGTCTCGGCGATGATGGAGGCCGAAAAGTCAGGCAGCAGCCCGCGCTGGAGCATCGCCTTGTGCGCGATGCTTTGTAGTTCGTCGTTGCCGGTTCTGTCTTTGGTCGCCATTGGAATGTACCTCGGCCTGACGTCGGCCAAGCATAAATTTGCGGACGTTTCCGGAATGCCTACGGCCTGGACGGACGTCCGATGGAAATATCGCGGACGCCTGAGCGAGGTGGGGTGGCTGATGGGACTCGAACCCACGACAACCGGAATCACAATCCGGGACTCTACCAGCTGAGCTACAGCCACCATGGTTACCGCTGCCTGCCGCGGCGCGTCGATATTTGGCGCGCCCGACAGGACTCGAACCTGTTACCCCCGGCTTAGAAGGCCGGTGCTCTATCCCAATGAGCTACGGGCGCCTTGCGCGATCAGTGCCTCTCGTGAAGCCGATCCAGTCGGTGGTCGGGGTGGAGAGATTTGAACTCCCGACATCTTGCTCCCAAAGCAAGCGCGCTACCGGACTGCGCTACACCCCGAAAGGGTGGGATTATCGCCGTTACGGGCTTCTCGGGTCAATTCGCTTCGCGCGACACGACCTGCACCAGCTTATTTCGCGAATCGCCGAATCACGCCGATCGCCTCAGCGATCGCATGATCTCCTTGCCCGGACTTGACCGCCTGCTGCACGCAACCGTGCAGATGATGCTCGAGCAGCTGCAGGCCCAGAGCATCGAGCGCCGATTGCACGGCGCTCAGCTGGGTGAGGATGTCGATGCAGTAGCGGTCCTCGTCGATCATCTTGCCGATGCCCCGAACCTGGCCGTCGATGCGGTTGACCCGCTTGGTCAACGACGACTTGTCCGGCCGCGCGACCGGCGGATGCGCGGCCGGCTCTGCGGCCATCGCGCGAGCCGGCTTATGCGACTTCATACCCAGCGCTCTCGATCGCGGCGCGCAGCGCCGCCGGATTGGTGAGCGCTTCGTCGAAGGTCACTTGCGCGGTTCCGCCCAGCAGCCTTACCGTCGCATCGGACACACCCGGAAGCGCGGTCAGCACGCGCGTTACGCTGGCGACACAACCACCGCAGCTCATGCCTTCGACTTTGAGAGTGAGCGTGGTCATCGATATCTCCTGGTTGGATTCACTGTTTCGGCCGCCAGCGGCGCAACAGCAGCGCGTTGCCGACCACCGATAGCGAGCTCGCCGCCATCGCCGCGCCGGCGAACACCGGATTCAACATGCCGAGCGCGGCGAGCGGAATGCCCAGCACGTTGTAGACGAACGCAAAGAAAAGGTTCTGCCGGATCTTGGCCAGCGTCGCGCGCGAAAGCAGTATCGCGTCGACGACGGCGTTCAGATCGTTGCGAACGACGGTGATGTCGGCGGCCTCGACCGCGACGTCGGACCCGGTGCCGATCGCGAAGCTCACATCGGCGGCGGCAAGCGCGGGCGCGTCGTTGACGCCGTCGCCCACCATGCCGGTCACCTTGCCTCGCGCCGCCAGCGCGCGCACGGTTGCAGCCTTGTCGGCCGGCAGCACGTCGGCGCGAAAATCGTCGATGCCGACCTCGGCCGCGACGGTTGCCGCCACCTGGCGGTTGTCGCCGGTCAGCATCAGCACCTCGATCCCCGACGCCTTCGCCCGCGCGATCGCCTGCGCAGAGGTAGGCCGCACGCGGTCGGCCAGCGCGATCATTCCCACGGGCTTGCCGTCGGCGGCGACGCCAACCAGCGTGTTGCCGATGCTTTGCAGCGCGCCGCCGTCGGGCGCTTCGATGCCCTGTTCGGCCAGGAAGGCGAGTGTGCCAGCGATCACGACGACCTCGCGCCCGTCGACGTCGACGTTGCCGCGAGCTCCCTTGCCGGGAACCGACTCGAACGCGCGCAGTGGCCGCGGCACAAGGCCGTCGCGCGTCGCCGCATCGCGTATCGCAACGCCTAGCGGATGCGTCGATCCCTGCTCGATGCTGGCCGCCAGGTCCAGTACCCGCGCGCGCGTCGCTCCGTCGAGCGCGATGACCCCGGCGACGACGGGCTTGCCTTCGGTCAGGGTGCCGGTCTTGTCGATGACCAATGCCGACAGCCGTCCTGCCTGCTCGAGCGCGGCGGCGTTGCGGATCAGCACGCCGAGTTGCGCGCCGCGGCCGGTGCCGACGACGATCGCCGTCGGTGTCGCCAGACCCAGCGCGCACGGACAAGCGATGACCAGCACGGTCACCGCGTTGATCAGCGCCGCGCTTGCGTCGCCGATGAACCAATAGCCGAATCCCCACGTCGCGACGGCTATGACGACGACCACCGGCACGAACACGCCGGCGACCCGGTCGGCCAGACGCTGGATCGGCGCCTTGGATCCCTGCGCTTCGGCGACCAGGCGCACGATGCCCGCTAGGAGAGTCGCGCTGCCGACGCCGGTCGCCTCGCATTCGATCAGACCTTCCTGGTTCAGCGTGCCGGCGAATACCGTCGATCCCGGGACTTTGGCGACCGCGCGGCTTTCGCCGGTCACCATGCTCTCGTCGGCGGTCGAGGCACCGTCGCGCACGACGCCGTCGACGGGCATCCGCTCGCCGGCGCGCACGATCAGCCGGCCGCCGACGGCGACGTCGGCGAGCGGCACCTCCACGGCGTCACCGCCGCGCCGGATGCGTGCGGTCGCCGGCTGCAGGCGCGACAGGCCTTCGAGAGCGGCCGACATGCCGGACCGCGCGCGCGCCTCCAGCAGCCTGCCCAGCAGCACCAGCGTGATCACCGCGGCGCCGGCCTCGAAGTAGACATGGCGATGCTCGAGCCCCAGGACGGTGACGGCGGTGCTCAAGCCCCAGGCCATCGTCGTGCCGAGCGCGATCAGCACGTCCATGTTCGCTCCGCCGCCGCGCAGCGCATGCCACGCGCCGACGTAGAAGCGGCGGCCGATCCAGAACTGCACCGGGGTTGCCAGAACCAGCTGCAGCCACCGTGGCAGCCAGTCGGCGTGGGCGCCGGCGCTGCCCAGCCAGTCGCCGGCCGCAAGCATCGGGACCATTTGCGCCAACAGCGGCAGAGTCAGCGCGGCGGCGATCCAGGTTTCGCGCCGCAGCCCGGCGTACGCGGCCGCCTTGCGAGCGCGATCGGCCGCGCGCTCGGCGGCGGCGTCGCGGCGTACGACGGCGTGATACCCGGCGCGCTCGACGGCGGCGACCAGATCTCCAGGCTCGACCGCGGCGGCCAAGGTTGCCGACGCGGTCTCGGTGGCGAAATTGACGCTGGCCTCGACGCCGGGGATGCGGCGCAACGCTTTTTCGATGCGCGCCGCGCAGGCGGCGCAGGTCATGCCTTCGAGGCCGAGCTCGAGCTTACGTTTCGATCCAGGCGCAGCGGCAAACGTGGCGTCCATGTTCTGACGATATACCCTAGGTGGGTATATGTCAAACGGCGCCGGCGCGGCAGGAAGCTAGAAGCGGATCCTGCCGATGAGCACGTCGCGGAACATCGCCCAGTCGCCGATCAGGCTGTAGATCGGGTGAGCGAACGTCGCGGGGCGGTTGTGCTCGAAAAAGAAGTGACCGACCCAGGCAAAGCCGTAGCCGGCGAGCACCGCGCCGAGGAGCCACCAGGCGTTCAGCGTGAACAACGCCAGCGCGAGACACACCAGCACCACCGCGGAGCCGACCACGTGCAGGCGGCGACAGGTCCGGTCGCGGTGCTCGGACAGGTAGAACGGATAGAACTCGCGGAACGAGCGGAAGTCGTCGGGCATCGAACGCTCCTCGTTTTTCCGCCGCGGCCTTAGCGTTCTCTCGATCAGGTTTCGCGCTTGAGCTGCGGAAACAGGATGACATCACGTATCGACGGGCTGTCGGTCAGCAGCATCACCAGCCGGTCGACGCCGATGCCCTCGCCTGCCGTCGGCGGCAAGCCGTATTCGAGCGCGCGAATGTAGTCGGCGTCGTAGTGCATCGCCTCGGCGTCGCCGGCTTCCTTCGCCTCCACTTGCGCGTTAAAGCGTGCCGCCTGATCCTCGGGGTCGTTCAGCTCGGAAAAGCCGTTGGCGATTTCGCGGCCCGTGATGAAAAGCTCGAAGCGATCGGTCACGGACGGATCAGCATCGCTGGCGCGCGCCAGCGGCGAGACGTCGGTCGGATGCGCGACGATGAACGTCGGCTGCACGAGCTTGTCCTCGGTCGTCGCCTCGAACAGCTTGAGCTGCAGCACGCCGAGGCCGTCGCTGCCCAGCACCTCGACGCCGAGCTTTGCCAGCGCGGCCTTCAGGTATTCGGGCCGCGCCAGGTCGGACAGCGCATGCTGCGGTTCATACTTGGCGATAGCTTCGGCCATCGTCAGGCGGTCGAACGGCTTGCCTAGGTCGATAGACGCACCCTGGTATTCGATCGTCGTTGAGCCGCAAACTTTCTGCGCGACTTCGCGCAGCAGTGCCTCGGTCAGGTCCATCAGGTAACGATAGTCGCGGAACGCCTCGTAGAACTCGAGCATCGTGAACTCGGGATTGTGGCGGGTCGAAATCCCCTCGTTACGGAAATTGCGGTTGATCTCGAAAACCTTCTCCAGCCCGCCGACGACCAGCTTCTTGAGATAAAGCTCAGGGGCGATCCGCAGATACAGATCGGTGTCCAGCGCATTGTGATGAGTGATGAACGGCCGCGCCGCCGCGCCGCCCGGAATCGGATGCATCATCGGGGTTTCGACTTCGAGATAGCCGCGGGCGACGAAGAACTCGCGCATCGCCTGCACGATCCGCGAGCGGGCGGTGAAGACGCGGCGCGACTCGGGGCTGGTGATCAGGTCGACATAGCGCTGACGGTATTTCTGCTCCTGGTCCGTGAGACCGTGGAACTTCTCCGGCAGCGGCCGCAGCGCCTTGGCCAGCAGGCGAAGCTCGGTCACCTTGACCGTCAGCTCCCCGGTCTTGGTCTTGAACAGCGTGCCCCGCGCGCCGACGATGTCGCCCAGGTCACAGTGCTTGAACGCGTCGTGCGCGTCCGCGCCCAGCGCGTCGGTGGTGATGTAGAGCTGTATGCGGCCGCTCATGTCCTGCAGCGTGGCGAAGCTCGCCTTGCCCATCACCCGCTTGAGCAGCATCCGGCCCGCGACCGCCACGCCGATCGCCAGCTGATCCAGCTGTTCGTGCGTCTTCGGGTCATGCGCGTCGTGCAATTCGCCGGCGAGCGCATCGCGCACAAAATCGTTCGGATAAGCGTTGCCGCGGGCGCGCAACGCATTGAGCTTGCCGCGCCGCTCGGCGACGATCTGGTTTTCGTCCGCCGGCGGGCCCGTCGCGTCGCTCTTTTCGCTCACCTCACACCCCCTGCTTCAGGCTCGCCGCGATGAACGGGTCGAGATTGCCGTCGAGCACCGCCTGCGTGTTGCCAACTTCGACGTTGGTCCGCAGGTCCTTGATCCGCGACTGGTCGAGCACGTAGCTCCTGATCTGGTGACCCCAGCCGATGTCGGTCTTGGCGTCCTCGAGCTTCTGCTGCTCGGCTTGGCGGTTGCGCAATTCCAGCTCGTACAGACGCGACTTGAGCATCGCCATCGCCTCGGCGCGGTTGCGATGCTGCGAGCGGTCGTTCTGGCACTGCACGACGATGTTGGTCGGCAGATGCGTAATTCGCACCGCCGAGTCGGTCTTGTTTATGTGCTGGCCGCCGGCGCCCGACGCGCGGAACGTGTCGATTCGTATGTCGGCTGGATTGATCTCGACCTCGATCGTCTCGTCGACTTCCGGGTAGACGAACACGCTGGCGAACGACGTGTGACGGCGCGCGTTCGAATCGAACGGGCTTTTGCGCACCAGGCGATGGACGCCGGTTTCGGTGCGCAGATAGCCGAAAGCATAGTCGCCGGTCACCTTGACGCTGGCACTCTTGATGCCTGCGACCTCGCCGGGCGATTCTTCCAGGATCTCGGTCTTGTAGCCCCGGCGCTCGCAATACCGCAGGTACATGCGCAGCAGCATGGCCGCCCAGTCCTGCGCCTCGGTTCCGCCGCTGCCGGCCTGGATGTCGATAAAGCAGGAATTCGGGTCCATCGGATTGTGGAACATCCGGCGGAACTCGAGGTCTTCGACCGCCGTAGCGACGCCGGCCGCGTCGCGTTCCAGAACGTCGAGGGTTTCGTCATCCCCTTCGCCCCGGGCCAGCTCGAACAGCTCGCTCGTGTCCTTGAGCGTGCGGTCGATTTGGCGAAGGCTGTCGACGACCATCTCCAGCTGTTTTTTTTCCTTGCCGAGCTGCTGCGCGCGCTCGGGCGTTTCCCAAATATGCGGGTCTTCGAGCTCCCTCGCCACTTCCTCGAAGCGCGATACCTTCACATCGAAGTCAAAGATACCTCCGCAGATCGGTCGCGCGATGCTGCAGATCGGCGATCCGATTGGCGATTTGATTCAGGCGTTCGGCTTCCATTTGGCGCTCTTTCGACGATCCGGTACCCGATTGTTGCGATTATACCCGCCGGCGCCCCGGCTCCGACGCGCGAAACCCTCTGTCAGTTTCCCATGCCCACGGGAATCCCCTATGATAGGACGAGGCTCGCGGCGAGACGCCGGGTCGCCGCGGCATGACCGAGACCTATTGAGGAGGAAGATGAATAGACTGCTCAAGTCCCTGCTCGCGCTGGTGCTGGTCGCTGGCATTCACCCGGCGCGGGCCGCCGATCCCGGCGTCACGCCGACCTCGATCGTGATCGGGCAGTCGGCGGCGTTCTCGGGGCCAGCGATGGAGCTCGGCAACGAAATGCGCGCCGGCGCGCTGGCCTATTTCCAGGCAATCAACGCCGCCGGCGGGATCAACGGGCGCAAGATCGAGTTGCGCTCGCTCGACGACGGCTACGAGCCCGACCGGGCGGCCGCCAATACCAAGAAACTGATCGACGACGGCGTATTCCTGCTGTTCGGCTACGTCGGCACGCCGACTTCCAACGCGTCGAAGCCGATCTTCACCACCGCCCGCGTTCCGTTCGTCGGGCCGTTCACCGGCGCCGAATCGCTGCGCAATCCGCTGAACCGTTACATCTTCAACATCCGCGCCAGCTATTTCGACGAGACCGACAAGATCGTCGCGCAGATGACCGGGCAGACGCTCGACAAGATCGCCGTGTTCTACCAGAACGACGATTACGGCAAAGCCGGCCTCGCGGGCGTTCAGCGCGCGATGGACAAGCGCAACCTGAAGATCGTCGCGACCGGCACCGTCGAACGCAATACCGTCGATGTCGCCGCCGCCGTAAAATCGATCTCCAAGGTCGAGCCGCAGGCGATAATCATGATCTCGGCGTACAAATCCTGCGCCGCGTTCATCAAGGCGATGCGGGCGGCTGGCTTCAACCCGCAATTCATGAACGTATCGTTCGTCGGCAGCAGGGCGCTGGCGCACGAGACCGGCGTCGACGGGCGCGGCGTCGGCATTTCACAGGTCGTGCCTTTTCCCTGGAACTTCTCGGCCCCTGTGGTCAAGGAATACCAGCAGCTGCTCGAGGCCTCGACCAAGAAGCAGGACTATTCGTTCACCAGCCTCGAAGGATTCATCGCCGCCAAGACGCTGGTCGAAGGACTGCGCCGCACCGGCGCCGACTTGACGCGCGAGCGATTCATCGCTGCGATGGAAACTCTGCGCGACTTCGATCTCGGCGGCTACTGGATCACGTTCACGCCGACGAGTCACAACGGATCGAAATTCGTCGAGCTGACGGTCATCGGGAAGGACGAGCGGTTCCTTCGTTGATTCGCCGATGAACACACCCGCCGGATTCGAGCCCGGCGTCGTGATGCCGGCCGAGCTCGCGGGCGACGCGGTTTGCTTCGTCTGGCGCGACGATCGGATACTGGCGCGCGCTGTCGAGCCCCCGACCTTGCCGATGCTGTCCGACGTCCTCCGGCTGGGGATCGACGGCGTTCGCCACTATCTGGGCCGCTACCGCGGCACCGATTGCATTGCCATCCATGTCGCGGGCGACTGGCCGGACATCGACGGCTGGCAATGGCGCGGACTGCGCTCGCTGTTCCTGCAGCTGCCCGAGGCCGAGCTCGCGATCGCGGGCCGGTCGTTCCAGATCGCCGAGTGGGACCGCAGCCACCGCTTCTGCGGCCGTTGCGGGGCGGCGATGCGCGACAAGCCCGGCGAGCGCGCGAAGGAGTGCACGGCTTGCGGTCACGTCGCCTATCCGCGGATTTCTCCGGCGATGATGGTTCTGGTCACGCGCGGCTTCGACCTGCTGCTGGCTCGGGCCAATCGCTTTCCCGGGGCGATGTACAGCGCGCTGGCCGGATTCGTCGAGGCGGGCGAGTCGATCGAGGACTGCATACATCGCGAAGTGCGCGAGGAGGTCGGCATCGAGGTGCGGGACTTGCGCTATTTCACCAGCCAGGCATGGCCTTTCCCGCACTCGCTGATGATCGCCTACACCGCCGAATACGCGAGCGGCGACATGCGTCCGTGCGACGCCGAGATCGCCGACGCGCAATGGTTCTCGATCGACGCGCTGCCGCAGCTCCCCTCGCCCATCAGCGTGTCGCGCAAGCTGATCGACGCGACCATCGAGCGACTGCGGCGGGCGCGTGACCAGGAAGCGCTGCTGCGCCGCTGAAGCCGGGAGCGGGGCTCTGCTAGAATTGCCAGTCCGATCCGGCCCCAAGCAGTCCTAATCCATGTCCGCACGCCCGTGGCTCATCATCGCCGGACTCGTCGTCTGCAGCGGGGCGCTCGCCCAGCAGGCGCCGCCGCCTCCGCCGAGCTCTTCGATCACCCCGCCCGCACCGCCGCCCGGCTTGTCGGTCGAGCTCGCCGCGGCGGCGAAGCTGGTCCGCGAAGGTCAGTACGATCAGGCGCGCACCAAGGTCGATGCCGTGCTCGCGGGCGATGCGAAGAATCCGCAGGCGCGCTTCATCCGCGGCGTCATCGAGACCGACGAAGGCGACGGCGACGAAGCGATCGCGACGTTCCAGGACCTGACCGAGGATTACCCCGAGCTGCCCGAGCCGCACAACAATCTGGCCGTGATCTGGGCCAAGCGCGGCAGCTATGACAAGGCGCTGATTGAACTCCAGGCCGCGCTTGTGATCAATCCCGACTATGCGATCGCGCACGAGAATCTGGGCGACGTCTATTCTCGGCTCGCCGGCGCCGAATTCGAGCGGGCGACGACGCTCGACAAGGGCAACAAGAGCGCGCAGGCGAAGCTCAAGCTGGTGCGCGACCTGTTCACCGTGGCGCCGTCGGAGACTGCACCCAAACCAGTTCCCCCGAAGCCTGCGGCCCAGCCCAAGCCGAAGAAGTAGCTGGCCCCGTCGTGCGTAGTCGCACGGCGGTAACCGAAACCACCGCAAAGGAGTCACCGATGTTTCGTCGCATCATCACGATCGCCATCGCGGCGATTGGCCTCGCCGCCGGCACCCAGGCACAGGCCGCCAATCCCCAGGTCGACTTCGACACGACCGCAGGCAAGATCCGCATCGAGCTCGATCCGGCAGCGGCGCCGAAGACGGTCGAAAACTTTCTGGCCTATGTGAAGGCCAAGCATTACGACGGCACGCAATTCCATCGCGTAATACCGGGCTTCATGATCCAGGGCGGCGGATTCACCACCGACTTCAGGCAAAAGCCGACGCGGCCGCCGATCGCGAACGAGGCCGAGCAAAGCAGTAAGGCCGGGCTCACCAATGTCCCCGGAACGATTGCGATGGCACGCACCGGGGATCCGAACTCG
>DATASF010000038.1:0-9671 GCA_036269335.1 Casimicrobiaceae bacterium
GCTCGCATCGCCGCCGGCCGACCTGTCGGAGATTCTGCAGCATCTGGCTGCCCGCACCAGCAGCGGCTCGCTGCGCTGGATCAAGGCGTCGCTGGGTGCGACGATGCGGCTGATTCCGGTCGACGAAATCTGCTATTTCCGCGCCGAAGACAAGTACACGCGCGTCGTCACCGCCGAGGGCGATGCGCTGATCCGCAAGACGATCAAGGAGCTGTTCGAGGAGCTCGATCCCGAATCCTTCTGGCAGGTCCATCGCGGAACGATCGTCAATCTCCGGGCGATCGACCGCGTCGAGCGCGATCACCGCGACCAGCCGCTGATCGTGCTCAAGCACCGCAAGGAATCGCTGATGGTCAGCCGCACATTCGCCCATCTGTTCAAGGCGATGTAGCGACGCGAGCCCGCGGCGAGGGGCCCCGCGAAGCGGGGATGGCGCGTGGCGAGTCGGCGCTGCGGCCGACACGCGATGCTAAAACTTCACCGCTGGATGAAGAGGCCGCCGGGATCGGAGCCACCAGCCTGGCCAGCAGGTAAAATAATGGTTTTGCCCCGCGCCGACCCGGCGCCCGTGCGCCCTTCGCGATGAGCACCCTGCAGCAAACGATCGAATCCGCCTGGGAGCGGCGCGCCGAGCTTTCGCCCGCGACGGCGCCCCGCGAGGTCCACGACGCAGTCGCCGCGGTCATTGCCGACCTGGACGCGGGCCGGGCCCGCGTCGCCGAAAAGCGCGGCGGCGAATGGGTGACGCACCAGTGGCTGAAGATGGCGGTTCTGCTGTCGTTCCGCGTGGCTGACAACGCGCCGATCGGGCTCGCCGGGCCGGCAGCGCCGTTCCGGTTCTACGACAAGATACCGACCAAGTTCGCACAGTTCGACCAGCAGGCTTTCGCCGCAGCCGGGGTGCGGGTCGTGCCGCCGGCGGTGGCGCGACGGGGCGCATACATCGCGCCCAACGTGGTGCTGATGCCGAGCTACGTCAACATCGGCGCGTACGTCGACAGCGGAACCATGGTCGATACCTGGGCGACCGTGGGCTCGTGCGCGCAGATCGGGCGAAACGTCCACCTTTCCGGCGGCGTCGGCATCGGCGGGGTCTTGGAACCGCTGCAAGCCAACCCCACCATAATCGAGGACAACTGCTTCATCGGGGCCCGCTCCGAGGTCGTCGAAGGCGTGATCATCGAGGAGAACTCGGTGCTTGGCATGGGCGTATTCATCGGCCAGAGCACCAAGATCTACAACCGGGCGACCGGGGAAGTCGGCTACGGCCGCGTTCCGGCGGGCTCGGTCGTCGTCGCCGGGACACTGCCGTCGTCCGAAGGCAATTGCGCCCTGTATTGCGCGGTCATCGTCAAGCAGGTCGATGCGCGGACGCGGGCCAAGACCAGCATCAACGAGCTGCTGCGCGCCTGACGCGCGAGTAGCGGCGGCGCGCGAGCGCCGCGTTCAAAACCGACACCGGAACTGTAATGTCCGTTTCCATCAAGACCGCCGAAGAGATCGACAAGATGCGGGTCGCCGGCCGGCTTGCCTCCGAGCTGCTCGACTTCATCACGCCGCACGTCCGGCCCGGGATCACGACCGGCGAGCTCGACCGTATCGCGCACGATTACCAGGTCAACGTGCAGCACGTCGTGCCCGCGACGCTGAACTACGCTCCGCCCGGGCACCGGCCGTATCCGGCGTCGATCTGCACCTCGGTCAACCACGTCGTCTGCCACGGCATCCCCGGCGACAAGGTGCTCAAGGCCGGCGATATCGTCAACGTCGACGTGACGGTGATCAAGGACGGGTTCCATGGCGACACCAGCCGGATGTTTTACGTCGGGACGCCGCCGATCCAGGCCAAGCGCCTCTGCGAAGTCACCTATGCGGCGATGTGGCGCGGCATACGCGAGGTCAAGGCGGGTGCCAGCCTCGGCGACATCGGCGCGACCATCCAGCGCTTCGCCGAGGGCCACGGCTTTTCGGTGGTGCGCGAATTCTGCGGACACGGCATCGGACGCCAGTTCCACGAAGAGCCGCAGGTCCTGCACTACGGCAAGGCCGGCACCGGCATGAAGCTGCAGCCGGGGATGATTTTCACCATCGAACCGATGATCAATGCCGGCCGTGCCGCCATACGCGGACTCGCCGACGGCTGGACCATCGTCACCGCCGATCACAGCCTGTCGGCGCAGTGGGAGCACACGGTCCTCGTCACCGAGCAAGGCTACGAAGTGCTGACGCTGTCGGCCGGCGCTCCCCCTCCGCCTCTCGCGGCCGCGGCTTGAATCACGGCGCCGTGGCCGCGACGCTCGCCACCGCACTGCCTCCTGCTGTTGATTCGGCCGCGCGCTGGAAGCGCGAACTGGCCGTCGGGCGCGAGGAAATTCGCGCTGCGTTTGTGCAAGACCACGCGCCGCATCGCCTGCTGGCCGCGCAATCCCGGCTGGTGGACAGGGTGCTTCGCGGTCTGTGGGCCGACATCGGCGCGCCCGCGGGCTGCGCGCTGATCGCCGTCGGCGGCTACGGCCGCGGCCAGCTCTTTCCCTACTCCGACGTCGACGTGCTTATCCTGCTGCCGCGCCCACTGGCCGGTCCCGCCGCCGAACCGGCGATCGAGCGCTTCATCGGCCTGCTCTGGGATACCGGCGTCGAGGTGGCGCACGCCGTCCGCACGATCGCCGAGTGCGAGACCGAGATGGCCGGGGACATTACGATACGCACCAGTCTGCTCGAGCATCGGCAGATCGCGGGCTCGCGCGCGCTCTACCAGCGCTTTGGCCGCAGCATCGCGGCAACCATCGACGCACGCGCCTTCTACGAGGCCAAGACGCTCGAGCAGCAGCAGCGCCACCTTCGCTACCAGGACACCGCCTACAACCTCGAGCCTAACGTCAAGGAAAGCCCGGTGGCTTGCGCGATCTGCAAACGATCGTGTGGATCGCCCGCGCCGCGGGCCTCGGCCGTTCCTGGCGCGATTTCGCTGCGCGCGGCCTGATGACGGGTCCCGAGGCGCGCGAAGTCGCCCGACAGGAGCGGCTGCTGTGCGATCTGCGCATCCGCCTGCATTATCTTGCCGGCCGCCGCGAGGACCGGCTGGTGTTCGATGTGCAGACCGCGCTCGCCCGCGACTTCGGGCTGTCGGATACGGCCGAGCGGCGCGCCTCCGAGCTCCTGATGCAGCGCTACTACCGCGCGGCGAAGTCGATCCGGCAGATCAGCATCGTGCTGCTGCAGAACGTCCATTCGCGGCTGTTTCCCCCCGAACTCGCCGCGCGGCCGATCGACGCGGAATTCCAGGCTGTCGACGAATTGCTCGACGTCGTCGACGAGCAGTTGTTCGCCCGCCGGCCGGCTGCGATATTCGACAGCTTCCTGACGCTGCAGCAGCATCCGGAGCTCAAGGGGATGTCAGCGCGCACGCTGCGCGCGCTGTGGCGGAACCGCAATCGCGTCGATGCCGCATTTCGCCGCGACCCGGCCAATCGCGCGCGCTTCATCGAAATCCTCCGCCAGCCGCGCGGCGTCACGCACGAGCTGCGCCGGATGAACCAGTACGGCATTCTTGGCCGCTATCTGCCGGTGTTCGGCCGCATCGTCGGGCAGATGCAGCACGACCTGTTCCACGTCTACACCGTCGACGAGCACATCCTGATGGTGATCCGCAACCTGCGCCGATTCACCGAGCCGCAGCATGCGCATGAGTATCCGCTTTGCTCGCGGCTGATGGCCGATTTCGCGAAGCCGGAATTGCTCTACATCGCCGGGCTGTTTCACGATATCGCCAAGGGCCGCGGCGGCGACCATTCGACCCTGGGCAGCTCCGATGCGCGGCGTTTCTGCCGCGCGCACCAGCTGCCGCGCGAGGACGCCGACCTCGTCGCATGGTTGGTCGAGCAGCACCTGATGATGTCGGCGACGGCGCAAAAGCAGGACATCGCCGATCCGGCGGTGGTGGCCGCGTTCGCCGCCCGTGTCGGGACCGCACGGCGACTCGCCGCGCTGTATCTGCTGACGGTGGCCGATATCCGCGGGACCAGCCCGCGCGTCTGGAACGCCTGGAAGGCGAAGCTGCTCGAGGGCCTGTACCAGGCCGCGAGCGCAGTGCTGGACGGCGGCAGTGCGCGCAAACGCGCGCCGGACAGCCTGGAAACGCGTCGCGCCGAGGCCGCGCGCCAGCTGCGCCTGTACGCGGTGCCGGAAGGTGCCGAAGACAAGCTGTGGCAGCGTCTGGACATCGTCTATTTCCAGCGGCACAGCGCCGGCGACATCGCCTGGCATGCCCGACAGCTGTACTACCGTGTCGACGGCCAGCAGCCGGTCGTCAAGGCGCGGCTGGCGCGCGACGGCGCCGGGCTGCAGCTGATGGTCTATCTGCCCGACCAGAAGGAGCTCTTCGCCCGCATCTGCGGCTTTCTCGGCCGCGCCCGGCTGTCGATTCTCGAAGCGAAGATCCATACGACCCGGCACGGCTACGCGCTCGACACGTTCGTTGTACACGATCCGGCGAATCCCAACGCCGGCTATCGCGAGACGATCAGCTACATCGAGTTCGAGCTGCAGCGGGTGCTGACCGAGCGGCCGCCCCTCGATCTCCCCGCCGAGGGACGCGTCAGCCGCCACCTGCGGCATTTTCCGCTTTCGCCCGAGGTCAGCATTTTCGCCGACGACAAGGGGACGCACTTCATCCTGGAGATCGTCGCCGGTGACCGGCCCGGCCTGCTGGCGCGCATCGCCTATACGCTCGCCAAAGCGAACGTCAATGTCGAAAGCGCCAAGATCAACACACTGGGCGAGCGCGCCGAGGACGTGTTCCTGCTCGACGGCGCGCGGCTGCACGACGAGGCGGCGCGGCTGAAGCTGGAGACCGCGCTCTACGAACAGCTTCGGGTGTAGCGCGGCCCCGCCGCACCGGCGACGTCACTCGTCGCGAGGATCGATATCGGGAAACAGCACCTCGGTGTAGCCGAACATGCGCATGTCTTCCATGCGCATCGGATACAGGATGCCATCCAGGTGGTCGCACTCGTGCTGGACGACGCGCGCGTGAAATCCGCTGGCCTCGCGCTCGATCGGTCTGCCCTGCGGATCGAAGCCGGCGTAGCGCAGGCGCGTGTAACGGCGAACGCGGCCACGCAGGCCCGGCACCGACAGGCACCCTTCCCATCCCTCCTCGGTCTCGTCGGACAGCGGCGTCAGCACCGGGTTGACCAGCTCGGTGTAGGGAACCGGCTCGGCGTCCGGATAGCGGTCGTTGTGCTCGAACCCGAAGATCACCACGCGCAGGCCGACGCCGATCTGCGGCGCCGCGAGGCCGGCGCCGGTGGCGGCGATCATGGTTTCGCGCATGTCGGCGACGAGCGCGTCGAGCTCCGGCGTGTCGAAGCGTTGGACCTCGATCGAGCGCGCGAGCAACCGCGGGTCGCCCATGCGAAGAATGTCGCGGATCACGGCACGCGCCCCACGACGCCGTCGATCAGGGCTCTGACTTTGTCCATTCCGGTCTCCAGCACATCGGCAATGCTCGCCAGCGAAATCGCATGTGCGCTATCCCCGCGCCCGGCTGCCGGGTTGACGACCACGGCAATGGCCGCGTAGTCGAGGACGAGCTCGCGCGAAAGCGCGGCTTCGGGCATCCCGGTCATCCCGACCATCGTGGCGCCATCGCGCTCGAGCCGGTCGATCTCCGCTGCGGTCTCGAGCCGCGGACCCGATACCGCCGCGTAGACGCCGCCGTCGCGCAGCGCGATGCCCGCGGCCGACGCCGCGGCGAGGCAATGTTCGCGCAGCCGCTGCGAATACGGCTTGGTGAAATCGACGTGGATCACGACCCGATCGCTGCCGTCGAAAAACGTCGCTTCGCGTCCGCTGGTGTAATCGATCAGCTGATGGGGCAGGACCAGGTCACCGGGACGGTACTCCGGCGCGATCCCGCCGACCGAGGCAACCGCCAGGATCGCGCTTGCGCCGCGCTCCTTCAGTGCCCAGAGATTGGCCCGGTAGTTGACCCGGTGGGGCGGGATCGTATGCCCGTGTCCGTGGCGCGCCAGGAATATGACATCGCGGCCGACGATCTGGCCGTACAACAGCGCCGACGACGGCTCGCCGTAAGGCGTGCGAACGACTTCGCGGTGGGCGACGGCGAGCGTGGACAGGCGGGTAAGCCCGCTGCCACCGATGATGGCGAGCATGGATTGGCAATCAAAAGGCGCCGGCGCCCGCCGATGCTGGAAACGCAAGGCGAGGCACGTGCCAGTTGTTACTTTGCTCGACCTTGGTTATTCTTGTCAATTAATGACATTGTCAATATTTGTTGTCGACAGGTAAAACGCGCTTCTGGTCACCCTATTCTGATACCGGGACCGAACCATGTACCTCGACCGATTGTTTAAGCTGATGGCGGAGAAACAGGCTTCCGACCTGTTCATCTCGTGCGGCGCGCCGATAAACATCAAGATCAACGGCGTCGTCTCGCCAATCTCCACGCAGCCGATGGATGTCGAGACCGTTCGCCGCATCGCCTACGAGCTGATGAGCAAGGAGCAGGCGCGCGAATTCGAAAACGAGCTGGAAATGAACCTCTCGTATCTCGACCGCGCGGTCGGCAATTTCCGGATCAACATCTTCCGCCAGCGCGGGACGATCTCACTGGTCATCCGCTACGTGCGCAGCCGCGTGCCGCCGTTCGAGGCGCTGAAGCTCCCGTCGGTGCTGCTCAACCTGGTGATGGAAAAGCGCGGCCTGGTGCTGATCGCCGGCGCGACCGGCTCCGGCAAGTCGACCACACTCGCGGCGATGATCGATTACCGCAACAGCAATCGGTCCGGCCACATCCTGACGCTCGAAGATCCGATTGAATACCTGTTCGAGCACAAACAGTCGATCGTCAACCAGCGCGAGATCGGCATCGACACCCAGGGCTATCACCGGGCGCTGCCCAATGCGCTGCGCGAAGCGCCCGACCTGATCATGATCGGCGAGGTTCGCGATCGCGAAACGATGCAGCACGCGCTGCTGCATACACTGACCGGCCACCTGTGCCTGTCGACCCTGCACGCGAACAACAGCTACCATGCGCTGTCGCGGATCATCAACATGTTCCCCTACGACGCGCGCTCGGGCCTGCTGTCCGACCTGTCGATCGGACTGCGCGCGATCATCTCGCAGCGCCTGGTGCGCAACAAGGAAGGCGAGCAGCAGCCGGCGGTTGAAATCCTGCTCAACACCTCGCTGATCGCCGACCTGATCAAGAACGGCGAGATCACGCAGATGAAGGAAGCGATGGAGCAAAGCCTGTATCCGGGATCGCAGACGTTCGAGCAGGCGCTCTGTCGGCTCTACCTGGACGAGGTCATATCGTACGACGAGGCCCTCAGCGCGGCCGACTCGCCGACCAACCTGGCATGGCTGGTCAACCAGAATTCCCCGACGACGCGCGTCGAAGCCGGAAACGAGGAGGAGCCCGGTGACGGCGCCCTGTCCCGCGACTTCGTCAAGCTGGAAATCGACCCGGAATTCCTCAACCGGCCGTAGTGGCTAGCGGCCGATAAGCGTGGCGACGAGTTCGTCCACCGCGCCGACGCTGGATCTGGCGCGCGAGTTGATCGCGCGCCGCTCGCAGACGCCGGACGACGCCGGCTGTCAGGACCTCCTCGGCAAGCGCCTGGCCAGGAGCGGCTTCCGCTGCGAAAGCCTCGCCGCGAATGGAGTGAGCAATCTCTGGGCGCGGCGCGGTGATGCGCACCCGATCGTGTGTTTCGCCGGCCACACCGACGTCGTGCCATCCGGACCGCTCGAGGCCTGGGATTCGGACCCGTTCGACCCTAACGTGCGCGACGGCTACCTGTACGGGCGCGGGGCGGCCGACATGAAGTCGTCGCTGGCGGCGTTCGTCGTGGCGGTCGAGCAATTCGTTGCCGCGCGGCCCGACCATCCCGGCTCGATCGCGCTGCTGATCACCTCGGACGAGGAAGGTCCGTCCGTCGACGGGACGGTGCGCGTCGTCGAGCGCCTGCGCGGCCGCGGCGAGACGCTCGATTACTGCGTTGTCGGCGAGCCTTCGTCGGTCGACCGCCTGGGCGACATGATCAAGAACGGACGCCGCGGGACGCTGTCGGGCAAGCTGATCGTGCGCGGGGTGCAGGGGCACGTCGCCTATCCGCAGCTGGCGCGCAATCCGATCCATCTCGCCGCACCGGTGATCGCCGAGCTGGCGGCCACACGGTGGGACGAAGGCGACGCCTACTTTCCGCCGACCAGCTGGCAGGTGTCCAACATCCGCGCCGGGACCGGGGCGACCAACGTCATCCCCGGAACGCTCGAGCTCGATTTTAATTTCCGCTACGCGCCGGTCCACACGCGCGAGGATCTGGAACGAGCGCTCGCCGCGATCCTGGCCCGGCATCGGCTCGACTACGAGATTCGCTGGACCGGCTCGGGCAACCCGTACCTGACCGCGCGCGCCCGGCTGGTCGACGTCGCCGGCGCGGCGATACGCGAGGTCTGCGGCATCGTGCCCGAGCTCTCCTGCACCGGAGGCACGTCCGACGGCCGTTTCATTGCGGACATTTGCGCCGAGGTCGTCGAGCTGGGGCCGGTCAATGCGTCGATCCACAAGATCAACGAGCGCGTCGCCGTCGCCGATCTCGAGCCTTTGGCGGCGATCTACCGTGGCATACTCGAGCGGTTGCTGACCTGAAGACGGCGCGCGCCGATTGCCGATGAGCACAGTCATGCAGGAGCTGGAGACCGTCCGCGACTGGATACGCTACGCGGTGTCGCGCTTCAACGCCGCCGGTGTCTTCTTCGGTCACGGGCTGGCCGATGCCTACGAGGAAGCGGCGTACCTGGTATTGCACAAGCTGTCGCTGCCGCCCGACCGGATCGACACGTTCCTGGCCAGCAAGGTGACGCAAGCCGAGCGCGCGGAGCTGCTTCAGGTCATCGACCGCCGCGTCGACGAGCGCATCCCCGCCGCCTACCTGACGCACGAAGCGTGGCTCGGCGGCTTCCGTTTCTATGTCGACGAGCGCGTCATCATTCCCCGCTCGTTCATCGCCGAGCTGCTGCCCGACGGGCTCGCGCCCTGGATTCCCGACGTCGCTGCCGTGCAAAGCACGCTCGATCTGTGCACCGGGTCCGGCTGCCTCGCGGTCCTCCTCGCGCATCACTATCCGAACGCCGACGTCGACGCCACGGATATCTCTCCCGACGCGCTGACCGTCGCGCAGCGCAACGTCGCCGATCACGGGCTGCAGGATCGCATCAACCTGATCCGTTCCGACCTGTTGTCGAACCTGACCGAAAAGACCTACGACCTGATCATCTGCAATCCTCCCTACGTCACTGGGATGGCGATGGAGGAATTGCCGGCCGAATACCGGCACGAGCCCGGCATCGCACTGGCCGGCGGCGACGACGGTCTCGACGCGGTGCGGATCGTGCTCGCCCAGGCGCCGCAATTTCTCGCCCCCGAAGGCCTGCTGTTGGTCGAAATCGGCCACAACCGGGCCGCCGCCGAAAAGGCGTTTCCGAGGCTGCCTTTCACCTGGCTCGCGGCCGGCGGCAGCGACGACAGCGTCCTGATGCTCAGGCGCGACGAGCTCGTCGCCGGCGCGTAAGTCCCGCGCGCCGCGCTACATGCCGAAGAACGCCCGGATTTTCTGCACCAGGTCGGAAGCGCGCGA
>DATASF010000039.1:0-1950 GCA_036269335.1 Casimicrobiaceae bacterium
CTCTTCGTGGCTCGTCGGCCCGACGCGGTGGTCGCGGCGACGCCGAATGCTCTGCACGCGCAAAACGGCATCGAATGCGCGCGCGCCGGCGTCCCGGTCCTGATCGAAAAGCCGATCGCCTATTCGCTGGCAGACGCCGAACAACTGATCGCCGAGGCTGAGCGCGCGGGGATCGCCTTGCTGGTCGGCCACCACCGCCGCCACAGCCCGATCCTCGCCAAGGCGCGCGAGATCGTCCGGCAGGGAACGCTGGGGCGGCTGGTGGCGATCGTCGGAACCGCCCTGTTCTACAAGCCCGACACCTATTTCGCCGAAGGACCGTGGCGTCGCGAGCCGGGCGGCGGACCGATCCTGATCAACATGATTCATGAGGTCGACGATCTGCGCTCGGTCTGCGGCGAAATCGACGCCGTGCAGGCGCTTGCGTCCAGCGCGACCCGCGGCTTTCCAGTCGAGGATACGGTCACCATAGGCCTGCGCTTCGGCAACGGTGCGCTGGGCAGCTTCGTTCTTTCCGACACGGCGGCCGCGGCACGTAGCTGGGAGCAGACCTCGGGCGAAAACCTGAGCTACGCCCGGTATCCGGACGAAGACTGCTATCTGATCACGGGTATCGACGGCTCGCTGTCGGTGCCGACGATGCGCCTCAAGACCGTCGTCGGCGAGCGCTCCTGGTGGCAGCCGATGAAGGAGGAGATTGTCGCGGTCGAGCGAGCCGATCCGCTCGCGCTTCAGCTCGAGCACTTTTGCGCGGTCGTGCGCGGCGAAGCGCGGCCGCTGGTCGAGGGCCGCGATGCGCTGCAGACGCTGCGTGTCACGCTGGCAATCGCCGAAGCAGCGCGCACCGGCCGGATCGTGGCGACGACAGCCTAGCCATCGGGCGCGATTCCCGGATATCCGATCGGTCGACCGCTCACAGCGGGCGGCGACAGTGTCGAGCATCGCCGGAAATTCGCCGCCCGAATTTCGGCGACGCGGGAATCGCCGACTCCCTATAATTCCTGCATGCCCAAGCTGCCTCCGGCCGAAACGATGTACCGCGCTCTGGCCGCGCGCGATGCCGCCTTCGACGGAATTTTCTATGTCGCCGTGAAGACGACGCGGATATTCTGCCGCTCGGTATGCCACGCGCGCACGCCCAAGCGCGAAAACGTCGAGTTCTACGCCGACCCGCACGACGCGCTGTACGCGGGCTACCGCCCGTGCCTGCGCTGCCGGCCGCTCGACCAGGGCCGGCTGCCACCGCCGCTGGTCGACAAGCTTCTCGCCGCCGTCGAGGCGGACCCGGCCGGCCGTCTGCGCGAAGTGGATCTCGCCCGCATGGGAATCGAGCCGACGACCGCGCGGCGCGCGTTCCAGCGCTACTGCGGCATGACGTTTCACGCCTATCAGCGCGCCCGCCGCATGGGGCTCGCATTGACCGGAGTACGAGAGGGGAAGAGCATGCTGGACCTGCAGCTCGATCACGGCTTCGATTCGCCCAGCGGGTTTCGCGACGCGTTCGCCAGAATATTCGGCACCCCGCCGAGCGGCGCCCGCGCAATCGATTGCCTTTACGCCAAGTGGCTGGCGACACCGCTGGGCGCCATGCTTGCGCTCGCGAACGACGACGGATTACACCTGCTCGAGTTCGTCGACCGCCGCGGCCTCGAGCGCGAAATTCGGGCTCTGCGGCGGCGCGTCCGGCACCACGTCGTTCCAGGCGAGCATCGCTATCTCGATCAGATCGGCGCCGAGCTCGACGCCTACTTCGCCGGACGATCGCTGGCATTCGCCACACCGTTGCGGCTAGAGGGATCGCCGTTCCAGCTATCGGTCTGGAACGCGCTGCTCGCCATTCCCTCGGGCTCGACGCGATCGTACGCCGACATCGCCGCGACGATCCGCCATCCGTCGGCGGTGCGCGCCGTCGGCCGTGCTAACGGCGACAACAAGCTGGCGATCGTCGTG
>DATASF010000040.1:0-41127 GCA_036269335.1 Casimicrobiaceae bacterium
GGACAATTCAATCGCCGGGCTGCCCGTGGGCGCTTACCGGCCCCGGACGGATCGGGGCGTGCTCGTCAATCCCCCGAGCGACATGACCGCGATCACGACCGCTGTGCCCGGATTGCAGATCTCGGGATGGTTCGCTTCCGATCCCGCGCACGAAGCCCGCTTCCTGCTACGGCTTCCGAACAACTGGAACGGCAGGCTCGTGGTCGCCGGCACCCCATCACAGCGCAGCGAGTTCTCGAGCGACTATGCCTGGAGCGATTACGTGATCCAGAAGGGCTACGCTTACGCCTCGCAGAACAAGGGCATGTACGGTTTCTATTTCGTAGCGGCTCCCACACCGCCCGCGACCGTTCCGTCTGATCCGCTGGCGTGCCGGTTCAGTCCGACGTTTCTCTCCAACGTCTGGCTTCACTTCTACGACGACGATGCGGGCAAGCCGTTCACCCAGTGGGCGCAGTACATGATCGACGCAGCCAAGCTCGCGCGGACGGGCACGGAAGCGCTGTACGGCAGCGACCCCAAGTTCACGTACGCGGTCGGCACGTCGAACGGCGGCTACCAGGTGCGCCGCGCGGTGGAGCTCGCGCCGCAGCTCTTCGACGGCGGCGTGGACTGGGAAGGCACTTACGTCGAGGCCGACGCGCCGAATCTGCTGACCGATCTGCCGCCGGCCGTACTCAACTATCCGGACTACGCGTCGTCGGGATTCAGCGCCAGCAGCACGGCGGCGAAGAACATCGAGCTCGCCGGCTATCCTCCGGATATCGTCGGCGCAGCGACCACGCTCTGGCGACTGCATTACGAGAACTACTGGGAGCTCACGGCTTGCCAGTGGCAGAAGCGGCTCGATCCGACGTACAACACCTACGGCAGCGGGCTCGGGACCTACAACTACATTGCGCGGCTTTCGGTATCCGACGTCGGAGCGCAGCTCGATGCCTTCGCGACTACCGGTCTGATCCAGAAACCGTTGATCACCGTGGCGGGGACCGAGGATTCCCTGCTCCCGATCGATCATCACGCCCGCGCCTATGCGCGCGCCGTCGCGGCCAGCCTGGCCGCGCAGCCGGGCTATCCGCACCGCCCGCAGCCAGCGTATCGCCTGTACGAAGTACAGAACGGCAACCACATCGAGAGCTACAAGAATTTCTTCCCGACGCTCGAGTACATTCTGCCGCACGCGCAAAACGCCTTCGACCTTCTCGTCGGCAACGTCGAGCACGGGTCGGCGCTGCCGCCCAACCAGTGCATCCCGCGCGGCGGCGCTATCGCCGCCGGACCGGCCCAGCCCGGGAATTGCGCGGCCCTGTTCGTACCCTGAACGGGGGACGCGCGCCCCGCGACGGCGTCGTGCGCTGAAACGGGTAAAATGACACGGCCGCCCCAGTGGGCGGCCGTTTCTTTTAGAGCCCCGCCATGTCGTCGATGACCACGCAGGAAATCGTCCACGAGCTAAACAAGCACATCGTCGGCCAGGATGCGGCCAAGCGCGCCGTCGCCATCGCGCTGCGCAATCGCTGGCGGCGCCAGCAGGTGGGCGAGCCGCTGCGCCAGGAGATCACGCCGAAGAATATCCTGATGATCGGACCGACCGGAGTCGGCAAGACCGAGATCGCGCGCCGGCTGGCGAAGCTCGCCGACGCTCCGTTCATCAAGGTCGAGGCGACCAAATTCACCGAAGTGGGCTACGTCGGCCGCGACGTCGACACGATCATCCGCGACCTCGCCGAGACGGCGATCAAGCAGACGCGCGAGTCGGAAGCGCGAAAAGTTCGCCACCGCGCCGCCGACGCGGCCGAGGAGCGCGTGCTCGACGCGCTGCTGCCGCCGGCGCGCGAAGTCAACTTCGAGGACATGCAGCCGGTCGATTCGGCTGCGCGCCAGAAGTTCCGCAAGATGCTCCGCGAAGGCAAGCTCGACGACAAGGAGGTCGAGGTTGAGCTCGCGGCGTCGCCGACGCAGATGGAGATTCTCGCCCCGCCAGGCATGGAAGACCTGACCAGCCAGATCCAGGGCATGTTCCAGCAGATGTCGGGCGGCAAGCGCAAGCTGAAGAAGATGCACGTCGGCGAAGCGCTGAAAGCGCTGATCGACGAGGAAGCCGGCAAGCTGATCAACGACGACGAGCTCAAGACCAAGGCGCTGAACAACGTCGAGCAGAACGGCATCGTCTTCCTCGACGAGATCGACAAGATCGCGAGCCGCCAGGAGATGCAGGGCGCCGACGTGTCGCGCCAGGGCGTGCAGCGCGATCTGTTGCCGCTGGTCGAGGGCACGACGGTCGCGACCAAATACGGGATGATCAAGACCGACCACATCCTGTTCATTGCCAGCGGCGCATTTCATCTTTCCAAGCCGTCGGACCTGATCCCCGAGCTGCAGGGGCGTTTTCCGATCCGCGTCGAGCTCGCGTCGCTGTCGGTCGACGATTTCGAGCAGATACTCACCGCGACCGACGCCTGCCTGACGCGCCAGTACCAGGCACTGCTCGCCACCGAGCATGTCGACCTCGATTTCCGGCCGGACGGCATTCGCCGGCTCGCCGAAATCGCGTATGCGGTCAACGAAAAACAGGAGAACATCGGCGCGCGCCGGCTGTACACGGTGATGGAGCGGCTGCTGGACGAAGTCTCGTTCAGCGCCGCCAAGCTCGACGGAAGCACGATCACCATCGACGCCGGCTACGTCGACGAGCGCCTCGCCGGGATCGTCAAGGACGACAACCTGTCGCAATACATCTTGTAGGGGCGTCGGGTTAGCTGTCGCTTCACGGTCAACCGGGCCCGCAGGCGTCGATGCGAAAGGTAAGCTGATTCGATGGTCGAGCGCATCCTCGGCATCATCCTGCCGGTGTTCAGCGTCATCCTGCTGGGCTACTTCTACGCCCGGCGCGCCAATCCGGACATGACGTGGGTCAACCGGATCAACATGAACGTGCTGGCGCCCGCGCTGATCTTCAGCGCGCTGGCGAGCAAGGACTTCGATCTCGTCGCCAATCGCGTGCTGATCGTCGGCGCCATCGGCGTCGTGCTCGGCTCGGGCCTGCTGGCGTGGCCGTTCGCGCGGCTGCTGCACGAGGACCCGCGCACCTTCGTGCCGCCGATGATGTTCAACAACTGCGGCAACATGGGACTGCCGCTGGCGGTGCTGGCGTTCGGCCAGCCGGGGTTGTCCGCGATGGTCGCGATATTCACGATCTCCAACCTGCTGCATTTCACGCTGGGCGTGCACATCGTCAATCGTCACGCGGCGTTCTGGCCGATCTTCAGGAACCCGATGGTTGTCGCGACCTTCGTCGGCTTCGCCTTCGCGCTCGTCCACCCGCCCGCGCCGGACTGGCTGATGCTGGCAATCCGCATGACCGGGGACGCGATGATCCCGCTGATGCTGATCTCGCTCGGCGTGCGCATGGCGACCGTCAGCTGGGGCGGCTGGAACCTCGGCGTCATCGGCGCGCTGGTCTGCCCGCTGACGGGGATTGCGATGGCGGCGCTGATCTCGCCGGTACTGGGCCTCGACGCGACGCAAGCGGGGCTGTTGATTCTGTTCGGCTGCTTGCCGCCGGCGGTGCTCAACTTCATGGTGGCCGAGCAGTACAACCAGGAGCCGGGCAAGGTCGCTTCGATCGTGCTGATCGGCAATGCGGCATCGATCGCTTTCGTGCCGATCGCGCTGTCGCTGGCACTGCGTCAGTAAGTCGCGCGTCAGCCAGTCGGCGCGACGCCAGGTTGACAGGCGCTGTGGGCGCAATTATACGGTGGGGACACCAAGCCCTCGTCGGGCGCCAACGCAGGCTCCAACAGAAAGATCCCCGGATGGACGCACGAACGATCGACGCCGCCGCACGGCAACTGGTCGCCGCCCGCGCCGCGCGCCGGCCCGGCGCCAGGTTGCCCGCCTCGTGCCGCCCCGCGGATGTCGACGCAGGCCTCGCCATACAGCGCCGCGTCACGCAAATGCTCGACTCGGCCATCGGCGGCTGGAAATGCTCGGTGCCGACGGCGGAGCGAACGGTCGCCGCAGCGCCGATTTTCGCGCCGACGATCGTCAACGTGGCGCCATGCCCGATCCTGCCGATCGCCGGCAAGGCGCGCGTCGAGCCCGAGATAGCCTTCGTCCTCGCGCGCGATCTGCCGCCGCGCGCGGCGCCGTACGACGAGGCCGACGTGCGCGCGGCGATCGGCGAAGCGAGGCTGGTCCTCGAGCTGATGGGCCCGCGTTATGCCGATCCCGCAGCGGTCACGTTTCCCGAGCTCCTGGCCGACAGCATCGCCAACCAGGGACTCTTCGTCGGGCCGGTGCTGTCGAATCCGGTCGGGCATCCGCTCGATGCATTCGCCATCGTCGTCGACGGCGCCGACGGAACGCTGATAACCCGGGACGGCAGGCATTCGGATGGAGATCCGCTGCGGCCGCTCTACTGGCTGGCCAACTTTCTCGCCGCTGGCGGCTACGGCGAAGGCGCGTCGCTGAAGGCGGGCCAGATCGTCACGACTGGCTCGTATTGCGGCGTCGTCGACGTTCCGCTGGAGACGGCGCTGGTCTTTCGCTATGGCGATCTGGGCACGCTCGATGTGCAATTCTCCGCGGCGGGATGAATGTTGAACCTGGCGGGAGCGGGCGCGGTTTGCATCTGGCACGATATCGCGCCGGAGGCGACCGACGAGTTCTATCAGTGGCACAACCGCGAGCACATGCCCGAGCGCGTCGGCATTCCGGGCTTCCTGCGCGGACGACGCTATATCGCGATCGCCGGCGCCCCGGCGTATTTCACGCTGTACGAAGCGGAAAGCGCCGAAGTGCTGGCCGGCAGCGATTATCTCGAGCGGCTGAACGCGCCGACCGAATGGACGCGCCGCATGATGCCGGCGTTTCGGCGCGTCTCGCGCTCGATCTGCCGCGTCGCGTACAGCGAAGGCGTCGGCCAGGGCGGCTTCATGCTGACCCAGCGCTTCGAGCTCGCCGCGGACCACCGAGACGGCACGGTCGACACGCTGCGCGCGCGCCTGCTGCCACCCCTCGCCGAGCGCAAGGGTGTGGCCGGCGTCCACCTGTGCGTTGCCGACGACCTGATCAGCCGGATCGAGACCGCGGAAAGAAAAGCCCGTGCCGATGCGACTGCGATTCCCGGCTGCATCGTCCTGATCGAGGGCACGTCAGAAACCGACGTCCGCGACGCCGGCGAATCGCTTGGTCACGATGTGCGGGCGCTGCTCGCGGCGTCGGCACCGTCGATCGACACCTCGATCTACCAGCTGCAGCACACGCGCTCGCGCCTGCTGTAATCGCCGCTCGGACCGGCGCCGGCCCGGCAGCCGTCACGCGCCGGCCGGCCGTTTACAGCGTGGCGTTGACCGCGCCGCCGTCGATCAGCAGGTTCTGGCCGACGATGAACCCCGCGTCGACGCTGCACAGGAAGGCGCAGGCGCGGCCGAATTCCTCGGGCGTGCCGAATCGACCGGCGGGCACCTCCGCCATGCGCGCCCTGGCGAAGCTGTCGTAGTCCTGTCCCGCCTTCGCCGACAGCTTGCGCAGGCCGTCGATCTGGCGATCGGTGGCGAAGGGGCCCGGCAGAAGATTGTTTATGACCACGTTGTGCTTCGCGACCTGGCGGGCGAGCCCTGCGACGAATCCGGTGAGCCCCGCGCGTGCGCCGTTGGACAGGCCCAGGTGCGCGAGCGGCGCCTTGACCGAGCGCGAGGTGATGTTGACGATGCGGCCGAAGCCGCGCGCGATCATGCCGTCGACGACCGCGCGGATCAGCATGATGGGCGTGATCATGTTGTTGTTGACCGCGGCGATCCACGCGGCCTCGTCCCAGTCGCGGAAGTCGCCGATCGGAGGCCCGCCGGCATTGTTGACCAGGATATCCGGGTCCGGACAGGCGGCCAGCACCGCGGCGCGGCCCTCGGCGGTCGTGATGTCGGCGGCGACGGCCACGACCGAGACGCCGCTGTCGCGCCGGATCGCCTCCGCGGTCGCCTCGAGCGTCGCGCCGTTGCGCGCATTGATGACCAGGTCGACGCCTTCTCGCGCCAGCGCGATCGCGCATCCCCTGCCGAGGCCCTGGCTGGCCGCGCAGACGATCGCCTTCCTGCCGCGGATGCCGTAATCCATCGCCGATGGTTCTTTCCTGCCGCGCTATGCGGCGACGCGGCGCTGCTGCGCCAGGTCGGGCGGCGGCGGCTTGTGGAACACGCCGTTCTGCATGATGGCCAGCAGCCGGTTGCGATCCTGCAGGATGCGCACATCGGCCAGCGGATCGCCATCGACCAGCAGCAGGTCGGCGAGAAAACCCTTCCGCACCTGTCCCAGCGATTCGGGCATGCCCATGATCTGGCCTCCGAGTCGGGTCGCGGCGACGATCGCCTCCATGGGCGTGAAGCCCAGGAGGTCGGTGAAGTAGACGAGATCGCGCGCGTTATTGCCGTGCGGATTCCACATGAACCCGTAGTCGCCGCCGGGAAGCACGCGAACCCCCCGGCGATGCAAATCCTTCATGCATTCGACGGTGAGATCGAGATCGCGCGAAATGCGCGCCTTGATCGCGTCGCTCGACGGCAGCCCGTAATTGCCCGATTCGTGCAGGCGCGTCCAGGTGACTGACAGCGCCGGCGCGACGAACAAGCGGTCCTTGTGCTTTTCCAGCAGGTCCTTCGCCTCCTCGTCGGCGTACGTCGCGTGGTAGATCACGTCGACGCCGTGCCGCACGCACATTTTGATCGCCTCGGCGCTTCGCGCGTGCGCAGCGACCCGCCGGTCGTGCTGCCGCGCGACTTCGCAGACGGCGGCGACTTCGTCGTCGGACATCAGCGTGCGCGCCGAAGGAATCGCCGGCGTCGACGTATCGCCCGACGGGACGATCTTCAGCACGTCGACGCCTTCGCGGCAGGCTTCGCGCGCGGCGCGGCGGAATTCGGCCGGACCGTCGCAGGGCAGCGTATACATGGCCTCGCCCGGGTCGAGATGGAGCTGGCGCAGATCGCCGACGCCGCCGGTGACCGTCAGCTGCACGCTCGCCGCAAGCAGCCGCGGTCCCGGATATTCGCCCGACCGGATCGCGTTGCGCACGACGACGTCGAGCCGGGGCTTGGTCGCCGCGGCGCTGAACGCCGCGGTGAATCCCTGATCGAGGTAGAGCTTCGCGTGCTTCAGTGACAGCAACAGGTGCTCTTCGACCGGCAGCGAGGAAAAAGCATGCGGCGTCGCCTGGTCGACGAAGCTCAGGTGCGCGTGCGGCTCGATCAATCCCGGCATCAGCGTCGCGCCGCCGCAGTCGACGACATTCGCGCCCGATGGCACCCGCCGCTGACCGGCCGGACTGACCTCGACGATCGTGCTGCCGTCGACGACGACGTCGCCGGCGTACGGCTTGGCTCCGCCGCCGTCGAGCACGCGGGCGTTGGCGAAAATCGTGGGCATTGCCGACTCCATTGCTAGTGGCGCACCGCGGCCGGTGAAACGGACCGCGTCAGTCGCCGACCGCGCGCATGGCGGTGCGGTCGATAAGGCCCGCGCGCTCGGCGAGACGGCGCAGCTCGGCGCGCTCGGCGTCGTCGACGCCGAGCTGCGGCGGGCGCACGGCCGCGTGCGGAATCAGTCCCTGAAGCTTCAGCACTTCCTTCATGCGCGGGCGATAGTCGCGGATCGGCGCGCGCCAGCAGAATCGCGCCAGCGGCCCCAGGCGCTCCCAGATCGCGAACGCCGCGTCGAAATCCCGCGCGACGACCGCGCGATGCATCGCCACCAGCTCGGCGGTCGCCGTGCCCGCGAAGCCGATCAGCGCGCCGTCGCAGCCCATGATCATCGCCTCGAGGATGAAGGTGTCGCTGCCGGTCATGATGCCGAGCTTCCGCGGCAATGTCTTCGCCGTCGCTATCGTCTCGATCGTCTTGGTCGTGTCGAACGATGCTTCCTTCAGCCCGACGAGCTCCGGGATCTTCACCAGTTCGCGCAGGCACTCGGGCGGAAAATCCGGTCCCCAGGCCTTCGGAAACTGGAACGCGATCAGCGGCAGGCCGACGCCGTCGCCGATCGCCTTGTGGAAGCGGTAGATCATCTCGGTCGGCACCGGGTTGCCGAGAAACACCGGGAACGGCGGGAACACGGCCAGCCCCTGCGCTCCGGCGCGCTTCAACTCCGTGCCCCAGCTCACGGCATCTGCGGTCGATGCGGCGATCAGCCCCGACAGCAGCGGTACCGTGCCGCCGATCGACTCGTGGCACACGCGCAGGACTTCGAGCTGCTCGTCGCGAGTCAGCGACGGCCCTTCGCTGGCGTCCATGTTCATCGCGATCGCCGCGGGTTGCTGCGCGGCGATCCAGCGGATATACGAGTCGAGCGCGTTCCAGTCGATCGCGTAGTCGGGGCGCATCGGCAGGAACGGCGCCGCCACGATGCCCTGGAGCGTGAAGCTCATGCCCTCGCCCCCCGATCGGTCTCAGCGCCCGCGATGCCGCCGATCGGCGTCGCGCCGTGCAGCACGCCGCGCGCGAGAAAGATTCCGGTGATGGCGTCGGCCGCCTCGGTGAACGCCGGCTCGCGGCGGGCATCGAGCCCGCGCGGCCGCGCGAGGCCGATGCCCATCACGCGCTCCACCTTCCCCGGCCGCGGCGACATGACGACGACGCGGTCGGCGAGCAGCACCGCCTCGTCGATCGAGTGCGTGATGAAAATGACGGTCTTGCGCGTCGCCAGCCACAGCGCCTCGAGATCGAGCCGCATCTGCTCGCGCGTCAATGCGTCCAGCGCGCCGAACGGCTCGTCCATCAGCAGCAGGGGCGCGTCGTGGATCAGCGCCCGTGCGATCGCCACGCGTTGCCGCATGCCGCCCGACAGCTCGTACGGGTAGCGGTCGATGAACTCGCTCAAGCCAACCTGCCGGAGCAGCGCGATCGCACGGTCGCGATAGGACCGCGGGTTCTCGCCGCGCAACTCGACCTGCATCAGCACGTTGTCCAGCGCGGTCCGCCAGTCGAGCAGCACCGGGCTCTGGAACACGATGCCGAGGTTGGTCTGCGGGCCGGTGACGACGCGGTCGGCGACCCGTACCTCGCCGGTCGTCGCCGGGTGCAGTCCCGCGACCATGCGCAGCAGCGTGCTCTTGCCGCAACCCGACGGACCGACGATCGCCAGGAATTCGCCTTCGCCGACGACGAGGTCGATCGGATCCAGCGCCAGGGTCGACGTCCGGGCGCGGCTGAACGTCTTGCCCGCGCCGCGCAGCTCGACATACGGCCGCGACGCGCGCGCGACCGCGCCGGGCCGCGCGTCGCGCGACTGGTCGTAGGCGACGTGCAAGTTCACTTCGGCAGGAACTCGTTGGTGTGGAACGCCGTCCAGTCCTTGTCGGTCTTGAGCTCGCGGTATTGCTTCAGCAGCGCCAACGTCTGGTCCCAGTCGGCTTTCGCGCCCCAGCCTATCCTGCCCTTGGAGTTGGCCGAGTCGAGCAGATCGATGTCGACCATCAACTGTTCGAGCTGCGACTGGCGATTGAGGTCGGGCTTGACCTTCAGCGCGGCATCGACCGCCGCGCCTGGATTCTTTTTCGCCTCTTCCCACGACTTGACCGTCGCGCGGACGAAGCGCCGCACCAGGTCGGGATTCGACTTGATCAGATCGGTCTTGGTGACGATGGTCATGCCGACGATGTTCGCGCCGTAGTCGGCGTAGCGCAGCGCCGCGGGCTGGATTCCGCGCTGCTTGATCAGAAAATACTGATCGTCGGCGCCCCCCAGCAGGCCGTCGGCGCGCTTTTCCAGAACGCTGACGACTTTGGCCGCGGGATCGACCTGCACCAGCGTGATCTTGGACATGTCGAGCTTGTTGTGCGCGGCGAGCGCCAGGAACAGTTGGCCCAGAGGATCGCCGGGCGTCACGGCAAGCCGCTTGCCTTCGAGGTCCTTCGGCGTCTTGATCCCGGTCTCGGCGAGAGAGACGACCGAGTAGCCGGTCGAGTTCAGCAGCGACATCACCGACTCGATGTCCGCGCCCTTCGACGCCGTCAGTATGACGCTGCTCGAATCAGCCAGTCCGAAGGTGTCGGCGCCGGCGGCAACGCCCTGCACCGTCGCGACCGAGCCGCGGCCCTCGTTGATCGTCAGGTCGATGCCCTCGGCCGCGTAAAAGCCGCGCTCCTTGCCGTAGTAGAACGGTGCGTGCAGCCCGCCCAGATACCAGTTCAGGCGAAACGATACCGCGTCGGCGGCGATCGCGGTCGCGGAACAGACCGCCAGCGCGAGCAGCGCCGCGGCTACAGCGAAGCATCGGTACGACTTCATGTTGCTCCTCCTGGTTGTTGCGCGGCGTTCGACCGGCTTGTTCCGCGCGAAGTATCGGTTGCGTCAGTCACATCGTGGCGTCGGCCGCGGTTTGCTGCTGCGAGACGTGCCATGGTATCGCGAGCCGCTCGACGATCTCCACAACATAGTAGACCGCGAGCCCGAGCAGCGACAGCAGGACGATGGTCGCGAACACCATCGGGGTGTCGATATTGCCGTTGTACTGCAGCAGCAGGTAGCCCAGTCCCTTGTCGGAGGCGACGAATTCGGCGACGACCGCCGCGGTGGCGGCGAGCGCCGCGCCGACCTTGAGGCCGGTGAAGATGTGCGGCAGCGCCTGCGGCAGGCGGATCTTGAAGAACAGCCGCCACGCCGACGCGCCGGTCGTGCGCGCGAAATCCATCACGTCGCGGTCGGCGGACTTGAAACCGGCGAGGCTCGACACGACGATCGGGAAGAACGAAAGCAGGAACACCAGCAGCAGCTTGGGCGTGAAGCCGAAGCCGAACCAGATGATGAACAG
Organism: Casimicrobiaceae bacterium; assembly: GCA_036269335.1. Lineage (GTDB taxonomy): Bacteria > Pseudomonadota > Gammaproteobacteria > Burkholderiales > Casimicrobiaceae > PALSA-1003. The sequence continues at coordinate 10,804 of DATASF010000040.1, forward strand.
CGGCGCGATCGCGATCTTCGGAATGATCTGCAGGAACACGATGACCGGATAGACGGCCTGCTCCATGAAGCGCGAATACGCGACCGCCAGCGCCAGCGGGATGCTGACGACGACCGCGAGCAGGTAGCCGGCGACGATCTCCTGCAGGGTGACCCAGGCGCTGGGCATCACGACGGTGTAGCGCTTCAGAAACTCGGTCCAGACCTTCGATGGCGGCGGCAGCAGATACTCCTTGATGCCGAACAGGTGCACGGCGAATTCCCAGAGCAGAAACAGCGCGGCGAACACCAGCAGCGCACCGACCCTCCGACGGAGCCAACCGCCCAGCGCGCGCGAGCGATTGACCGCCGGCGGCCGCGCGGCGGCCATCGCGTCCGAGCTCATTCGCGTGCTCCGGAGCCGTCGCCGATCTCCCAGGTGCCGTAAGCGGCCGGAAGATTGATTTCGATCAGCTCGAGGTCGTCGGACCGTGCGACGACGTTGTGCGCGACGCCGGCGGGCTGCGACAGCGACGATCCGGCGGCGACTGTCACGACGTCGGCGACGTCGGCGTAGCGGAACTTCAGCCATCCCTTGAGGACGTAGATGAAATGACCGGTCATGTCGTGCCAATGCCAGCCGGTCTCCGCCTCGAACGGCCGAATCGCGCGGATGTGCTTGGCGCCGATCGCGCCGCCGGACGCGGCGGCCCAGCCGAGGTCGCGGTATTCGACGTCGGCGCGCGGCCCGTCGCGCGTGAACGTCTGATCGCCCCGCGCCAGTTGGGTCAGCGCCTGCGACAGCGATTTCGGGCCGTCGTACCGCGGCGGAAAATCGGCGCCGGTGTCGCCGTAGCGATGCGCCCCGTCGGGCACGCTGCTTACAACCGAATCATGCGACGCGGGCATCGTTGTCGACCTCTTCGCGAATGTTCGCGCGCTGGAATTCGCGCACCGGCCACAAGGCGCCGAGCTCGCGCGCGGCATCGACGCACATCCGGCCGAGCATCGGGCGGCGCGCGGCAGTCAGACGGCTGATCGGCCCCGCGATGCTCACCGTGCCGACGACCGGGGCATCGGGCTCGGCGCGCGCGCGGATCGCCGCGGCGACCGCGGCAACGCCGGGCGCGCCCTCCTCGATCGCTTCCGCGTAGGTACGGCGGCGTGTCTCGCGCATCCTCGTCACCAGCGCCGCCATCGACTTCGGCGCGTTCGGACCCTTGGCGCGCCGCGTCCGCTTCGCATAGCGCTCGAGAATCGCGATCGCCTCTTTCTCGGGGAGCGTCACCAGCCACAGCCGCGCAACGGCGGTCGCGTTCAACGCGACCTCATAACCCATTTCCGGATCGTAGCGCAGCCCCGACTGCGCGCCTTGCGCCTTGGCCACCCATCGCATGCCGTCACCGTCGACGACCGCCAGGCGCGCGAGATCCCCGCTCGCCTGCGCGATGCGATCGAGCACCGGCTGCGCGATATCCGGCAAGGTCGTTCCGGAAAGAAAGCGAAAACCGAGGGTGGCGAGCTTGAACGTCAGCCGGTACTGCTGCGTCGTCGCGTCCTGGTGCACGTACCCGCGCTCGGCCAGGATCAGCAGCAGCCGGTGCGCCGCGCTCTTGGGCAGAGCCAGCGCACGCGCGATGCCGGTCAGCGGCAACCCGGCCGCGTCGGCCGCGAGTAGCTCGACGATTTCGAAGCAGCGCTGCGCGGGGGAATAGATCACGGGCGGGCAAAGCGGAACGGGGTTCCACAATAAGCCGGCGGCCGCCTGCCGTCAAGCTTGCAACGACGGGCGATCAGGAAGGCAGAGCTGGCAGGGTCTAGCTCGGATGCAGCGTGCCGATCGCGGCCAGCACTTCCGTCGTGCTCAGGAGCTCCGACAACAACAGCGGCGCCTTGTCCGGCCGGTACAGGACGTAGACAGGCACGCCGTCGCGTCCCAGCGCGGCTAGCGCAGCGCCGATCACCGGATCGCGGCGCGTCCAGTCGGCGCGCACCAGCGCGACCTTGCCTTCGGAGAACGCCTGGCGCACCGCGTCGGTGTTCAGGACCAGGCGCTTGTTGACCTGGCAGGTGACACACCAGGCGGCGGTGAAGTCGACGAACACCGGCTGGCCCGCGGCGACGAGTTGCGCGACGCGCTGCGGCGTGTAGTCCTGCCACGGTTCCGAAGCGGTGGCGGCCGGTCTGGCGCCGCCTTCGCTCGCGATGCCGGCGGCGACGGGCCAGCTGACGATCGCCGCGGCGACAAGGCTTGCGATCGCTGCGGCGCCCCAGGCGCGCGCGCCGCCGGCGCGCATCGCCTGCCACGCCCACAGCGCCAGCGCGACCATCAGCAAGGTCGCCGCAAGCCGGGCGACCGCGTCGTTGTCGAGCTGCGCGCCCAGCACCCAGGCCAGCCATATCACCGTCGCGTACAGCGGAAACGCGAGCAGCTGCCTCAGTCGTCGCATCCAGGGGCCGGGCTTCGGCAGCTTCGAGCGCCACGCGGGGAAATACGCAAGCGCCAGATACGGCAGCGCCATGCCGATGCCGAGCATGGTGAAAACGATCCAGGTCGACGCGATCGAGCTCGTCAGCGCATAACCCAGCGCGGCCCCCATGAATGGCGCCGAGCAGGGCGACGCGATGACGACGGCCAGCACGCCCGACAACGCGTCGTTGATGTACGGATTCTTCGCGTTCCAGCCGGCGAGCGACGAAGGCAGCAACATTTGGATCTCGAACAGGCCCGACAGATTCAGCGCGAGCACGAAGAACAGCAGGGCGAGACCGGCGACGACCGCCGGCGACTGCAGCTGGAAACCCCAGCCGAGTTGCGCTCCGGCCGCGCGCAGCGCAACGAGCAGCGCAGCCAGCAGCCAGAACGACACGAGCACTCCGCCCGCGAAGACGAGGCCGTGCCTGCGCATCATCGCGCGAGTACCGCCGTGCGCGGCAAAACCCAGGACCTTCAGCGACAGCACCGGGAACACGCAGGGCATCAGATTCAGCAGCAGGCCGCCGACCAGCGCCAGCGCAATCGCGGCGCCGAGCGACAGCGCGCTCTCCGCGGGTGCCAGCGGCAGCGCTTGCGGCGAGGACTCCACCGGGGCGGCGGCCGCGATCACCGTTCCGGCGAGCGGCACATCGAGCTGCACGGCACGCTCGCCGCCGCCGAGTCCCGCCGTCGATTCCAGCACGCCGGCGAGGCGCGTGAATTCGCCGGACCGCTGCACGGCAACCGGCAGCGCGAGCGTCCAGCGCGCGCCGTCGCGCGAAAGCTCCTGCGCGCCGCTTGGTTCGATCTGGCCGGCGCGGTACGCGAAGAAACGCAGCTTGCCGATGTCGGCGGGCGCAGTGGCCCCGGGCGCAGGCGTCAAAACCAGATCGACGACCGAGCCCTTCGCCGTCGCGCTGGCGTTCCATCGCTCGAGCGCGCGCGGAAACGACGCGCGCGTCCGCGCGATCGCGGTGCTCCAGCGCGCATCGCCGGGCGCGGTCGCGGCGGCGCTGCCCTTCGCCGCGACCGGCAGCGTCAACGTCAGATCGGCGCCTTCGGGAATGCAGACTTCCTTGCACACCAGCCAGTCGGCGCGTGCCGCCAACGTGAGCGTCTCCCCAGGCGCGACATCGCCGATGCTCGCGATTTCGCTCAACAACAGAACATCGCCTTGGTAGCCGTAGTTGACCAGCGGACCGACGGGCAAGGCCTGCGGCGCCGGCCACTGTATCGGTCCGGCGCGCAGCTGCGCCGGAAGCTTCCATGCGAGCGTCGTCGGCAGTCCCGAATCTCCGGGGTTCTGCCAGTACGTATGCCAGCCGCGGTCCATCGCCAGCCGCAGCGCCACCGTCATCGGCTCACCGGGAACGAACGCGGCACGCTCGGCCACCAATTCCGCCTCGACATGCGCGGTGCGCACCGGCACGGCGTGCACGACCGCGCTCGCGGCAGCGAGCAGCGCGGCTGCGATCAGGCTAACGAGAACTCGTGGTCGTGGCATGGGTGTGCGCATTGGGCCGTAACGGAGGCGGCCGGTTCCGGATACGGTACAATTTTAGCAGTCGCGCCCGCACCGGACGCTGCGCTTGCCTCGCGGGGCAGGCGAGCGGGCGCTCCCGTCCGACCGATGGACCTGTCGGCCACCGGTTCCTCAAGATCCCGTCCTCCATGGAAGCGTTTCTCGCGTCGATCGTTGTCGTTGCCGTGGGCGAAATCGGCGACAAGACCCAGCTGCTGGCCCTGATGCTGGCCGTGCGACTGCGCCGGCCGGTGCCTATCGTTTTCGGCATCCTGGTCGCGACTTTGGCCAACCACACGCTTGCCGCCCTGGTCGGCGACTGGGTACGCCACGCCGTGCCCGCGCAATGGCTGCGCTGGCTGGTGGCGCTGTCGTTCTTCGGCGTCGCCTTGTGGGCGTTGAAGGCCGACGAGGCCGAGGACACAGCCAGGGTCGCCACCAGCAACCTCGGTGCGTTCGCGCTCTCTGCAGGTGCGTTCTTCGTCGCCGAAATGGGGGACAAGACGCAGATCGCCACCGCAGTGCTGGCCGCGCAATTCGGCAACGTCGCGGCGGTCGTCGCGGGCACGACGCTGGGCATGCTGATCGCCGACGTGCCGGTGGTGCTGCTGGGCAACGTCGGCGCGCGCCGCATTCCGTTCAAGCTGGTGCGCAGCATCGCCGCCGCGCTGTTCGCGCTGATGGGGGTCATCGCATTGGTCGGACCCTTGCCGGGCTGACGGGCTAACAGCCCCGTGCCGGTATAATTCCGGCGAAGCTTCCCAATCGCGATGCAAGCCTACCGCCCCGCCGAAGTCGAGAGCCGCGCCAAGTCACACTGGCGGGAGACTGACGCCTATCGCGTCGACGAGGATCCGGCGCGGCCGAAGTATTACTGCGTGTCGATGTTGCCCTACCCTTCGGGGATCCTGCACATGGGGCACGTCCGCAACTACATGATCAACGACATGATGTACCGGCATCTGCGCATGAACGGCTACAACGCGCTGATGCCGATGGGCTGGGACGCGTTCGGCCTGCCGGCCGAGAACGCCGCGATCAAGAGCGGCGTCCCGCCGGCGAAATGGACCTACGACAACATCGCGACGATGAAGAAGCAGATGCAGGCGGTCAGCCTGGCGATCGACTGGTCGCGCGAGGTCACGACCTGCAAGCCGGAATACTATCGCTGGAACCAGTGGCTGTTCCTGAAGATGCTGGAAAAGGGCATCGCGTACAAGAAGACCGGCATCGTCAACTGGGACCCGGTCGACCAGACGGTGCTCGCCAACGAGCAGGTGATCGACGGCCGCGGCTGGCGCTCCGACGCACCGGTGGAAAAGCGCGAGATCCCGATGTACTACCTGCGGATCACCGATTACGCCGAGGAGTTGCTCGACAATCTCAAGGCGATGGACGGCTGGCCCGAGCGCGTGCGCACGATGCAGGCGAACTGGATAGGCAAGAGCGAAGGCGTGCGCTTCGCGTTCACACACGACATCCGCGGCGACGACGGCAAGCCGATCGGCGACGGCCGCATGCATGTGTTCACCACTCGGGCCGACACGATCATGGGCGTGACCTTCTGCGCGGTCGCGCCCGAGCATCCGCTGGCGGACCATGCGGCGAAGGCGAATCGCGCGCTGGCTTCGTTCGTCGCCGAATCCAAGCGCGGCACGGTGATCGAAGCCGAGCTGGCCACGATGGAAAAAAAAGGCATGCCGACCGGACTGTTCGTCCGGCATCCGCTGACCGGCGACAACGTCCCGGTCTGGGTCGGCAACTACGTGCTAATGGCTTACGGCGACGGCGCGGTCATGGGCGTGCCCGCGCACGACGAGCGCGATTTCGAGTTCGCAAAGAAGTACGCGCTTCCGATCAGGCAGGTGATCGCCGTCGCCGGCGAAGCGTTTTCGACCGACGCGTGGCAGCCCTGGTATGCGGACAAGACCCGCGGCCGCTGCATCAACTCGGGCAAGTACGACGGGCTCGACTATCAGCATGCGGTCGACGCCATCGCCGCCGACCTCGAGACGCTGGGGTTGGGAGAGAAGAAGGTGACGTGGCGGCTGCGCGACTGGGGCATATCGCGCCAGCGCTATTGGGGCACGCCGATCCCGATCGTGCACTGCGAGGGCTGCGGCGACGTGCCGGTGCCGGAAGCCGACCTCCCCGTCATCCTGCCGGAAGACTGCGTGCCCGACGGCACCGGCAATCCGCTCAAAGCTCGCGCCGATTTCGTCAATTGCCCGTGCCCGCGTTGCGGCCGTCCCGCGCAGCGCGAAACCGACACGATGGACGTGTTCGTCGATTCGTCCTGGTATTACATGCGGTACGCCTGCCCCGACGCGCTGACGATGGTCGACGCGCGCAACGAGTACTGGATGCCGATGGACCAGTATATCGGCGGCATCGAGCACGCCATCCTGCATCTGCTCTACGCACGGTTCTGGACCAAGGTGATGCGCGACATGGGGCTCGTCGACTTCGACGAGCCGTTCACGCGGCTGATGACGCAGGGCATGCTGCTCAATCACAGTTATTCGCGGCGCGGCGACAAGGGCGGCATCGATTACTTTTCGCCCGACGAGGTCGAGGTGCAGCGCGACGCCGAGGGCCGCATCGTCGGTGCGACGGCGAAGTCGGACGGGCTGCCGGTCGACTACGGCGGCATAGGCACGATGTCTAAGAGCAAGAAGAACGGCATCGACCCGGAGGACATCATCGCGCGGTACGGCGCGGACACCGCGCGGCTGTTCGTGATGTTCGCAGGCCCCCCCGAAACGAGCGCGCTCTGGTCGAACGACGGCGTCGAAGGCGCGTACCGGTTTCTGAAGCGCCTGTGGGCGTACGCGCAGTCGCGCAGGGACGCGCTGGCCACGGCGCCGCAGACGATAGCCTGGTCCGGCGCCGCGCCTGCCCTGCGCGCGGTGCGGCGTGATCTCCATCTGCAGTTGAAGCAGGCCGACTACGACTACCAGCGCATCCAGTACAACACCGTGGTGTCCGCCGGCATGAAGATCCTCAAGGCCCTCGAGGACGCGCCGTTCGACCAACCGCCGGCCGCGATCGAGCTCGTCCGCGAGGGACTCTCGCTGCTGCTGCGCGTGCTGAATCCGGTCGTGCCGCACATCACCCACGTGCTGTGGGAAGACTTAGGCTACGCCGCGATCCACGGCGACATCCTCGACACGGCTTGGCCGAAGGTCGATGCGCTGGCACTCGCGCAGGACGAAATCGAGCTGATGCTGCAGGTCAACGGCAAGCTGCGCGGCAAGCTGACCGTGCCGTCGACCGCGGATCACGCCGCAATCGAGCGCGCCGCGGCCGCGAGTCCCGAAGTGCAAAAGCACGGCAACGGCGCGACGCCGAAAAAAATCGTCGTCGTGCCGGGCCGCCTGGTGAACGTCGTGGTTTGATGAGGCGATCGCAAGCAAACCGGACGACGCCGGATCCCTGCTTCCGCGGGGACGACCCTTACGCATTCCGATCGGCCTTCGTCCGGCTCGCCGCCGGGCTCGCCCTTTCGGGTGCCCTCGCCGCTTGCGGATTCCATTTGCGCGGCGAAGCGCACTACGCGTTCGAGACGATGTTCCTGAGTGCGCCTGCAGCGCTGCCGATCACGATCGAGCTCAAGCGCTCGCTCGCCGGCATCGGGTCGGCCAAGCTCGTCGAGAAGGCGCCGGACGCACAGGTCGTGCTGGACATCGTCAGCGTCGAGGACAACAAGCAGATCCTGTCGCTGTCGGGCGGAGGCAAGGTCAGCGAATTCCTGCTGATCAAGCGCGTGCTGGTCCGCGTTCACGACAACGACGGCAACGACTGGCTGCCGACCTCCGAAGTGCTGGTCCGACGCAGCTACACCTACAGCGATACCGAGGCATTGGCCAAGGAAGCACAGGAGCAGCGGCTGTGGCGCGAGATGCAGACCGATGCCGTGCAGCAGATCGTCCGCCGCCTGCAGGCCGCGAGGAAGCCGATCGCGTAGTTTCTGCGTCGGCTCCGACTCTCCCGACATCGTGCAGGTCCGTCCTGCCCAGCTGGCCGCACACCTTGCCCGGGGCTTGGCCCCGCTCTATGTCGTGCACGGCGACGAGCCGCTGCTGGCGATCGAAGCGGGCGACGAAATCCGCGCCGCCGCCCGCGCCGCCGGCTGCGACGATCGCGAAATCCTCGTCGCCGAGGCCGGTTTCAAATGGGATGCGCTCGCCGCGGCAAATCGCAATCTCGGCCTGTTCGGCAGCCGCAAGCTGATCGACCTGCGCATTCCGGGTGGCAAGCCGGGACTCGAAGGCGCGCGCGTGCTCGAGGATTGCGCCCGGCATCCCTCCGCCGATACTCTGATGCTGATCACCTTGCCCCGACTCGACCGCGCCGCGTCGGGCTCGGCGTGGTTCTCGGCGCTCGAGCAGGCGGGCGTCACGATCGCCGTCTATCCGATTGAACGCGACGAGCTGCCGCGATGGATCGCGGCGCGGCTGGCGCGGCAAAGGCAGCGCGCATCCGCCGACACGCTGCAGTTTCTGGCCGATACGACCGAGGGAAATCTTCTCGCCGCGCAGCAGGAGGTGCAGAAACTGGGGCTGTTGCTGCCCGAAGGCGAGCTCGATCCGGCGGCGGTCGAAGAGGCGGTCGCCGACGTCGCGCGCTTCGATGTATTCCAGCTTTCGGAAGCGTGGCTTGCCGGCGATGCCGCGCGCGCCTGCCGGATACTCGCCTCGCTCGAAGCCGCCGGCGAAGGATTGCCGCTGTTGCTTTGGCAGCTCGGCGAGGACGTCCATACGCTCGCCGCCGTGCTCGCCGCGGCGGCGGGCGGGACGCCGGTAGCCGTCGCCGTCCGGTCGACGCGAGTCTGGGGCAAGCGCCAGGCGGCGATGGAGCGCGCAGCGCAGCGTGTCGCGCCCGCGTCGATTCCACGGCTGCTGACACGCCTGGCACGGCTCGACGCGCTGGCCAAGGGCATCGGCCGTGGTAACGCGTGGGACGAATTGCGCGAGCTCGCCGTGATGCTGGCCGGGAAGGCCGTGCCGGCGGCAGCATAAGGCGCCGGCGTGAGCGACGTCACCGCCGCGTCGACACCGGGGCTTGCGATCTCGCCGCGCGAGCGCGCCTGGATCATCGCGACGGTGATGCTGGGCACCGTCTCGACGATCACTGCCGCGACGATCATCAATGTCGCCTTCCCCGCGTTGATCGCCGAGTTCCACGTCGGCCACGACTCGCTGCAGTGGGTCGCGACCGGCTTTCTCGGCGCGATGACGACGACGATGCTGGCGACCGCGTGGCTGGTCGAGACGCACGGCCAGCGCCGCACGTTCATCGCCGCGCTGACGATCTTCCTCGCCTCGTCGGCGCTCGGCGCGGCGAGCTTCAATCCCGAGGTGCTGATCGCGTCGCGTGTGCTGCAGGGCGCGGCCGCAGGCATCCTGCAGCCGCTGGCGATGATCGCCTTGTTCGAAGTGTTTCCGCCCGAGCGCCGCGGCAGTGCGATGGGACTCTTCGGGCTCGGCATCGTGCTGGTGCCCGCGATCGGGCCCAGCATCGGCGGCATCCTGCTGGAAAGCTTCGGCTGGCGTTCGATCTTTTTGCTGCCGCTGCCTTTTTGCCTCGCGGGTCTCGTGCTCGGGTGGCGCTTCCTGCCGGGTCCGCGCGGCGAAGCACCGCAGAGGCGCTTCGACTGGGCCGGCTTCGCGTTGCTGGGCGCGACGCTGGCGTCGCTGCTCAGCGTTCCCGTGGTCGGGCATCGCGCAGGCTGGGCGTCGATCCAGTTGACCGGCATCGCAGCATTGACGCTGGCGCTGCTCGCCGGCTTTATCGCGTGGGAATTTCGTGCCCGTGCGCCGCTGCTGGCGCTTCGCCTGTTCGCCGGCGGCGGGTTCCGCGCTACCGCGCTGGTCGCGCTGGCCTACGGGCTGGGACTGTTCGGCACGACGTACCTGATCCCCGTGTTCGTCCAGGATGTCGCCGGCTATTCGCCTTCGCGCGCCGGCGCGCTGCTGATCGTTCCCGGGCTCGGTCTGGCGGTCACGATCGCTCTGGCGGGCCGCTGGACCGATCGCATCGAGCCGCGACGCATCGTCGTCGCCGGACTCGCGCTGTTCGCGCTATCCAGCCTGTTGCTGGCATTCGCCGGCCGCAGCACCGGCTTTGTCCTCCTGGGCATCTGGCTGCTTATCGGCCGCATCGGCCTGGGCATGATCATTCCGGCGCTTTCGGTGGCCGCGGTGCAGGCGCTCGACGAAAGCTACATCGCCTACGCCGCCTCGGCGGTCAATTTCGTCCGCCAGCTCGGCGGTGCGATCGGCGTCAATCTGCTGGCGGTCCTGCTCGAATGGCGGCTCGGCGTGCATGGCGCGGCCGGCGCTGCAACGGCCTTTCAAGAATGCTTCTGGGTGGTTACGATTGCGTTTGCGGCCGCGACTGTGGCCGCCTGGTCGATCCGCAGGCATCGACCCGACAACGATAGCCCGGTCCTGCGCTAGGAGGCCGTCATGTACCGCAGGATTCTCGTCGCCTACAACGGCGCTCCGGAGTCGCGTCTGGCACTCGACGAAGCGGTGCGGATCGCGCCCGACGCCTCGGTCGAAGTGCATCTGGCCGCGGTCGTCCATTACCCTTCGGCGTACCTGCTGGCCGGCGAGTACGTGCCCGAGGTCGCGCTCGCCGACGAGCGCGAGCACATGGAGGCCGACTTGAAGACGGCGCACGCGCTGCTGGCCGCCAAGGGGATAAACGTCGTCGATCACCTGGTCGTCGGCGAGCCGGTCGATGTGCTGACCAAGCTGGTCGCCGAGCTGGGTATCGACCTGTTGATCCTCGGACATCCGCGCAGCAAGTCGTTCGCGCTGCGCTGGTGGCGCGGCTCGGTCGACGCAGTCCTGATCGAGCGCGTGCGCTGCAGCATCCTGGTCGCCGCCGATCCGAAGCGCTGAGCGGATCTCAGGGCGCCGGAGACAGGCTCAAGTCGCCGTAGAAAGACTCGGCGACACCCCCGGTGTTGTCGGTGTCGGTCATCAGCTCGATCGCGGTCACGTGGCCCGGCTCCTCGCCGAAGACGCGCCGGTAATCCTCGGCGAGATTGCGGCGGTAGCTCTGCCAGCGCCCCACGCCTTCGTCGTCGCTGGAGACAGCGACCATGCGTATGCGCGATGTCAGCGCGCTGACCGTCGTCGATTCGGGTGGAACCTTCTGGCCCCAGATATACATCAGCACCGCGTACGGCAGAGCGTGCCCCGAGATCGCCTCGGCGAGTGCGCCGGCGGCGCGGTCACTGGCCTTGAGCGACGCCGGATTGCCCGTGAATGAAACCATCACGCGCGCCGGCGAGTCCTCGCTGCGCCGCGCGCGCGTATCGGCGCCGGCGATCGACTGCGTCACTTTCCAGCGCCACGAAAGCATCGGAAACGCGAGCGGATCGAAGTCGGTCCGCCAGGCGAGAATCGACGCCGAGCCTTTCGCTTTGGCGCGCAAGACGACCACGCCTTCGTCGACGACCAGCGTGTACTCGGTCGGCTGCTTGTTCGACGAAAGCAGCACGGTTTGCCATCCGCCGGGCACGGCACCCGATTGCGCGGTCGAAAAGCGCGGCGGAACGGGTGCCTGCGCGCAGGCGTCGCAGACGGCGATCAGACAGGCGAGGACGGCTACGCTTTTCATTGCAGATCCTCCGGCACGCAAGTTGTCCTGCGCTCGAACAGCACGCAGCGTGTCAATAGCCGACCGTCGCGATCCCGGGCCTCGACCCGCCATGCGGCGGCCGCGCCCGGATCGCGCTGCAGGGTCAGAAACCCGAAGGTCGCGGACGAACTGATGGTCGCGACCACGGCACCGACGGCGGGCGTTGCTCCCGCCGGCAGCGGGCGCGGCAGCGGCTCGTCGAGCCACGTGCCGCCGTTGCCGGCGATGAATTGCGGCGGTTGCCCGGTGGCAAAGCCGACCGCTTCGAACAGGTGATTGTGCCCGGACAGCAACGCGTCGATTCCGGGCGGAAACAGCAGCGGCCCGTTGCTCGCCGCGAGCACCGATTGCAGCGCCGCATTGCCCGGGTAGACGCCGGCGGGCCGCCGCGTCGTGTCGGTCGCGAAGCCGAGGATCGGATGGTGATCGACGAAAAAATTGTGTGCCGCGCCGCCAGCGAGCTCCATCGCGCGCCGGACCTGCACCGAGTAGATTGCGTACATCGGATCGTCGGCGGCGAGCGGCGCGACACCCACTCTCGACGAGTCGAACACGATCAGCTGCGTATCGACGGACAAGGGCACGGCGTACGGATCGCTGTAATCGCCGCGGGGATCGTTGGCTGCATCGACGCAATCGCGGCCGTTGACCAGCGGACGCGGATCGAGAAACCGCCACCACCCCTGTCCGGCGCGGCTGCAGGATTCGTGATTGCCGCGCACGAAGACCCAGGGCGCAGCGGCGAGCAGATCGCGTGCCGGCGCAAAGAAATCGGCGGCCCACGCGTCCCAGCCATAACCCCACGGACTGCCACTGCATTTCGAGTTGCCGTCCGGGCAGGCGATTTCGCGATAGTGATAATCGCCGACATGGATGACGAGGTCCGGTTTTTGTGCGGCGGCCGCCGCGGCGAGGCGCGCGAACGGCCATCCCGCAGCGTCGTTGCACGGCTGGAACCCGGCATTCTGCACGACGCAGCCGGTATCGCCAACGACGACGATGCGCCTCGCGTCGTGCCGCAGCAAGGGCAAGGTGTGGCCGCCGACGCTCGCGCGCGTCGCGCCCGCCGGCAGCCGCCGCTCGCATACGAGGACTGGAAACGCAGACGGCTTCGATTCGGCCGGCGTACTTTTGGTCGGCCGCAGCGGCATCGTCTCGGGCACGGCGCGGATCGTCGTCGCGAGCGTCTGTCCGTCGACGTCGACCGGGGGGCAGGCAGGATCGGTCGTGATCACGCGAGCGATCGACGAACCGCCCTCGCCCAGGACGACGAAGGCAGCGCGTATCGGATCGGCGTCCGGCGCCATCGCGCCGGGTCCCGCACAGGCGGCGAGCAGCACGACAAGGATCGCGCCGATCGGCCGCCCGGTGCGACGACAAGGGAAATTTGCCGGACCGGACATCAGCGCCAGTCGCCCCATTGCGCGTTGAGCGCAGCGAGCACCGCCGGTCCCGCGGTATCGGTGCGCAGAATCCGCGGCCCCAGCCGCAAGGCGCGAAATCCTCGGCGCAGTGCGGCAGCGCTTTCTTCCGGGGTGAGGCCGCCTTCGGGACCGACCAGAATTTCGATCGGCCCGTCCGGCGCCGCCAGACTGCGCAGCGCGACGTCCCCATCGGGCGCCAGCAGCAGCCGCAAGGACGCCTCTGACGATGCGCCCAGCCACGCCTCGAATCCGAGCAGCGGATGCAGTCGCGGCAGCTGGTTGCGGCCGCATTGCTCGCAGGCGGCGATCGCGACCTGTCGCCAGTGCAATGCGCGCTTGGCCGCGCGCGGCTCGTCGAGCCGGGCAACGCTGCGCATCATCGTGACCGGCTGAATCGATCGCACGCCGAGCTCGACTGCCTTCTGGATTGCGTAATCCATCCGATCGGCGGCGGCGAGGCCCTGCACCAGGGTCATCGCCAGCGGCGATTCGCGGTCGGCCGCCTGGGCCTGCCCGATCCGCACCTGCACGCGGCGCGGCTCGACGCGCAGAATCCGCGCAGCGAATTCTCCGTCATCGCCACCGAACAGCGTGACCGCGTCGCCCGCGGCGAGACGAAGCACGCGGGCCGCATGATGCGCGGCGGCATCGGGGAGCGCGATTTCGGCGCCCTCGGCCAGCGGCAACGGGCAATGGAAGCGCGGCGTCACAATGGCCACGGCGGGAAGGTGCCTCGCATGTGCTAGCATTTTGCCACAGCATCGGACAGGAGACCCGGGCATGGGTACTGCGCCACCGGTGTGCAATTTCGGTTGGGCCGCGCCTGATTTCGAGCTCGTCGGCACCGACGGCAAGCGCTATCGCCGGGACGCGGTGCGCGGCGACAAGGGACTGCTGGTCATGTTCATCTGCAACCACTGCCCGTACGTCAAGGCGGTGCTGGACAAGCTGGTCCGCGACGCCGGCGAGCTTCGCGGCCTCGGCATCGGCAGCGTGGCGATCTGCAGCAACGATGCGGCCGACTATCCCGAAGATTCGTTCGACAACATGAAGGCGCTGGCCGCGCGGATGCGGTTCCCGTTTCCCTATCTGTGGGACGAAACGCAGTCGGTGGCCAAGGCGTACGGCGCCGTCTGCACGCCCGATTTCTTCGGGTTCAACGCCGCACTCGAACTGCAGTATCGCGGCCGTCTGGACGACGCCGGGCGCTCGCCGAAGCCCGACGCGCCGCGCGAGCTGTACGAGGCGATGCTGCAGGTCGCGCGCACCGGCCGCGGGCCGGCGCAGCAGACGGCGAGCATCGGGTGCTCGATCAAGTGGCGCGCGGCGGCGTAAGCATCACGACAGGCTTGCGATAAATTCGCGCAGCGCATCGAGCACGACGTCGGGCGCTTCGGCCATCATGCTGTGGCCGCATTCCGGAATCGTCACGACCTTTTTGCCCGGGAGCGCATCCCGCAGCGGCCCCGCGTTCTTTGACGGCACCATCAGGTCGCGCTGCCCGAATACCAGCAGCACCGGGCAGCGGATCGTCTTCGCGGCGGCGAGTCCGTTCGCGTAGCGGTGGCAGGCCGCGAGATCGGCATGCAGCACGCCGGGTCGCGAGCGCTCCATCAAGCGCAGCGCGACGTTGGTCATCCAGATGCCGGGCTGACGGTTGCCGCCGAGATGGCTGGTCGCGGAGAAGGTCCAGCTGGTCATCAGCTCGTAGGCAAGATGATCACCGGCTCGCGCCGCGTCCAGCAGGGCGTCGCTGACCAGCATCGGCGTTGCCGGGCCGAGCAGCGCGAGCGCCCGCGCACGTTGCGGGTGGCGTCCCGCGAGCTCGAGCACCGCCAGCGCTCCCATGCTGTGGCCCACCCATACCGCGCGATCGACGTCCAGCGCGTCGAGCAGCGCGGCCAGCCAGTCGGCGATCGACTCGATAGACGTCCTGGCGGTGCCGCCGCTTTTGCCATGCGCGGGCAGATCGACGGCCAGCGCATTGTTGCCGTGATGGGCGAAATACCGCGCCTGCAAGCCCCAGACGCTGTGATCGTTCGCCGCGCCGTGCACGAACACGGTCGTCGGCCGTGCGCGATCGAAGGCGCGCGCACCGGTGTAGACATAGACGGGATCGCCCTCGACGGTGACGTACACGACTTTGGAGAGCGCTGGGAAGGAAAGTCGTCGCGACTTCAGACTTTGCCGGCGGCGTGCAACGCGCGGGACAGGTCTTCGATCAGGTCGCCCGGATGCTCGAGCCCGACCGACAGCCGGATCGTGCCTTCGGTGATGCCCGACGCTTTGAGCTCGGAGGCCGCCATCCGGAAGTGGGTCGTGCTCGCCGGATGGATGACCAGCGACTTGGCGTCGCCGACGTTGGCAAGATGCGAGAACAGCTTCAGCGAGTCGACGAATTTTCGTCCCTGCTCGCGGCTGCCGCGAATCGCGAAGCTGAATACCGCGCCGCAGCCCCGAGGGAGCAGCCGCTGCGCGAGCACGTTATCGGGATGGCCGGGGAGCTCGGGATAGGCCACCGATTCGACCAGCGGATGCGCCGCCAGGAACGCGACGATCTGGCGGGTGTTGTCGACATGGCGCTGCATGCGCAGCGGCAAGGTCTCGATTCCCTGCACGATCTGGAACGCGGTCATCGGCGCCATGCATGCGCCGAAATCCCGAATGCCTTCGCGCCGCGCGCGCAGCAGGAAGGCGGCCGTCGTCGATTCCTCGGCGAACACCATGTCGTGAAAGCCCGCATACGGCTCGGTGAGCGTCGGGAATTTGCCGGCGCTCGCCCCCGGCCTGTCCCAGTCGAACTGCCCGCTGTCGACCAGCAGGCCGCCGATGACGACGCCGTGACCCGACAGGAACTTGGTCGCCGAGTGGTAGACCAGGTCCGCGCCGTGCTCGAACGGGCGCATGAGATAAGGCGTCGTGAACGTCGAATCGACCAGCAGCGGCAGCCCGTGATCGTGCGCCAGCGCCGCGATGCGCGGCACGTCGAGCACATCCAGCCCGGGATTGCCTAGCGTCTCGCCGAAGAGCAGCCGCGTTTCGGGACGGATCGCCGCGCGCCAGGCATCGGGGTCGCGCGGATCGACGAACGTCGTCGCGATGCCGAAGCGGGGCAGCGTGTAGTCGAGCAGGTTGTGCGAGCCGCCATAGAGCGCGCGCGAGGCGACGATGTGCGAGCCCGCGCCGAGCAGGGTCACGATCGCCAGATGCAGCGCCGCCTGGCCGCTGGCGACCGCGATCGCGCCGACGCCGCCTTCG
Source organism: Casimicrobiaceae bacterium (assembly GCA_036269335.1). Taxonomy (GTDB): domain Bacteria; phylum Pseudomonadota; class Gammaproteobacteria; order Burkholderiales; family Casimicrobiaceae; genus PALSA-1003. The sequence continues at coordinate 27,118 of DATASF010000040.1, forward strand.
AGCGCGGCGATGCGCTCCTCGAGCACCGCGCAGGTCGGATTGGCGATGCGCGAATAGACGTAGCCGGCGCGCTCCATGTTGAACAGCGCCGCGGCATGGTCGGTGTCAGGAAAGACGAACGAAGCGGACTGGTAGATCGGCGTCGCCCGGGCGCCGGTCACCGGATCGGGACGCGATCCCGCGTGCAAGCTGAGCGTATCGAAATGCGTCGTCTTGGGCTTGGTCATCGCTTCGGCGCCGACGGGGGGACCGGGTCCGGCGTATGGTAGCGCATCGCCCGGCGGGTGAGCACCCGCTACTTGGCCGATCGCGCCGGGCGGCATACACTGCAAGCGCGTAACGCTCGGCACAAGCAGATCTCGTCAAGGCGAATTCTCCGGAGGAAATCATGCAACGCAAGGCATCCGCACGCTGGCAGGGCACCGTCAAGGAAGGTCAGGGCACGATCTCGACGCAGTCCGGCGTGCTCAAAGACGCGCCGTACGGTTTCAACGCGCGCTTCGGCGACGGCAAGGGGACCAACCCGGAGGAATTGCTCGGTGCGGCGCATGTCGGCTGCTTCACGATGGCGCTTTCGTTCGCGCTGAACAACGCTGGATTCACGGCCGAAGCGATCGACAGCGAGGCCGCGGTGACGCTGGACAAGGTCGGCGAAGCCTGGACGATCACCGCCGTGCATCTGACGACGCGGGCGCGCGTGCCCAAGATCGACGCCGCCAAATTCGCCGAGGTCGCCGCCGGCGCCAAGGCGAACTGTCCGCTGTCGCGCGTGATCAACGCGACGATCACCCTGGATGCCAAGCTGGTCGGGTGAGGCGGCGTTGAGCGGGGAACCGACGGCGCCGATCAAGGGACGCGGCGCGACCTTCAATCCAGGCAATCGCTTTCGACGCGATGAGCGCGAAGCGGTCGACGACGGCTGGGCGCCACAAGACGGCGAAGACGACGATGCTCCGCCGCCGCTGAAGACGACGGTGACGTTGCAGCGTTCGCGCACGATCATCGCCCGCAACGATTCGCCCGACATTCCGTTCACCCAGTCGATCAATCCGTACCAGGGATGCGAGCACGGCTGCGTCTACTGTTACGCGCGCCCGACGCACGCCTACCTCGACCTTTCGCCGGGGCTCGACTTCGAGACCCGGCTTTTCGCCAAGCCCGATGCCGCGAAGATGCTGGAGGCCGAGCTCGCCAAGCCCGGCTACGTCTGCGACGCGATCGCGATGGGCACCAACACCGATCCGTACCAGCCGATCGAGCGCGAGTGGAAGATCACCCGGCAGATCCTGGAAGTGCTCGCTGCGTGCGACCATCCGGTATCTATCGTCACCAAGTCGGCGCTGGTCGAGCGCGACATCGACATCCTCGGACCGATGGCCGCCAGGAATCTTGCCCGCGTCTATGTCTCGGTCACCACGCTCGACCGCGAGCTCGCGCGCAAGCTCGAGCCGCGCGCCGCGACGCCGCAGAGGCGGCTTGCCGCGATCAAGGCGCTGTCCGGCGCGGGCATTCCCGTCGGCGTGATGACCGCGCCTATCATTCCCCAGCTGACCGACAAGGACATGGAAGCGATCCTAGAAGCGGCCGCGGCGAACGGCGCCGAATACGCCGGCTGGACGATGCTGCGGTTGCCGTTCGAGGTCAAGACGCTGTTTCGCGACTGGCTGGCGCAGCATTATCCGTTGCGCGCCGGGCACGTGATGAGCATCGTGCAGCAGATCCGCGGCGGACGCGACAACGATCCGGAATTCGGCTCGCGCATGCGTGGGCAGGGGCAATTCGCCGAGCTGATCGCGCGCCGCTTCGACATCGCCGCGCGCCGCCTGGACCTCAACCGCGAGCGCGCGCCGATGGACACGTCGCGCTTCAAGCCGCCGGTCAGCGCGGCGCAGCGCGCCCAGCTGACGCTGTTCTGACTTGGCCACGCATCGAGCGGACGGGCGGCGCGACGAGCTGACCGAGAGGCTCGGACGCTGCTATACGGGCGCGGTGCACGACGTGCTGCGCATGATGGGGCACGAGCACTGCGTCCTGCCGCCGGCGATCAAGGCGATCGCGCCGGGCACGCGTCTCGCCGGCCCGGTATGGACCGTTTCCGGCAGGATCGACCGCTCCCGGTCGCGCGATGAGACTCTGCTGTCATGGTGCACGCTGTTGTCGCGCGCGCCTGCCGGTCACGTCGTCGTCTGCCAGCCGAACAATCACGAGATCGCGTTGATGGGCGAGCTTTCCGCGCAGACGCTGCAGGCGCGCGGCGTGCTGGGCTACGTCGTCGACGGCGGCTCGCGCGACACCGATCTGGTGCTGGGACAGGGCTTTCCGGTGTTCTGCGCGTTCCTGACGCCGGCCGACATCGTCGAACGCTGGATGTCGGACCGCTACGGCGAGCCGGTGGTCATCGGCGAGGTGACGATTTCAACCGGAGATTACCTGCTCGGCGATCGCGACGGCGTCGTCATCGTGCCGGGCGGCGTGGCCGAGGAAGCGGTCGCGCGGACCGAAGCCGTCGTCGCGACCGAAAGCGAAATGCGCCGCGCGCTGATCGGCGGCATGGACCCGGTCGACGCGTATCACAAGTACGGCAAGTTCTAGAGTCCGTTCCGTCCGATCACGCACGCGAGACCGCATGCCAGGCGTCCATGACTTTGCGCTCTTCGTCGCTTCGGGCATCCTGCTCAACCTGACGCCGGGCGCCGACACGCTCTATATCGTGACTCGCGCGACGACGCTGGGACGCCAAGCCGGCGCCGTGGCGGCGCTGGGCATTGCCGCGGGTTGCTGCGTGCACATCGTCGCCGCGGGACTCGGCCTGTCTGCGCTGCTGGCGACCTCGGCCGTCGCGTTCACCGCGGTCAAGCTGGCCGGTGCAGCGTACCTGATCTACATGGGAGTCGCGCTTTGGCGAACCGGGCCTCGTTCGCCGAAGCCTGCCGCCGCGCCGCTGCCGGCGACATCGCCCGGGCGCATCTTCGTCCAGGGCGCACTGACCAATATCCTGAATCCGAAGGTCGCGCTGTTCTTTCTGGCGTTCCTGCCGCAGTTCGTCGACCCGGCGGGGACAAGCCGGCTGGCCGCATTCCTGCTGCTCGGCACGGTATTCAATACGACGGGACTCTTGTGGAACCTCTTCGTCGCGTGGTCGTCCGCGGGGATCGGCAGGCGCGTGGGCCGGCTCCCGGTGCGCATGCACGCGCTGCATCGAATCGCCGGCGCCGTGTTCGTGGCACTCGGCGTCAAGCTGGCGCTTACCGCGCGCGCGGCCGGCTAGGAACGGTCGACATGATTTGCCTGATTTGCACGCTGGAGCCCTATCGTATCGATTGGCTGCCGCAGTTTGTCGCGCACTACCGCACCCAGGCTGTCGAGCGTTTTTTGCTGACGCTGCAGATCGACCCGGACCTGACCGAGGCGGACAAACGCCGGCATCGCGCGCGGTTCACCCAGACGCTCGGCCAGTTGAACATCGGCGAAACGTTCTTTTGGGAGCACACCTGGGACGGTCCGAGCATGGGCGAGCATCATCGCCGCATCCAGGACGCTCATGTCGGTGTCGCCGACTGGATCGTCTGGTGCGACTCCGACGAATTTCAGATCTATCCCGAGCCGCTCGATCGCATCGTTGCGCAGTGCGCGGCCGCGCGCGTCGACTACATCCGCGGCATATTCATCGACCGCATCGCCGCGGACGGCAGCCTGCCGGCGTTCGATCCGCAGCGCTCGATCTGGGAAACATTTCCGCGCGCCTATAACGTGACCAGCGCGCTCGCCAGGGGCGAGCCGCGCAAGGTCACTCTGGCCAGAGGCAGCCTGCGATTGCGGGGCGGCAAGCATTTGCCAGACTCGGATGCTCCGCTGAAGACCATCAGCGGCTGGGTGCAGGTACACCATTTCAAGTGGGATGCGGCGCTGATCGAACGCCTGCGATTCCGCGTCCGGCCCGAGTGGCGGGCCAAGTTTCCCTGGTGGGTCGAGTCGCAGCGGCTCCTCGATTACTTTCAAGCGCACAGCCAGCGTTTCGATCTCGCCGATCTGACGCCGATCAGCGTTCAGGGGCCGCACTTCATCGCCATCGCCTGACGGGCGACGCCGCTCCGGCGGCGGCCAGACGGCTCAGGCCGGCGGCGCGTCCCCGTCGACCGGAGGCGCCGCGCCCTCCGCGGCAGTTTCGGCTTCCGTTTTTTCCAGCTTTCGCTTGCGCTTTTCTTCCTGCTTTTTCTTCTTTTCGAGTTCCTTTTGCCGTTTCTGGTACTGATAGTTGGGTTTTGCCAAGGGTAGACCTCCCGTAGGATCGAGTTAGGGCGAGTTCGAAGGCCGCGACCGAGGAGTTCGGTGCGACCGCCACGCCGCGTCTGCCCCCATTGTAGGGGCAATCGGCTGGTACGCGTGAACTCTATACCGCGCCGATGCGGGCGCGCCAAAGCCGAGGCTAGTGGCTCGGTCGTCCCACCTTGGCGCCGGACTTGCCGACCAGGAAGTCGAGGTCGACGCCCCGGTCGGCCTGTTGCACGGTCTCGCAGTACAGCCTGACCCACCCGCGCTCGGCGTGCGGTGGTGGCGCCTTCCACTTCGCCTTGCGGCGCGCAAGCTCCGCGTCGGAGACGTCGAGGTGTATGCGGCGCCTGGCGACGTCGAGCTCGATCGTGTCGCCGTTCTGCACCAGCGCCAGCGGGCCGCCGGCCGCCGCTTCGGGCGCAGTGTGCAGCACGACTGTCCCGTACGCGGTGCCCGACATCCGCGCGTCCGATATGCGAACCATGTCGGTGACGCCTTTTTTCAGCAGTTTCGCCGGCAGCGCGAAATTGCCGACCTCGGGGAATCCCGGATAGCCTCTGGGCCCGCAGTTCTTGAGCACCAGAATGTCGGATTCGCGCACGTCGAGCTTCGGGTCGTCGATGCGCCGGTGCAGATCGTCGATGTCCTCGAATACGACCGCCCTGCCCTTGTGCTTGAGCAGCTTCGGGCTTGCGGCCGAAGGCTTCAGCACCGCCCCGCGTGGCGCCAGGTTGCCGCGCAGCACCGCGATGCCGCCTTGCGGCTTGAACGGCTTGGCCAGCGGCGTGATCACCGCCGGGTTGTAGTTGACCGCGTCCTTGACGTTGTCCCAGATCGTGCGCCCATTCACCGTCAGTGCCTTCTTGTGGATGAACTTGCCGATTTCGCGAATCACCACCGGCAGTGCGCCCGCGTCGAAGAAGTCCTCCATCAGGTACTTGCCGGACGGCATGAGGTTGACCAGGCAGGGCATGTCGCGTCCCAGCCGGTCCCAATCATCGAGGGAGAGCTTCACGCCGACTCTTCCGGCGATCGCCAGAAGATGGACCACCGCGTTGGTCGACCCACCGATGGCGCCATTGACCATGATGGCATTCTCGAATGCGTCCTTGGTGAGGATCTTCGACATGCGCAGATCCTCGTGCACCATATCGACGATGCGACGGCCGGCCATACGTGCGAGCACGCGTCGCCGGGAGTCGGCCGCGGGAATCGCCGCATTGCTGGGCAGTCCGATGCCGAGCGCTTCGACCATCGAGGCCATCGTCGACGCCGTCCCCATGGTGTTGCAATGGCCGGCCGAACGCGAGTTGCATGCTTCGGCCTGGACCATGTCCGCTTCGGTCATCGCGCCCGTTTTCAATCGCTCGGTGAATATCCAGGTGTGCGTCCCCGACCCGATGGTCTCGCCACGAAATCTGCCGTTCAGCATCGGGCCGCCGGACACGCCGATCGTCGGCAGATCGCAGGACGCGGCGCCCATCAAAAGCGCAGGCGTGGTCTTGTCGCATCCCATCAGCAGAACCACGCCATCAAACGGGTTGGCGCGGATCGATTCCTCGACGTCCATCGCCACCTGATTGCGGAACAGCATCGTCGTCGGCCGCATCATCGTTTCGCCGAGGCTCATCACCGGGAATTCGATCGGAAATCCACCGGCGTCCAGCACGCCGTCGCGGACATGCTGCGCTAGCTCGCGGAAATGCGCGTTGCACGGCGTGGCCTGTGACCAGGTGTTGCAAATGCCGATCACCGGCCGCCCGTCGAACTGGTCGTGCGGGATCCCTTGGTTTTTCATCCACGAGCGATGTACGAAAGCATCGCGGTCGTGCCTGCCGAACCACTCGGTCGAGCGGAGCTTCGGTGCTGACTTCGTACTCTTTTTCGCCATGCTTTTCTAATTTTCCCGTAGGTCGTTTGGGACGATGCAACATCGTGAGCGCACTAGCGCCTGCGCCTCCGCACCAGCACCACGCCCGCTAGTGCGAGCATGCCGGCCAAGCCCGGCAGCACCATGGGCGAGAGCGTCGGAATCGCCGGCGGCAGGCCGAATCGCACATCGTCGATGAATCCGCCGACGCCATCGCTCGCGCCGGTGGCGCGAAATTCGACCGCTGTCGAGCTGCCGGTTGCCACCACTTGATAGGAAAACTTGGTCCAGCTTGTCGTCGACAGTCCGATTCCGTTCTGGGCAATGGTATCGATAACGATACCGTTGATCCTCACTTCGATGCCACTCGAACCTATATCGACACCGGGGCGCGGCGAATATTCGACACTAAGCGTATAACTGCGCCCTGCAATTGTCGGCACCAGCTGCTGCATGCCGCTGTTGTCGTTGCTGTCCATTTCGACCAGTTGGCTGCCGGCGAATGCCGGGCCCACGGCATTGTTCTCGACCTCGATCCCCGATCCGAACGTCGTTGTCCAACCGGGTATGCTGCCGACGACGATGAAGCCACCGGGCGAGACGACCGGTTGCTCGAAGCTGCCGTTGACGATCAGATTCGTCTGCGCAAACGCGGAGGCCGCAACGCACGCGAACAGCCACGCGCAAGCAAGATAGAGGGACGGTTTCATCGAGGCCCCTTCGAGATGCCCAAGTCGCTTTCCGCGGTCGGATTGGCGATCTATGCGGAAAGCCGCTGTCCGGATGCCTGGTCGAATACGTGCACCATGGCCGGATCGACGCGCAAGCCGATCTTGTCGCCGGGATTGACCTGCGGCCGTCCGTGCGTGACCAGCACGATCGGCGTCTGGCCCGCCTGCACCAGAAGCTCGGTTTCGGCGCCGGTCGGCTCGACGACGGTGATCTCGGCGGGCACCGCGTCGTCACCGCCATCGGCCAGCGACAGATGCTCGGGCCGGACGCCGTAGGCGACCGCTTGTCCATCGGTCCCCGCGGTCGAACCCAGCGGCCAGCGCAGCCCGCCTTCGGCTTCGACGAACGCCGCGCCGCTGCCGCGCCGCAGCCTGCCGTTGACGATGTTCATCGCCGGCGAACCGATGAATTGCGCGACGAACAGGTTGTCCGGCCGGTCGTACAGGTCGAGCGGCGTTCCTATCTGCTCGATTCGGCCATCGTGCATCACCACGATCCGGTCGGCCATCGTCATCGCTTCGACCTGGTCGTGCGTCACGTATACGGTCGTCGTCTTCAGCCGCTGGTGCAGCGCCTTGATCTCGGCCCGCATCGCGACGCGCAGCTTGGCGTCGAGGTTCGACAGCGGCTCGTCGAACAGGAACACCTTGGGGTCGCGCACGATCGCGCGTCCCATCGCGACCCGCTGCCGCTGTCCGCCCGACAGCTCGCGCGGATAACGGTGCAGATACGGATCGAGGTTCAGGATCTTCGCCGCCCGGGCGACACGCTCCTCGATCGTCCTGGCATCGGCCTTGCGGAGTTTCAAGCTGAACGCCATGTTGGCGGCGACCGTCATGTGCGGATACAGCGCGTAGCTCTGGAACACCATCGCGATGTCGCGGTCCTTCGACTCGACGTCGTTGACGATCTTGCTGTCGATCGCGATCGTCCCGGCGGTGATCTCCTCGAGGCCCGCCAGCATGCGCAGCAAGGTCGACTTGCCGCAGCCTGACGGTCCGACCAGCACCATGAACTCGCCGTCCTTGATGTCGAAACCGATGCCGTGAATGACCTTGGTCGACCCGAAGCTTTTTTCGATGTCGTGAAACGATACCGATGCCATGAACGTTGCCTCCAGGAAGCGTAAAGCCCCGGCGATTTCTCGTCGCTAACTCTTCACCGCGCCGGCGGTGAGGCCGCCGACCATGTACCGCTTGAACGCATAATAGATCGCGGCCGGCGGCAGCGCGTAGATCAATCCGACGGTCATCAGAAGCTCCCACGGCGAATCGTCGGCGGCCAGAAAATTGCCCAGCGCGACACCCAGGGTGATCTGCTTTTCGTTCGACAGGAGCAGGAACGCGTAAAGGTATTCGTTCCAGGCGAGCAGCAGCGCGTAGGTGCCGATGGCGACCAGCGAAGGCATCATCAGCGGCACATACACCAGGCGGAAAAGCTGCATCGGCGACGCGCCGTCGATCTTCGCCGCCTCGTCGAGCTCGTAGGGCAGCTTGTCGGACGCCTGCTTGAGCACCCAGATCGAATACGGCGAGGCGATCGTGATCATCGCCAGGATCAGCGCCCACTGGTTGTTCAGAAGGCCGTAGTTGCCCATCGTCTTGTACATCGGCACCGCGAGAAACGCCGCCGGGATGAAATAGGTGAACAGCGCCAGGTTCATCACCGTCCTTCCGCCCCGGACCTTCAGGCGACTGATGGCGAAGGCGGCTCCGGTCGCGACGAGCAAGGTCAATGCGCCGACGCTTACCGCAATCAGCAGCGAATTCCAGAGCTGCAGCCAGAAGTGGCTCAGATAATAGTGCTGCTCGCGGAAGACGACCTCGAAATTGTGCAGCGTCGGATGATCGGGCCACAGCTTTCCGGCGAATGCCGACTCCTTCGGCGAGATCGAGAACAGGAACATATGATAGACGGGCAGCATCGTCCACAGCAGCACCGGGATGCCGATCAGCAGCAGCTTGGCCTCGGTCGTGACGTCCTTGAGCTTCACTTGGACAGCCGCTTCATCATGAAATACACCAGTGGCAGAACCAAAGGCATCGCGCACACGATCGAAGCCATCGAAAGGTCGACTTGGTCGAGTCGCAGATAGCGAATGCCGAGCGTCGCCAGCACATGTGTCAGGTCGGCGGGGCCACCCCCGGTGAGGAGGTAGACGCTATTGAAATCGCCGAGCGTCCAGATCATCGACAATATCGTCGAGGTCAAGTAAAGCGTCTGCATCGACGGCCAGGTGATGAAGCGGAATTTCTGCCAGGTCGATGCACCGTCTACCGAGGCCGCCTCGTAATGTTCGGCAGGGATCGCCAGCCGGCCGGCGATCAGTATCAGCGTCCAGAACGGCAGCGACTTCCAGATGTGCACCATGATCGCCATTGCCAGCGCGATCGTCGGGTCGTTCAGCCAGTTGGGGCCGTCCGCACCGGTAAACCGGAAGATCAGGTGATTGATGATGCCCCACTCGGGGTTCAGCATGAAGCGAATCGACAATATCGTCGGGATCGACGGGACGGCCCAGGGCAGGATGAAAACCAGCGAAAGCCATTTGATCCACGTTCGCGCCTGCACGAAGAAGCCTGACAGAAACAGGGCGATCGCCATCTTGATGTTGATGCCGACGATCAGGAAGACCAGCGTGTTGACGACCGAGCGCGCGAAGATCGGGTCTTCGACCAGCCTGACATAGCTTCCCGGATGCCGCGCCAGCCACAATCCGTACCCGACGGGATAGACGACAAACACCAGGAACACGAGGATGTACGGCGCGAGGAGTATCAGCCCCCATGCCTGCCATGGCGACAAGCGCTTGTTCGCCGGCCCGGCAGGAAGCGCAGGCTTGGCGCGTGGAAGTGCGATCGTGGACACGTTTCAGCGAGTCTGACGCGTTGGCCCGGAAGCGAAGGCGCGGCCCCCGGAAGCGGGACCCAGTGGCGTTTGACAGAGACGACACTGGATTCCCGCGTTCGCGGGAGTGACGAAAGAGCTTAGCCTGCGATCGCCTTGATGCGCGCGATCATCTCATCGACCGCTTTGTCGACGGGGACCTTTTCATTGACGACGCGATTCATAGCCTTGGCCCACACGTTCTCGTTGTTGATGATCGTGAACTTGTAATTCTTGGTGAATTCGAAGGTCACCGTGCCGGCAGCGTACTGGTTGAAAACGGACTGGCGGTGCCGATCTGCCTGCCAGAACGGCCGTTGTTGCGCCGCCTTGGTCACAGGGAACCAGCGTCCGAGCGCGCCTTCGACATAAGGCGTCAGGTTTTCCTCCTGAAGGAGGAACGTGACGAACTCCTTGGCGCGTTTCTTGTTCTTCGCACCGTCGAAGATCACGCCGGTCTTGACCGCAGTACGGTATATCATTTTGCTGCCGTCGGGCTTGCTGGGGAATCCGGCCGTGCGAATGAGCTCGTAGTAGTTTTTCTTCGCCTGGGCCCGCTGGTCGGGCGTGAGCGTCTCATTGTTGGCGTCGTCGAGCCACTTCGCAGCGATCGAGATCGTCGCGTTGTGGGTCATTACCGTCGTCTTGTTGTGGAACGCGACGTTATTGTCGGGGTCCTTCCACGATGTCGACGATGGCGGCGTGCATCCCTTGGTATAGACAGTCGTGTAGTCGGTCAGAGCGCCGATCAATCCCTGCTTTACCTTCGGATCGTCGACCAGCAGCTTGCCGTTGTCGTCGACCAGCTTGACGTTGTATGCGTCCATGAACGTCAGGAACGAGTAGAACGAATCGCTGGAGTCGACTCCCATCGGCTGCCCGATGCCGAAGAGACGTTGGCCGGTCTTCTGGCGCAGAGCAGGCTGTACCTTGTCGCACCAGAAAGACCAGTAACCCTTCCAGTCGGTCGGGATGTCCGATTCCTTGAAGCCCGCATCGCCGAGCATGTCGATCCAGTACTCGATGTGCATCGTCTGCTGCTTCAACGGGAATGCGTAGTACGCGCGCTTCTTTGCCTTGTCGTTGTACAGGTACGTCGTCTCGACCGTATTGGGCGCAAAGCTCGTCTTCAACGGCGTGATGACGTCCGTGACGTCCTCCAGCTTGCCATCGAAGGCCCACTTGCCGGTGACCTGGAAGTCGTAGACGTCGGCATACGCGACGTCGGGTGGCGTGCCCGCATCGAGCGCCGAGACGGTTTTCGGAATCATGTCCTGCACCGGGTATTGCGAAAGCTCGACCTTGACCTTCGTCTTGGCCTCGAATTTCTTGATCGCTTCGAGCAGCGCGTCGTCTTCGGATTTGTAGAAGCCCTTGACCCACCACACGGTAAGCGTTTCCTGCGCGAGCGCCTGTCCCGCGAAGGCCAACGCGCAGCCGGCGATGATGCCGGCAATCAGTTTGTTCATTGCCTCTCCTCCTTTGATACCCTGCATTATGAGTCTGCCTTTTGCCTGTATTGGCCGTGGCAGCGTAAGGTCAAGCCATTTTACCGATAATCCAAGCCGGCATCACATGACGGCTCCCAGATACCACGGCACGAATTCGTTCTGTCCGTAGCCGTGCAATTCGCTCTTGCTCTTCTGCCCCGATGCGGTGTCGAGGATCATGCGGAAGAATCGCTCGCCTATTTCGTCGACCGATGCCGTGCCGTCGACGATCTCGCCGCAGTTGATGTCGATGTCCTCTTCCTGTCTGTTCCATAACGCGGTGTTGGTCGCGAGCTTCAGCGACGGCGATGGCGCACAGCCGTACGCGGAGCCGCGGCCGGTCGTGAAGCAGATCATGTTGGCTCCGCCGGCGACCTGGCCGGTCGCCGAAACCGGGTCGTACCCCGGGGTGTCCATATACACGAATCCCCTGGCGGTCACCGGCTCCGCGTATTCGTAGACGGCGACCAGATTGGTCGTGCCGCCTTTGGCCACCGCGCCCAGCGACTTCTCGAGTATCGTCGTCAGGCCGCCGGCCTTGTTGCCCGGCGACGGATTGTTGTTCATCTCGCCCTTGTTCCGCGCCGTGTAGTCCTCCCACCACTTGATCCGCCCGATCAGCTTGTCGGCGACTTCCTGCGATACCGCGCGGCGCGTCAGCAAATGCTCGGCGCCGTAGATTTCCGGCGTCTCCGACAGGATCGCCGTGCCGCCGTGACGCACCAAATGATCGACCGCCGCGCCCAGCGCGGGGTTCGCGGTGATGCCCGAATAGCCGTCGGAGCCGCCGCATTGCAGGCCCAGCACCAGGTGACTCGCCGGAACGCGCTCGCGTGTGACCCGATTCGCATGCGGCAGCATTTCGCTGGCCATCGCGACGCCCCGGGCGATCGACTTGCCGGTGCCTCCGGTGTCCTGAATGCTGAACGTGTGCAGCAGCGGACCTTCCTGCAGGCTCTCCGCGCCGAGCAGCGCATTGATCTGGTTGGCTTCGCAACCGAGGCCGACGATCAGCACGCCCGCGAAGTTGGCGTGGCGCGCATAGCCTCCAAGCGTGCGCCGCAGCACCTGCATGCTCTCGCCCTGCACGTCCATTCCGCAGCCGCTGCCGTGCGTCAGCGCCACGACGCCGTCGACGTTGGGGAACTGCGCCAGGGCCTCGCCCTTGAACGCATCAGCGATGCCGTGCGCTACGGTCGCCGAGCAGTTTACCGTCGACAGGATGCCGATGTAGTTGCGCGTTGCGACGCGACCGTCGGGCCGGACGATGCCCATGAAGGTCGCCGCCGGATCGGCGAATTGCGTCGGCTTGGCGTCGGCGCCGATCGCGTAGTCGCGGGCGAATTCGCCCATCGCCAGATTGTGCAGATGCACGTGCTCGCCGGCCGCGATCGGCCGCTTGGCGAACCCTATGATCTGGTTGTAGCGCTTGACCGGCTCGCCGACGGCGAGCGCGCGCGTGGCGACCTTGTGCCCGGGCGGTATCAGTCCCGAGATCGTGACTTTCTCGTCGAGCAGCACGGTGCCCGATACCAGCTGCTGCCGCGCGATGACGACGTCGTCGGCCGGATGCAAGCGAATCGTGAAGGAAGTCTTGGTCAGCATGTAGAGCTCCGGCCGCTTCAGGCGGCGACGACTTGCACCTTGGTGCTTCTGGTCTTGTCCTTCGCCAGCTCGAACGCCTTGACGGCATCCTCCAGCGGGAACTGGCCCGACAGCAGCGGCTTGACGTCGACGCGGCGCGAAGAAATGTAATCGACGGCCCAGTCGAATTCGATTCCCCAGCGGAATGCGCCCTTCAGGTCGAGCTCCTTGGCCATGATCTCGTTGACGACGAACGGCAGCGGCTCGTGCGGAATCGTCCCCACCTGCACGATCGTGCCGCCGCGCTTCGCCGCCGCGACGCAGGACTTCAGGGCGACGAAGCTTCCGGAAACCTCGAACGCGACATCGTATTGCGGCGCCGCGAGCGCGTCCGGCTCGCGGTCGGCGCGGATCGTCCGGTCGGCGCCGGCTTCCCGCGCGGTCGCCAGCGGCCGGTCGAGAATGTCGGACACCGCGATATGCCGGGCGCCGGCGAGCCGCGCGGCGATCACCGTCAGGCAGCCTATCGTCCCCGCGCCGGTGATCAGCACCGACTTGCCGAGCAACTCCGGGCCGCGATTGACCGCGTGCAGCGCGACTGCCAGCGGCTCGGCGAACGCGATCTCGCCCAGCGAGACATCGGCCGCGACCGGATAGCATTGCCGCTCGCCCATGACGAAATACTCGCTGAACATGCCTTGCACGTGCGGGTAAAGGCTGGCGCTTCCGAGAAAGCGCATATTGCGACACAGCTGCTCGCGTCCCTCGCGGCAGTAGTCGCATTGCCCGCAGGCATGCGACGGGCTGACGGCGATCTTGTCGCCCGGCTTGACGCGCGTGACGCCGGCGCCGACCTTGGCGACGACACCCGAGGCTTCGTGCCCGGGGATCAGCGGCTCGCGAACGACGAAGCTGCCGTTGCGGCCTTCGTAATAGTAGTGAAGATCGGAGCCGCAGATACCGCCGGCGCCGAGCCGGATCAGCACCTGCCCGGGGCCGGCCTCCGGCAGCTCGCTGTCTTCGATGCGCAGGTCTTCCTTGGCGTGGATGCGGCAGGTCAGCATGATCGTTCCTTTGTCGGCCGGTCGCTTCGGCTATTGCCGCGCATCCCAGCCGGTGTTGAATCGCTTGTAGGCCTTGTTCAAATGCTTCTGCATCGCGGCGCGGGCTTCGCCG
>DATASF010000041.1:0-70229 GCA_036269335.1 Casimicrobiaceae bacterium
GAATCCGATCAACCGCGGATGGTCGCGCCCGCCGGTCAGACGCTGCCAGCCGTGGGCGGCGCGGAAGGCGAGCTTGGACTCGGTGGTGAAACTCCCGATGCTGTACGCGTAGTAGACGTGGCGCAGCTGGTGGCCTTTGTCGCGCAGCCACGTGGAGTGCAAAAACCTGATGCAACCCGAAACGGCACAAGCGGCCTCGCGCTGAATCTGCTTTTGCCGCCAGGCGGATCCGTCGTGCGGCGCAAGCCCCGCCTCGGGCAATTTGATGTCCGGCGACAAGGGCTCGACGATTACAACTTCGATGTCGCGACCGTGGCGGCGATAGGTCAGGCTGAGCGATTCGGTTCGGGTCGGCGGATCGACCGTCCACCTATCCGCCGGCTTGACGAGCTCCCATCCCGAAATGCTCTGCGGTAACACGATTGCCTGTGCTCCGCGCGGCGGCCGCAGCTCGTTCGCGGGCAGCGCGGCGGCACTGCCGCCGATCAACAGCATCGACAGGCCGGCCAATACCGGGCCGAACCGTCTTATCGGCCGGCCTTGCTGCTCCGGCGCATCGATGGCCGGCGTCTCCGCTTCGGCATCGCCTTTCAGCCGGCTCAGGACATAAAACAACAAACTCAGCGTCGCGAACAACGCGATCCATTGAAACGTGCCGTGCGCGGTCAGCTCCATCTGCGATCCGCGCATCCAATCGATCAGCACGATCGCGTTGACGCGGATTACGTTGGAAACGATACCGAGCAAGGCCCCGAACGCGGCCAGCAACACAATCCTGAAGAAGGAGCGATACAGCAAGCAGCCGAAGCAGTAGCCAAGAAAAGCGCCCAGGGTCACGAAGGCAAGACCGGAACATTCATCGATCACGATGTATCGATTGGCGCCGATGAAGATCACGAAGCCCTCCACCGAGTGCGGCAACTGCGCCACAGCGGCGAATAGCTCGATCGCCTTGACGGTGAGCAACCTCAGGGGTGTCTCGAGCAGATCGCCCGACGGAACCATCAGGAACAACAACCCGAAGGTGGGAAACAGCTTCCAATACGACTTCCAGCCCAGCGTCGACATCGCCACGCCCTGCAGCGCCAGCACGAAGGCGAAGTGTCGGCCGACGTCGATGCTGGTCAAGGACGCTGCGCCCCAGCAGGCAGCGGCAATGATCACTACCCAGATCCCGGTCAGGTCGGGTTGCGGCCGGATCGGCACGCCCGCCGACCGGTGCCATACCAGAAGATAGACGACCATCGGCAACACGAGCCACCCATATTGGTACGCCTCGTGCGTTCGCCACACGGTGGTCATCTCCAGCAAGGTCGGCCACATCGCCACGCAAACCAGGATGGCGCCGGCGATTCCGCCCAGCAGCGCCTCCTTGCCGCGCGCAGTCATCGCGGCGCGCGGTTCGGCCGCCTTCGCCGGCGCGGTCCGTTCGATCTCGGCGCTATCGACGATGCCTGGTCGGAAACGGAACGGTTGCTGCAGCACGCCGAGCAAACGGGCATCGACGCGCCGCCGAAAATAATCGAGGCCAAAACGCGGGACTCTCGCGTCCTCGGGATCGACGTAGGTGCCGAACCATCGATCCCAGACGGTCAGCACCGATCCGTAGTTGCTGTCGGTCTCCGTTTGCAGGTCCGAATGGTGCACGGCATGCTGGGATGGCGTGACGGCGACGCGGCGCAGCAGCCGATCGAGCGAAGGCTCGAGCCGCAGATTGGCGTGCGAATACAGCGCGACCACGGTCGCCGCCAGCAGGTAGACCCCTACGGCGCCGGCCGGCAGCCCCAACGCGGCGATCACGCCGATCATGACGACGGTGCCGAGGATGTATTCCAGCGGGTGATGACGTTCGGAGGTAGTGACGTCGATTTGCGTATCGCTGTGATGAACCAGGTGGACCCGCCACAACCATGGGATGCGATGGAAAAACCGATGCTCCCAATAACGCCACAGGTCCAGCACCAGAAACGTCAGCAGCAGCTCGACAGCGAACGGAAGCCCCAGCCGCGACACGAAGCCTGGCGCCTGATGTAGCGCAAAAGTGTAAATCCCGACCGGCAGCACCAGCGTATCGACCACGCTGCCGATGATGAACAAGCCGATATTGCTGGTCCAGCGTCTCCCGATCTGGACCTGCTGGCGTTGCAGTGTTCGAACGCGTTCCAGCAGAACGAGCGAGACCGCTGTCCCGAGGAACACGAGCTGGTAAAGCGTCTCGAATTCTAGGGTCATCGGACGAGAGTTTTGGTCCGCCGGCCCGAGGGCAAGGATCGCCCGACTAGCGTGGGATCAACCAGAGTTTGCACACGGCGACCGGAGTGATACGCGCCGCAAACGACAGTGCCGGTCTCGGAGTCGCGCATCGGGCGCCGGTCCGGCGCCCCGGGGCTGGCAAAGAGTCGAACTACCGTTGCTTCTTGTGCTTGACGATGTAAATACCGACCGCCAGGCTCAGCGCAGAGACACTCAACAGGCCGACGCTCGCAATAGGCAGAACCGAACCAAGCGGCGAACCCAGCACGAAGCCGAGCGTGGCGCCCAACGAACCGCCAAGGTTCAGACCCAGACCGCGGCCAAGCGCAGTTCCCAGCGGGACTGTCGGGCCTGCCAGTGCCACGTTTGCCGCCGCAACTGCGAAGGCGGCAACGATCAGTTTCCCTGCGTTCAAGGTTTCCCTCCCCCAATGATTCGACCCGCTGCCGGGCGCAGCGAGGACTACCGATGCTTGTTGCGCTTGACGATATAGATACCGAACGCCAAGCTCGCCGCAGAGACGCCCAACATACCGACGGTCGCGAGCGGCAGAACGGAGCCGAGCGGCGAGCCGAGCAAGTTGCCCAGTGCTGCACCCAAGGCCGTAACGCCCAGTGCCTGGCCGAGGGACTGGCCCAGCGGGGTCCCCAAAGCCACGAGCGCCAAGGCCGGACCCGCCGCCGAGGCTGCCAAAGCGGCGACGATCAATTTCGCTGCATTCAAGATCTCTCCCCCTGTTCGATGCGCGCGACGGGCCAATCCGGTATGGGCCTTGAAGCGCGGTTCCGACCGCGTATCTACGCGAGAGACGGGCGCGCGCACATTCCATGCCCGGAGTGTTTTTCGCTTATGAATCAACGACGAGGTTCGGGCGTCGCCACCCGGCACGCCGGCGGCCGTAAAGAATTTCGACGCCGTCCGTTCGGCCGGTGCGACGAGCCGCTCAGACCTGCAACAACTTCCCCTCGTCTTCGGTCAGGTGGCCGCGGTGGATGGCGTTAGAGCTGGGTATAAGCCCACCACAAGATGCCGACCAGCGCGCCGTACAGCAGAAGCGATCGGCCGCCAAGCTTGATGTCCTGGAACGACGGCAGCGCGGCGAAGAGGACGGTCGCCGTCAAATAACCGCCGAGGGCCCACCATGCCCAGTGACCGCCGTTCCACAGCGGCAGCAACAGGTGAACGAGACACAGCCACGCCAATGGCAGAAGCAGCAGCGGGGCGAGAGCGACGAACGCGCCGTTCAGAAGACCGACACTGCCAAAGGATACGGCTCCCAGCGTCCAAGTCTTGCCGCTGGCTTTGGGCCAGATCGAAAACCCGTGAGGCTTCGCCAAAAGCAGCGCGCCGATGACAAAGTGCGAGAGCTCATGCGCGATCGTGCCGGGCAGCGCGAGCAACGCGATCCGCCACATCGATCCACGCGACGCTCGGAGCAGCACATAAAACGCGAGCACGAGCGCCACGCTCGGCATGAAGCCGGCGAGCGAAAGGTACGAGCGCAGAGAGGCCACACGCTCATTGTGCAACACGTCCTAGGTTACGAAGCACCTGCGCATTCCGAAATCGTGTTCACCAGCGCCACACGTGATCGAAGCGCTCGATCGCTTCCGGAATCGCGGCCCGGCTGAGCCTTTCGATGCCGGCGACGAGCCCGTCGGCCGGCAGCGCGCGCTCCCGGATATCCTCTTCGACGACGAACACGGCGACCTTCGCGGCAATCAGCCGGGCGAGGTCCTGGTCGAGCTGCGGCGGATGCGCGATCCGCTTGTCGCCGAACGCGAGCCCGGCCGCGTCCTGGCCTCGGACCGCATAGTTGACTGCATTTCCGGTCAACAGAACGCTGACCTCGGCGCCGTTGTTGCGCAGCGCGTGATTGAGCCACAGGATCGTGTCGTCCTGCTCGTCCAGCGTGGCGCGATACGCGGTGTCGACGATGCTCAATATCTTCATGTCGGCTCCTAATGCGTCGGAATGACGATGACGCCGTCGCTGAGCTTGACGGCCTCGAAAAAGTCCTTTGGGCTGCCGCGGCGCGGGCCGTCGATCGTATCGCCGGCACCTCGCTCGTCGACACACAGCCCGCAATTGATCCAGTCGAGCTTGGCGCCCGTCTGCCGTGCGAGGGCGAACAGTCCCGCGATCCAGTCCTTGGTCGTCGGGTGTTCCTCCTGTTCGACGGTCGTGCCCTTGACCGGATTGGCGTGCGGTTGCTGCGCCTTCATCGTCAGGCCGACCGCGCCTTCGTAGGCGAACACGGTCACTACCTGTGCCTGGCGAAGTGCCGCGTCGATGATGCGCAACGCCGTTGCCGTCGTCCCGCTTTCGTACGGCGGGTCCATGATCGCGACGGTGAGATTCTTGCCGATGGTCATCTTTCGCTCCTCGTGGTCAATGCCAAATCACCCTGGTTTGCGGGGTCAGCGCCAGGCTCACCAGCCGGTCGATGCCCGTCGGCTGAACGCCGGCGGCCAGCCGGTCGACGGCGCGCTCGCGCAGCGCAAAGGCGTCGGCGACGACCGCGACGCCCGCCCTGGCAAGTTCGCTGTAGCCGCCGGCGTGCGCTGCCCCTTCGCGCGCGGCGAGCACAGCGTTCTGGACCAGGAAGAGGGTGACCTCGTGCGAGCGCCGTCGTACGCCGGCAACGAGATCCAGAAACTGCGCGCAATCCGCGAACTGGTACGGATCCCGCGACTCGACAAAGACGAATCTGGCCATCGAACCCTCCTTTAACGCGGCTGCCGCCGCAATCGAGCCCCGGCGAACGCCGCATCGTTATCGCAACGCCACGCGGCGCAACGCGGAGAACGAGGCCGATGCTACGGACGCGGCTGGAGCTATAACAGCAGCAGCAACCCGCGATTGTTATGGGTACAGAAGTCCCGCCGCCAAACTGTTATGCTTATCACGGCGCGTTTCTGTACCTTAGCAACGCCTGCGTTCTCGCGGAGGATCGCGCGATGACGACCGACGCCGTAACTTCGATGCCCCTCTACCAGCGGCTCGCCGACGAGTTGTCGACGTTGATCCGCCAGGGCCAGCTGGCACCCGGCGAGCGGCTCCCCTCGGTGCGGCGGATGGCGACTCAGCGCCGCGTCAGCGTGTCGACGGCGCTGCAGACCTTGCGTACGCTGGAATGCTCCGGCCTGGTCGAGGCTCGCCCGCAGTCGGGCTACTTCGTGCGGCCGCGCGCCCGACGCTTCGAGGAGCCGCTGACGAGCGGGCCGCCAGCGGAGGCTGGATTCGTCGGCATCAGCGGCATGGTGGCCCGGGTTCGTGCCGCGGCGCTCGATCCGGCCATCGTCCCGCTCGGCACCGCAAGTCCCGCCGCCGAGCTGTTCCCGGCACACCGGCTGCAGCAGATCATGGCGTCGGTCATACGCCGCAAGCCCGCATTGCTGACGACTTACGGCTTTGCACCGGGCAATCCCGCGTTTCGCCACCAACTGAGCCGCCGCTACCTCGAGTGGGGTGTCGCAATCGCCGAAAGCAAATTCGTCGTCACCCACGGCTGCACCGAAGCCGTCGCGCTTGCGCTGCGCGCCGTCGCGGCGCCCGGCGACACGATCGCCCTCGAATCGCCGACTTACTACGGCACCCTGCAGGCGATCGAGACGATGGGACTCCGGATCATCGAAATTCCGACGCATCCGCGTGAGGGAATCTCGCTCGAGGCGCTCGACGTGGCGCTCCATCACCACGATCTGAAGGCCGTCGTACTGATGGGCAACGTCAGCAATCCGCTGGGCAGCATCATGCCCGACGAGCGCAAGCGCGCGCTCGTGACCACGCTGGAGGCACGCGGCATCCCGATAATCGAGGACGATATCTATGGCGACCTGCATTTCGAACCACCGCGTCCGCTGCCGCTGAAGGCGTTCGAGAAAAACGGCGGCGTCATGCTCTGTTCGTCGTTCTCCAAGTCGCTGGCGCCGGGACTGCGCGTCGGCTGGATCGCACCGGGCAGGTACCTCGCCAAGGTCGAGCTGCTCAAGTTCGTCAATACACTGACGACTCCGGAGACGCTGCAGATCGTGCTCGCCGAGTTTCTTGCCCAGGGAAGCTACGATCATCATCTGCGCAAGGTGCGGCGCCTGTTCTCGAGCCAGGTCCGGCAGATGACCGACGCGATCGCCAGCCATTTTCCCGAGGGCACGCGCGTCACCCGTCCGCTCGGCGGTTTTGTCGTCTGGGTGGAATTGCCCGGCGAGATCGATACGATGCAGCTCTACGATGCAGCCGTGCAGCAGGGATTCAGCTTTGCGCCCGGTCGGCTGTTTTCAGCAAGCGATCGTTATCGCAACTGCCTGCGCCTGAGCTGCGGCCACCCGTGGAGCGAGCGCACCGCGCGGGCCATCGCCAAGCTGGGACAGTTGGTGCGCCAGGCGGCCTGAGCAGCGTCGTCTTAGCGCAGCGCAGACTGGTTGCCCCGCGTCTCGCCGTCCGCGCGCTGGGCGCGGATCAGGCGCTGGGCCTCGAGGCACCAGTGCTTCTTGACGTTGTGCCAGACATCGGCCGCCCACAGCACGTGCGAGTCGTCCCCGCCCGGTATCGTCGCCGCATCGACGTTCTTCCCGCCGGTGTAGGCATTGATCCAGTCGCGCTTGCTCGGCTCGTCGATCAGGTAGTCGGTGTACGGCACGCTGACGTGGCTGTACCCGAGCGGCAAGTTGACGTTGTGCACTTTGGCGTTGCCGGTCTGGCGGTACAAATCAAACGAGGTCGCGCCGGTTGGTGGCGTCAGCGCAATCGGGTCGGCGGCGATCGAGTACCCGGTGAATTCCTCGACGCTGTCAGGAATAGCGCGCAGCCGTCCCGCGAGGCTCCAGCTGGTCGCGGCCCAGAATTCCAATCCGCCGGCGCCGACGACCGACGCGTACGAGAGTTGTAGACCGATGACCGGCCGCTGCGCACGTGTCACTTGATCGTAAATCGTCTCGCGGTTCTCCGACCTGTCGGTTACCGGATTCCACACGGGGATGCGGTCGCCGAAGTCCCCTGCGAGTTCATGCAGCACCTTGACCGTCTGCATGCCGCCTTGGCTGTGACCGATCAGCATCGGACGCACGCCGTCGCGCTCGTAATACCAGGCCAGCTGACCGGCGAGCCGCACGCTGCTGCCGTACGGATTCTGCGACCACTCGCCGTCGCGCGGATCGCGGATGCGCGCTTCCGGATAGCCCATGCCGACCAGGAATTTACCGAACGACTCCATCATCAGATAGACGCCGGCGATGCCGCCGTGGACCAGAACGATGCGCGGTGTCGGTCCGAGCGCCAGACTATTGCGCACATCGGCGTCGCTGATCCGATCGGGGTCGAGCGCCAGGATGCGGTCCTCGACCGCGCGCTGCGACTCGGCGCCGATCTGGACTCCGTTGGTCGCGGCCAGGTGCGCCGCGAGCAGTTCACTGCGGTTGTCGGTCGCGGGCGGTGAATACGAAGTCGTCGCACAAGCAGCCAACGCAAGCGCAACGACGCTGAGGCCCAATGTGCCCAGGCGGCGTCCGGTGGTGTTGAGCTTGGCGGTGTTGTTGATTTTGCTCATGGCGGCTCCTTCTTTTCAGGGAGTCTCGCGCATGGGCAATGCCGCCGCCTATCGGCCGAATGCTCTTTTGATTGTCCGACCCACGGGCGTCCGATGCAGGACGGGCGCCTACACGGCAAGCTCCCTGCGGCTAGCCGACGTGACGGCAGCGCAGCAGGTTCATCGCGTTCATCGTCGAGACGGTCTCGCCGCGCTGGTTCAGGACCTCGATCAGCGTGCGCACGATGCCCCGATCCGGCTTGGAACGCGAGCGCCGGGCTTCGGTGACCGTCACCCGGATGCGCAGCGCGTCGCCGGGGCGCACCGGTTTGAGCCAGCGCAGCTCGTCGATGCCGGGCGAAGCCAGGCTTGCGACACTCGACAGATAATGGTCGACGAACAGTCGCATCATCAGCGCCGTCGTATGCCAGCCGCTCGCGATCAGGCCGCCGAACGGTCCCCGCGCCGCGGCGACCGGATCGATGTGTATCGGCTGCGGATCGAATTGCTTGGCGAAGGCGATCGCTTCGCGCTCGTCGACGGCTGCCGTGCCGTACTCGTAGGTCGAGCCGACGACGTAATCCTCGAAATAGCGCTGGTCGACCGGAACGGCGAAGTCCGGCGCGCTCATGGCTGGCGCGGCACCGTCGTGCCGGATCGGCAGCTCAATCGAGCTTGCCGACGCGCCGGACGACCGCGCCCAGCTTCTGCGCATCGGCGTCCCAGAAGCGCTGCAACTCGGGCGCGTCGAGGTACTGCACCGGCGTTTCGACGGTGGCCAGCGCGGCCACGAAGCGGGGATCCGAAGCGGTGATCCGCGCCGCGTCGCGAAGCCTGGCCAGCACCGGCGCCGGTGTTCCTGCCGGCGCGAACAGCCCCGACCATTGAAAGAACACGGCGTTGAACCCGGACTCCGACAAGGTGGGCACATCCGGCAGCGAAGCGAGCCTGTGGTCGCCCCAGGAGGCGAGCACGCGCACCGTGCCTGCCTTGACGTGCTGGATCACCGTCGACGGGCCCGTCGCGACGGCGTCGATGTTGCCGCCAAGGAGCCCGACGACCGCGGGACCGGCGCCGGTGTACGGCACGTGCAGAAGCTTGATGCCGGCGTCTCCGGCGAACATCTCCATCGGCACGTGCATCGTTCCGTAGTTGCCCGACGAGCCGTAGCTGATCGCGCCGGGCCGTTTTTTCGCGTCGGCGACGAATTCCTGCAGCGTCTTCCAGCGGCTGTCGGCTCGCACGGCGAGCACCGTCGGGTCGGCGGTGAGCCGCGCGATCGGAACGAGCTGATCGAGCTGGTACATCGGCGGGCGGCCGATGATCTTGTCGGCCTCGGGCAGGATCGAGATCGACGACAGCGCGAGCAGCAGCGTATAGCCGTCAGCCTTCGCCTTGGCCACGTAGGCCATGCCGATTCCGCCGCCGGCGCCGGCCTTGTTCTCGATGATGACCGGGACGCCGAGCACGCGTCCGAGCGGGTCGGCCGCGGGCCGCGCGACGATGTCGGCGACGCCGCCGGGCGGGAACGGGACCACCAGCGTGACCGGCCTCGACGGATACGTTTCCTGTGCGCGTGCTTGCGCCCCGAGCAGCGCCAACGAGAGGACCGCCGCCGTTACCAGGGCGCGGCCGACCACTAGGCGAACATCCAGACCAGTATTCCGCCGAGCAGCAGCCACTTGACCGTGTAGTACGCGAGCCTGCTCTTGCGCTTCAGCGCCTTGCCGGGCAGGCGCAGGTAATACGCGAGGCCGAAGATCTTGTTCAGCATGCCGACCTGGTCGCCCGCGACGTTCTCGGTTTGGCTGGCGCGAATCACCGTCGCCTCGTACCAGTGGTTGATCGTCGCCATGATGCGGCTGGTCAGCGGCCGCTCGACGTCGCAGAACAGGATCACGCGCAGCGTATCGGTCTTGTTCTCCGCCCAGTGGATGAAGGTCTCGTCGAAGATCACAGCCTCGCCGTCGCGCCAGCTGTACGGCTCGCCGTCGACGAAAATGCGACAGTTGTCCGAGTTCGGAGTCGAAAGCCCCAGGTGGTACCGCAGCGAGCCGGCGAACGGATCGCGATGCCTGCCCAGGTTGCCACCGGGAGGCAGCAGCGCGAACATCGCCGCGTTGACCGATGGGATCGACTGCACCAGCGCAACCGTCTTCGGGCACAGCGCCTTCGCCGAATCCAGCGGCTCGTCGTACCATTTGACATAAAAACGCTTCCAGCCGCGCCGGAAAAACGAATTGAAACCCAGGTCGTTGTATTTCGCCGCGGCGCGGATGTGGCCCTCGTCGAAAAGCTGCAGGGCTTCCTCGCGCAGTATTTGCCAGTTGTCGGACAGCGGCTTCAACTCGGGGAAGAGCTTGACGTCGACATACGGCCGGTTCGGCACCGCCGAGAACATGTACATAAGCACGTTGTACGGCGCCATGAACGTCGAGTGATCGGTCAGCTGCCGGTAGAAGCGATGCCGTATGCGGCCGCGATAATGCACGTAGACGCCCGACGCGACGAACGCGTAGAGGAGGAAAAACTTCGGCGCCAGCAGGTTGGGCAGGTGCTCGATCATCGTCGGTATTTTCTATTGGCCGCCATTATAGCGCCTGGACCGACCGGACCCTTCGCTCGCCCTGGCCGCTCACCGCGCGGTCGCCGGGGCCAGTTTCCAGCGCCTGTGCACCCAGAACCACTGTTCGGGGTGGCGAAGCACCAGGATCTCGAGCATCGCGTTGTAAGCTCGGGTGTTGCGCCGGATCTCCTCGTCGACCTTGTCGCACTCGATGAGCGGCAGCGCTTCCTCGAATCGCAGCACGTGCGAGCCGTCGGGGTCGCGCCAGCTCGATGCCGGCACGACCGGGGCGCCGGTCGCGAGCGCCATGATGGCGAGGCTCTTGAACGTTCCTGCCGGCTGCCCGAAAAAGTCGACGGCGATGCCGTCGGGCGGCGACGCATGCTGGTCGAATGGAAAGACAATGATGTCGCCTGCTTCGAGCCGGTCGAGGATCGCATCGAGCGACCCGCGCTTGCCCAGCACGCCGAAGCCGCCCTTCCGGAACCGCCGGTTCACCAGAGCGTCCAGCCAGCGCGGCCGGATGGCGCGGCGGACGAAATGAAAGCGGCCGCGCATATAGGGGAAATGGCGCAAGCCGGCGATCGTCGCGACCTCGAAATTGCCGAAGTGCCCGGTGAGGATCAGCACGCCCCTGCCGCGCTCGAGAGCGCGCGCCAGCGCCTCGACGTTGTCGACGCGGATCAGCGCGGACTTCTTCTCGTCCGACAGCCAGCGGAAGCGGAAGAACTCGCCGGCAAGCCGCCAAAGGTGCGCGTAATGCGCCTGCGCCAGCGCGACGATTTCGTCTTCGGGGACCGCGGACCCGAATACGCGCCGCAGATTTTCCAGGACGACGCGCCGGCGCAGCGGCAGCAGGCGGTAAAGCAGCCGGCCGGCCAACGGCGGCTTGGCTTGCGCGGGAAGCGCCAGTGCGACCGCGGACGCGCTGATCCGGTCGTGCGTCAGCGATACCGCGATCGCCCGCAGCCGCTGCCGGCCAAGCAGGAGCTCCGCGCGCGCGCTGCAGACGACCTGCGGTGCGCCGTAGGCATCGCGCGTGACGGAAAAATCGGCGGGCTCGATTTCTCCGAGTGCCAGCTCGCGCGGAAAGAGCTTGGCGCAAGCTTCCTTTGTGGCAAAGCGCGCCGCCAGGCTCGCGGCGCGGCCGGGCCCGTCACCGCTGTCGGCGAGCTCCTGCGGCGAAAAAAAACGGGTCAGGTCTTGCGCCGGCGTCTCGCGCAGCAGGCGCTCGATACGCGCGATCTCGACGCTGTCGATGCCGCAGCGCGTCGGCTCCCCGCGCCGCGCTTCGAACGGGTCGGCGGCGCCGGCCATCCGGGCTCACTGCAGCGCGCGGACGATCAGCGCGGCGTTGGTCCCGGCGAATCCGCGGCACAGAATCAACGCCGTGTCGCCACGCGGGACCTGCGGCGAAGAGGAGACCCGCAGGCCCTCGCAATCCGGATCGAGCGCTGTCAGCGTGGCGATTCCCGGGACGAGGCGCTCGCGCAGGGCGGCCAGCGCGATCACCGTCTCCATGATGCCGGCCGCGGCGATCAGGTGTCCGGTCGCCCATTTGAACGCCGTGACCGGCGGCGCCGCGTCACCGGTGCCGAATACCGCGCGCACTGCTGCCGCTTCCGACGAATCCGACAAAGGCGTCCCGTTGCCGTGGGCGACGATCATCCCGATGTCCGCCGGCGCCAGTCCGGCTTCAGCCAGCGCCTGGGTGATCGCGCGGCAAAGACCGTCGCCATCCTCGCGTATCGCGAGCAGTCCCTCGCCTTCAGCCGCGTAGCCGCCGCCGAGCACTTCGCCCAGCACGGGGGCGTTGCGCTTCGCGGCGGCGTCCTCGGTCTCGAGGGCGAGCGCGCCCGCGCCCTCGCCGAATACGCTGCCGCTGCGCCGCTGGTCGAACGGGCGGATGACGTCGGGCGCAAGCAGGCCGCACTGGTGGTAGTAGAGCAGCATCTGCGGCTCGATCGGCGCATCGTGCCCGATGGCGATCGCGCGGTCGGCCTCGCCCTCCCGCAGCGCTTCGGCCGCTTCGATGACCGCCAGCGTGCCGCCGGCGCTGTGGTTGGTGATGCAGGCGTTGGTGCCCTTCAGTCCGTACTTGATGCCGACATGGCAGAGCACGTTGTTCGGCAGCGTGCGCAAAAGCCACATCGGATTGACCTCGTTGCCGAGGTCGCGTCCGAACGCGTTGAGCGAGCCGCCGGTTTCGCTCATCAGCGGAAAATACTCGTACTGCGACATGTACGCTCCGCCGCCCGACCCGACGTAGAGCCCGCTGCGATCGTTGAATGCCGCGGCCGCGTCGGCATCGTCGCCGTCGCGCGCCGACATGAATCCGGCGGCATCGATCGCGTGGCTTCCCGCGTAGAGCCCGAACATGTCGCTGCGCCGGATCAGCTTGTGCAGCTTGCGGTCCTCGACCAGCGCGCGCGGATTGAAATCGGGCATTTCGGCGGCGACGCGCACCGGCCAGCCGGTCGTGTCCCATTGCGCGATCGGCCCGATGGCGGAACGTCCTTCGCGCACCGCCGCCAGCACCGCGCCGGGGTCCATGCCCGACGCGCACACCGCGCCGGTGCCAGTGATCAGAATTCTGGGGCGCGCCATGGCAGGGCTCAGGCGGCGCCCGGCACTTCATCCGGATGGCGCAGCGCAATGCAGCTGTTCGAGCCGCCGAATCCGAACGAGTTGGACAAGGTCATTCGCACGCGCCTTTTCGTCGGCGCGACGACCAGATTCAGGTCGCAGTCCGGATCGCGCTCGCGCAGGTTTGCGTTGATCGGCAGCTCACCGTGGCGGATCGTCAGCGCGCATACGACGACTTCGACCGCGCCGGCGGCGGCGATCAGGTGGCCCATCGAGCTCTTGGTCGAGCTGACCGCGACTTCGGCGGTCTTGCCGCCGAAGACCCTGTGGATCGCGGCGCTCTCGCTCTTGTCGTTCATGTAGGTCGACGTGCCGTGCGCGTTGATGTAGTCGACGTCCTGCGGCCCGGCGCCTGCGTCGGCAAGCGCTGCGCGCATCGACTGGATCGGGCCGTCGCCGTCCGGCGGCGAATCGGTGATGCGATACGACGACAGCGAATTTCCGTCACCGGCGAGCTCGGCGTAGATGGGCGCGCCGCGCCGACGTGCCGATTCCCATTCTTCGAGCACGACGAATCCCGCGCCCTCGCCGAGCACGAAGCCGTTGCGCGTCGCGTCGAACGGCCGGCTCGCCCGGCGCGGCTCGTCGTTGTCGGCCGATACCGCCGACAGCAGGCAGAAGCCGCCCAGGCCGACCGGGCTGATCATCGAATCGAAGCCTCCGGCGAGGGCGTAGTCGACGCTGCCGCGGCGTATCAGCTTGAGCGCGGTACCGATCGCCTGGCCGCCCGACGCGCAGGCGGTATGGACCGAAGTCGCGTACCCGTGAATGCCGAAGCGCCGGGTCAGCAGCGCGAGTCCCGCCGTCGACTGGCTGCGGCAGAAAACGATCGGGTCGGACGCCGTCGGATCGTCGACCAGCTGGTCGGCATGCAGCTCGCCGTCGGCCGCCGAATGCCGCTGCACGGCGGCGAGATCATCGTATGCAACGCCCATCATGCCGGTGCCCACCGAGCAGCCCCAGCGCGTCGCGGTGGCCGCGGTCGGCGCGATGCCCGCATCGCGCATCGCCTGCTCGGCAGCGCCGAGCGCGAAGCGATGCGAGCGGTTGGCGAACTTGAGGAGCTTGCGGTCGGCGCCGAGCGCGGCCGCGTCGAAATCCTTGACCTCGGCGGCGATCCGCGTCGAAAAGCCGCTGGCGTCGAAAATGCTGATCGGCGCGACGCCGCTGCGGCCTTCGAGCAGCGCGGACCAGGTCGTCGCCACATCGTTGCCCACCGGCGTGACCAGCCCGACCCCGGTGATCGCAACCCTGCGCCGCCGGCTCATGCCAGCACCTTGTCGACCAGCTCGACGCGCGCCGTCGCGACCGCGCGATCGCCGACATGGGCGCTCAACGCAACTCTCGCCGTCGCACCTTCGTCGGCCGCCGGGAGCATCTCGACGTTGAGGCCGACTCGCTGACCTGGTGTGATGAACGTGCGCATCTTGACGTTGGTCATGCGCGACGGCGTCATCGCTGCTGCGCCCCGCGATTCGCCGAGCGAATCGGCGAGCTCGATGGCAAGGCGCATTTGCACGTCGAGCAGCAAGGTCGCCGGAAACACCGGACGGCGCGGAAAATGATCGCCGAAGAACGCCGCATGCTCGGGCACCGCCAGCGTGGCATGCAGCGACTTGCCGGGCACGCGCGCATCGACTGTCAGCGGGACCGGCGCGACCCCGCGAAAGGCGCCGGCCGTTGCGCCGCGGCCGCGCAGCAGCTCGAAGCGCTCGTGCAAGGCATGCGGCGAATCGAGCTCCTCGACCGGGACCATCGGACCCAGACAGTGCTTAAGCTCGATGACCTGCCTGCCGTTGACCTTCGCCCGGCCACCGTAGGCGATGACTTCATCGTCGCAATCGTCGATGTCGACGTCGAGCTCCAGAAGATCGCCGGGCGCGACGCTACCCTCGAACACGGTTTCGGTCGCCAGCGCCGCAACCGGCCGGCCACGATAGCCGAGCTTGTCCATCGCGATCCAGGCCGCGAGCTGTCCGACCGCTTCGGCGACCAGGCACGACGGAAATTCGGCGATCTCGCGCGGGACCGCGTACCAGCCGCGAGCATGCGCGCCAGGCGCGAATTCGCTGATCCGGTCGACGAAGGAGTAGGCTGCGAAATGATCGCTCATGCGACGCTTGTCGTCAGGCCGCCGCCTTGGCTTCGCGCTGTGCGCTGATCACCAGCTTGCAGAACGTCTCTGGCGTGAACAGGCGCGGAATGTCGGCGACCTTCATCGGCGTCTTGAATCGCTCGGCCGGAATTTCCGACAAGTAGGACTTGAGCTGCGCCAGGCCCTTTTCGGTCACGATGCCTTTTTGCTCGAACTCGGCCTCCGGCAGATCGCCCCGCGCGTTCTCGACGATCTTGCCGCGCGGAATCTTGATCTTGAACGCGCGCTCGAGGCGGAACACCATGTCGAGGAAATCGATCGACTCGGCGTCGAGCCCCTCGATCAGCGACACGTCTAGCTTGACCTCTTCGACGTCGCAGCCGAGCGCGTCGGCCATCGTCTCGGCGACCTTCGGGTACACCGCCAGGATTTCTTCCTTGCTGATCTCATTTTGCGCCATGCTGTTCACTCCATTTTGAAGCCGCCGTCGACGGCGACGACCTGTCCTGTCATATAGTCCGCGTAGCGTGAGGCGAGAAACCACACCGCATACGCGACTTCCTCGGGCTTGCCGTATCGCTTGAGCAGGATGCGCGATTTCACCTGGTCGCCGGCGAGATCCCGCACGTCCCTGGACATCTCGGTCTCGATCACGCCGGGTGCGACGGCGTTGACCGTGATCTTCCGCGGCGCGAGCTCGACGGCCAGCGAACGGGTGAAGGCGTTGATCGCGCCTTTGCTCGCCGCGTAGTTGGTCTGACCGCGCCCGCCCTTTTCACCGCTGACCGACGACAGGTTGATGATCTTGCCGTACCGCTGCACGATCATGTGCGGAATTACGGCGCGGGTGATATTGAACACGCCGCCGATATTGGTGTCGAGGACGACGCGGATGTCGTCGTCGTCGAGCGCCGCGAGCTGGTTGTCGCGTATGACCCCCGCGTTGTTGACCAGGATGTCGATCCGCTCGGTGCGCGCCGCGACCCGCTCGACCGCGTCGGCGCAGGCCCCCGCGTCGCAGACGTCCACCCTGTCGGCATGGATTGCCTTGCCCGCCGCGCCCCCCTCGGCAACGACGTCCGCCGCGGCTTGCGCGTTGTCGCGGTAGAAAAGGGTGACATCGACGCCTTCGTCGGCGAGGAGCTCGACGATCGCGCGGCCGATGCCGCGGCTGCCGCCGGTCACGATCGCGACCTTGCCGGCCAGTCCGGAATCGACTTTCATCGCCGGTTCATCCCGAGATGCAGAACCCGCCGTCGACGACCAGCGTATGGCCGGTGATCATCGCGGCCTCGGGAAGGCAGAGCAGATAGACGGCGCCGGCCACGTCCTCCGGCGTCAGCACCGGCCCGGCGGGTGTCCGTTGGGCGAAATTGGCCAGCAGCTCCTCGCGATTCGGAAAGTGGCGCAGCGCGTCGGTATCGACGACGCCGGCGCTGACGGCGTTCACCCGGATGTTCTTCGGGCCGAGCTCCTGCGCCAGCGTGCGCACCAGCGACTCCAGCGCGGCTTTCGACGCACCGATGAAGCCGTAATCGGGCATCGCGCGCGACGCGCCGAGGCTCGACATCGCAATGATGCGCCCGCCTTCGCGCATCTGCGGCACCGCGTGCTGTGCGAGCAGCGCCAGCGCGAACGCGTTGGTCTCCAGGCACCAGCGCCAGTGCTTGAGCGACATCGCCATCGCCGGCTTGAGCACGCCGCTGGCGGCGTTGCTGATCACGATGTCGATGCGGTCGTAATGCTTGGCGATCGCGGCGAACATCTCGTCGACGCTGTCGGGCAGCCCGACGCTGCCCTGGAACGCGTGCGCCCGGCGGCCGGTCGCGCGAATCTCCGCGCAAAGCGCCTCGGCTTCGTCGTGACTGTTGTAGTAATTGACGGCAAGATCGCAGCCGCCGGCCGCGAGCTTGGTCGCGATCGCGCGGCCGATACCGCGCGAGGCGCCCGTCACGAGCGCAACCTTTCCGGCAAGAGGGCCTGACATCGGGGGTAGTCGGTTGTCGTGGATTCCGGCACAACGCTGCCGGGGCTGGCAAATGCGGGCGAGGCGGGCATGCCGGTCCGGCGCCGTGCCCCGGGACAATCGATAATTATCGCCTGCTTCGCTCTGCCGGGCAACCTCGCCGGCCGCAAGAACCGGCCGCCCCGCCACGCTGGACTCTGTGACCGAGCCGGAGCGCGCGCCCTCGCCGCTGCGATCCGTCTACGTGGCCGGGGGTGGCCGAGGCGCGCGCAGCAAGCGCTGCGCTTCCAGGCACCAGTGCTTCTTGATGCTGTGCCAAATGTCGGCAGCCCACATCACATTGAGCGCGTTCCCTTCCGGCAGCGGTGCCAGGCCCGCCATGTTGTCGGGATCGAAGGCATTGATCCACGCCCGCATCGGCGCCGACAGCGCGAGCTCCGCGGTGTCGGGCACGAACACGTGCGAATACTCGGCCGGCAGCGTGACATTGCGCACGATCGCCTTACCCTCGGGATGAAAGGTCTTCACGTTTTCCAGGCCCGGCGCATCCCAGGCGAAGAGGTCCAGCCCGATCCGGTAGCCGGTGAACTCGTCGACCGTATCCGGAATCGATCGGATCATGGGCACCACCTTCCAGTGCACCGGCAATGCCAGCGACCAGCCGCCAGTGCCGACGACCGACGCGGTCGCGACCGACACGCCGACGACCGGCCGTTCGCGTCCGGTCAGCGGATCGACGAACGTCGTCCGGTCCTCGAGCTGCCTGGTCAGTGGATTGAACACGCGCCGTTCCGGCCCGAAGGTCCCGGCCAGCTCGTGCAGGATCTTGACAACCTGGATCCCGCCCTGGCTGTGGCCGACCAGTATCGGCCGCACGCCTTCATGCTCGTAATACCAGGCGATTTCGCCGGCCTGCTGCGCGCTGTCTTCGTACGGGCTGCGCGAGTACGCGCCGTCGCCGGGATCGCGGATCATCGCCTCCGGGTAACCCATGCCGGTGAGAAATCGCCCGAACGATTCCATCAGCAGATAGACGCCATAGACACCTCCGTGGACTGCGAAAATACGCGGCGTCGGCCCCTTGGCGAGCACATTGCGCACGTCGGCGTCGCTGATGCGCGCCGGATCGAGCGCGAGAATCTTCGTTTCGACGGCGGGGTCGATCTTCAGCGAGCGCAGCACGCTACCCGCGGCGACGGCACGCGTGTCCTCCGCCGGCGGCTGAATCGGAGGCGTCGCACAAGCGCACAGGATCAACGCCAGAACGGCTTCGATCAATATTCCGAGGGTTCGGCGCGGCCTGGGTGCAATCACGGCGCAATGCTCCTGATGCAATGGACGATGTCGGTGAGCAGGCTCTCGGCGCGATGGCGATCGATTGCCGCCCTCCGGAATGATAAAGCCACCTCGACGACATCGCCCAGCGTTGTCAGCGCCAGGACCAGCGGCGAAAGCGGGCCGGTCGACACCGCGCGTACGTAGCCTACGCGAAACGGATAGGATTTCGCCTCCGGCCAGAGGGCGTTCAGTTGGAGCGGCGTGATGCCTGCCCACACCGCGTAGTTCTTGGCGTGGAAGCGCTGCCGCTCCTCGTTGGAGAGAAAGCGCCATTGCAGGCCGGACAAGCCGATCGCCAGCAAGGTCTGCAGATACAGCTTGCGCCGCTTGATGCGGCTGGTCTCGCCGCAGACGAACCGCGCCAGTTCGGACAGCGGCATGTCGTCGGGCACCGGATGCGCGATACGAAACGACCCGAGCAGCGGCGCAAAGGCGTCCGCCGCCCTGACGCCGAAATCTCGCCGGACGTTGACGATGGATCCGACGGCGAGGTCGCGGCGCCGCTTGGCCTGGCGGCGCTCCGCCACCCGTGGCGACAGGGTCTTGAGCATGATCGCGAGAAAGATATCGTTCTGCGTGGTTCCCCACGCCCGCGCCATGCCTGCGAGCGTCGCCGACTCCGCGGGCCCGAGGCGGGCGAAGACGACGCCGTTGTAACCGTCGCCGTCCTTCGGATACGGGGGCCGCGCCGAATGGCGGCAGCTCGCGATCAGATGGCGCCAGCTCGACAGGCCGCGCGCCAGCGGAAGGAGCTGGCGAGCGAAAAGGCTGCGATAACCGGGCGGATACAGATCGGACCGCGCCAATCGTGCCGCTGCGGGGGCGATGTGGTAATAATCCTCGACCAGCCGGTGCAACAGGCGAACGATCGAGTCGCCGCCGGCGACGAAATGGTCGTAAGCCAGACCCAGATGGAACACCGGCGGGTCCTCGACGACAAAAAAGCGAAACGGCTCGATGCTGCCGCCGGCGGGAAAGCCCTCGTTCAGCTGGCGCTCCATTTCGGCCTGCACGCTCGCGCGCGGATCGGGGCCGCCGGGGAGCACCGCCAACGGCGCTTGCGCCGGACCGCCGGTCCACGCGTACCGCAACCCGCCGCGGTCGAGCGTCAGTCCGGTGAGGCCGAGACCCTCGAGGTGGCGCCGGATGCACGCTTCGAGCCGCTGCCGGTCAAATGGTTGCGGCAGCGTGACCACGTGCACCGCATTGTAA
The DNA here is from genome assembly GCA_036269335.1 of Casimicrobiaceae bacterium. Taxonomy (GTDB): domain Bacteria; phylum Pseudomonadota; class Gammaproteobacteria; order Burkholderiales; family Casimicrobiaceae; genus PALSA-1003. The sequence goes on from DATASF010000041.1 coordinate 19,604, forward strand.
GGGTGCATCTCGCGCCAGCGCACCATCGCCGCCTGGAACAGGTTTAGCCGGCCTTTCACTCGGCCCCGCCTGGCTTGACGCGGGCGCGGCGTGCCTTGATCAGCTGCTGCGCTTCGATGCACCAATGCTTCTTGACGCTGTACCAGATGTCGGCCGCGTGCACGATGTTGGCGCTGTCGACGTCCGGACCCTCGGGCAGCGCGGCCGGCGCCGCCGGGTCGTAATCGTCGATCCAGGCGCGCGTCGCCGGATTGCGGGTCAGATAGCGCGTACGCGGCATCCGGATGTGGCTGGTCGCCGCGGGCAGGTCGACGTTACGCACCCGTGCGCTCCCGTCGGCGTGATATTCCTCGCTGCCCGGCGGCGTGCCGGCGATCATGTCCCACTCGATCGAGAACCCGGTGAACTCTTCGACCGTGTCCGGAATCGCGCGGAGCTTCCCCATCATCGACCACTGCCCGAGCAGAAAGCGGGGAAGCTTGCCTGTGGCGAGCGCGGCGACATACGGAACCTTGAGTCCGACGACAGGACGCTCGAGGCCGGTCAGCGGATCGACGATGCTCGTGCGCTCCTCCGGCCCGCCGGTCAGCGGATTCCACACCGGAATATCGTGGTGGAACGACCCGTTGAACTCGTAGAGCACCTTGATCGCCAGCATGCCACCCTGGCTATGGCCGATCAGCATCGGCATCATGCCGTCGGATTCGTAATACCAGGCCAGCTCGCCGGCGAGCTGCTCGCTGTCGGTAAAGCTGTTGCGCGACATGCTTCCATCGCGCGGATCGCGCAGCCGATCTTCCGGATATCCCATCGCGATCAGGTATTGCGCGAACGGTTCCATCGTGATCAGCGGAAAGCTTCCCTGGATGCCGATGATGCGCGGCGCCGGCGCCCGCTTGAGCACGTCGCGAACCTCGGCGGCACTGATGTGCAGCGGATCGAGCGCCAGAATGCGGTCCTCGGTACCGCGGTCGAGCGGCGCGAGCCGGCTCGGTGCGGTCCTCGCGGCCGAAACGTCGGCCGCTGCGGCAACTGCGCATGGCGGACCCGGCGGCAACGCAGCCAGCAGCGCCAGCGCCGCGCCGGTGCACAGTCGTTGCAGTGTCCGGCACCGGCGCGAGCTGCCGCGGGACCGCTTGGTCGTGCCCGGCATCGGAATTCGAGACCTGTCGATTGGATCGGGGCCTGGACCAGACTCTAGTTGCCCGCGCCGGCAAGCCGCGGAAGAAAGCGGCCGGTGCGCGCGAGGTAGGCCTGGTATTGCGCACCGTGCACCTTGAGCAGATGCCGCTCTTCGTTTCGCGCCTTGAGGTTCATCAGGCTCAAGTGCACGATCGCGACGACGATCATCGGAACTGTCGGCACGATCAGCACCGAGCACAACATCAGCAGCATCTGCAGCGCGTAGATCGGATGCCGGACGCGCGCGTACAAGCCGTCGGTGATCAGCGCGCTCTTTTGCGTCTCGCTGACCGCCATCCGCCAGTCGCTGCCCATCCGCCTCCAGCACTTGACGGTGAGTGCCAAGCACATCACCACGCACAGCGCCGCCAGCCAGCGCAGCGCGGCGTACGCGGGAACGGCGCGGGCGAATTCGGGCAGTGCCAGCAGCGGCGGTTGCGCGCGCGTCAGCGCCAGCCAGGGCAGCACGATCCAGAGAACGATCGCCGGCACCAGGACCAGCCACATCCTGCGCTCCAGCGGCTGTTCCGGAACGAGACCGGCGAGTTGCCGGGTCTTCCGCCGCGCGCGAACCACCATCGCGCCGACGGCGAACCAGTAGACCCAGACGGTCGCGGTCAGGACGAGCGTGGGGATGTCGATGCTGCCGGATTGCAAACGTTTCGCCTTGCTGTGCGTCGATCGGGCCGGCGAGCCGGTCGATCCGGATTTTACTGCATACCAGCCCACCGCCCGGGCTCCGGGCAAGCCAGGGCGCGACAACGGTTCGCCTCGCGGCATCGTTCATTGGATAATGGCCGCCGCATGCCGACCAGCGCACGACCATAAGCGATGTCCGAATCCCCGCGCACCATAGCCGTCGTCGGCGCCGGACTGATGGGCCGCGGCATCGCACAGATCGCCGCACAGGCGGGATTCGATGTCGCGATATTCGACGTCAAGGCCGGCGCCGCGGCGGAAGGCCGGCGCGCGATCGCCGCGACTTTGGCAACGCTCGCCGCAAAGCACAAGCTCACCGAGGACGACGCTGCGCGCGCCACCGCGCGCATTTCGGTCGTCGGCCACCTCGCCGAGCTTTCGCGCGTCGACCTGGTGATCGAAGCGATCGTCGAGCGCCTCGATGCCAAGCAGGCGCTGTTCGCCGCGCTGGAGGCGATCGTGGGCAGGCAATGCATCCTTGCCACCAACACCTCTTCCCTGTCGGTCACCGCCATCGCCTCCGCGTGCGCGAATCCGGAGCGAGTCGCCGGTCTTCATTTTTTCAGCCCGGTACCGTTGATGAAGCTGGTCGAGGTAATCGGCGGACTGGTCACCGACCCGTCGGTCGTCGAACGCCTGCTGGCCTTCGGCGCGGCGCTCGGGCACACCGCGGTCCGCGCCCGCGACACGCCGGGCTTCATCGTCAATCACGCGGGCCGCGGCTACGGCACCGAGGCGCTGCGCATTCTCGGCGAAGGCATCGCCGACGTCGCTACGATCGACCGCGTGCTGGCCGACGGCGCCGGATTTCGCATGGGACCGTTCGCGCTTTTCGACTTGACCGGCCTCGACGTGTCGCAGCCGGTGATGGAATCCATCTACCACCAGTACTACGAGGAACCGCGCTTCCGCCCTTCGCCGCTCGCTGCGCAACGCCTCGCCGCCGGCGTGCTGGGGCGCAAAACCGGGCGCGGCTTCTACGACTACTCCGCCGGCGCGGCGCCGAGCGCTGCGCCGCCAGCGCCCGCCGCGGCGCCGGCTCGCCGGGTCTGGGTGAGCGCGCACGACCATGCCGCGCGCCAGCGCGTCGCCTCGCTGGTCGCACAGCTGGGCGCCGAGGTGGATTCCGGCGCGCAACCCGCGCCCGACGCGGTCTGCCTGGTGCTGCCCTTCGGATCCGATGCGACGACCACCGCGCTGGACCAGGGCCTCGATGCCGCGCGCACCGTCGCGCTCGACGTCCTGCCGGACCTGGCGAAGCATCGAACGCTGATGACGACGCCGGTCACCCGGCCCGGAGTGCGCGACGCCATCCACGCGCTGTTCGCCGCCGACGGCGTCAGCGTCGCGATCATTCACGACAGTCCCGGCTTTATCGTGCAGCGCGTGCTGGCGCATATCGTCAACATCGCCTGCGACATCGCGCAGCAGCGGATCGCGGCGCCGGCGGACATCGATCGCGCCGTCCGCATCGGGCTCGGCTATCCGATGGGACCGCTCGCGTGGGGCGATGCGCTCGGACCGGCGCGCGTGCTCGCGATCCTGGACGAGCTCGCGCGCGCTTACGGCGATCCCCGCTACCGGGCGAGTCCGTGGCTGTCGCGCCGCGCCCGTCTCGGAGTTTCGCTGCTGACGCCGGAAGCGTGAGCGCCCCCGGGACGGCGGTGGCGACGCTTGCAGCCGCGGATGCGCGGTAGCATGATGATCGATTCCAAACACTCCAGCGAGATCGAACGATGAGCAAAGGCAAGGGCGGTGGCAGTTTCCGCGGGCGCGATGCCAAGACCGGGCAGCCTATCCAGATTCCGCAGGTCAAGCGTCCGCAGGCCCCGTCGGTTCCACGCGTCATGCCCCGCACCAAGGCGAGCCCCAAAGGACGTTAGAGGCGGGCATGACGTCGAGACAGCGCCGCGAAATCCTGCTTCGCGCGAGCGCCCTCGCCGCCGGCGGCGCGGGCTTCGCGATGTCCGGCGCTGCGGCGGCACAGGCGCGCACGCCGTTCGATGTCGCGCCGACGTTCATACCGATCGCCGGGAGCAGCGAGCTTTTTCCGGTGCGCCGCATCTACTGCATCGGCCGCAACTATGCCGCGCACGCGCGCGAGATGGGCTCCGATCCGACACGCGAACCGCCGTTCTTTTTTCAGAAGCCGACCGACGCGGTGCAGAACGTGCCGCCGGGCGCGACCGTCGATCACCCGTACCCGCCGCTGACCAGGAACTACCACTACGAGGTCGAGCTGGTCGCCGCGCTCAGGAGCGGCGGGCGCAACATCCCGATCGACCAGGCGCTGGACCGCGTTTTCGGCTACACGGTCGGCCTGGACATGACGCGGCGCGATCTGCAGCGTGCGGCGGGCGACGAAAAGAAACCGTGGGAGATCGGCAAGAGCTTCGATCACTCCGCGCCGCTCGGACCGCTGCAGCCGGTTGCCGTCGTCGGACATTTCACCAAGGGAGCGATCTGGCTCAAGGTCAACGGGCAGATCAAGCAGAATGCCGATCTGTCGCAGATGATCTGGTCGGTCGCCGAGCAGATCAGCAAGCTCTCCGAGGCTTTCGAGCTCGCGCCCGGCGACATCATCTATTCGGGCACGCCGGAGAATGTCGGCCCGGTCGTCAGGGGCGACGTGATGGAAGCCCACATCGACGGCCTGTCGAGCATCAATTTGAAGGTCGTCTAGCGTGACTTAACCCACGGCCGTCATCGCAGGTGCATGTTGCCGACTCCGAACAGCCCTATCAGGCCGATGACGATCAGGTAAATCGCGACGATGTAGTTTAGCAGCCGCGGAATCAGCAGGATCAGGATGCCTGCGATCAGCGAGATCAGCGGTCCCCACGTCAGCGTAAGGTTCATCGTTTTTCTCCTTGTAGTTGGATCGGTCGTTTGCTAGCGCTGCGCCGCGCCGCGGCCCGAAGCCGGCAGGTCGACGAGTTTCGGCGACTGCAGTGGATCGAAATCCACCCATTTGCCCATTCGCCAGGTGCCGTCGGCGCGCTCGACGTCCTTTGCTCCTACCGCTTGCAGTACATTGGCCGCGACGACTCTTCGTCCATATTCGGGGGCGCGCGCCGCGACGATGAAACCCGACGGGCGCTCGGCGGGCACGCCATCGGCCGGGGTTTCGGGAGGCGGCTCGCCCGCCTCCTTGGCCGCCGAATCGCCTTCGCCCATATCGCCGAGGGCGCCGGCCAGCGAACCGACATAGGCGCCGACGCCCGCCGCTGCGACGACCGCGGCCGGTCCCATCAGCGGCGCCGCTGCTGCGCCAACGCCGAGTCCGACGCCGCCGCCAATCGCGGCGCCCTTGAGCGCGCCGCTGTGCGCGTGCGTCGCGCCGTGCGACTTGTCACGGTCGCCGCCAACCGGAAATGTGGCGTGCTGCCCCGGCGGATTCAGATAAAAGACGGTCACGTCTTCCGCGGCGAAGCCTCGTTGTCGCAGCGCCTCGGCCGCACGCTCGGCCTGCGCTTCCTGCTCGAATCTCCCGGCGATGATCGGTGTCATGTGATCTCCTGCAGTCGGGCGGCGGCGAAAAGCCGACGCCGGATTGCCCGGCGGATGATTCCCGCGTCGCACCGAAGCCGCGAACGTGCAGGCGCAACTATTTACAAGTGCTTGTAAATATTTCTGCGAATGCCCGCGGATGCGCGCGCGATGCCGGCCATGTCGCTGGTACAGCATTAACCGTGCCGCTTGACCTGGGCAGCGCTGCACCGCTCGACCCATCGTCGGGCCGGATACCGAATCGTCACAAAAACTCGGCCGCGCGGGACCACGGCGCGGCCGAGCTATCGTCGGACCTGTCGGATGCGGGTTTAGCCTTCCGATCCTTTCTTGTCCTTGTCTTTCTGATCCTTGTCCTTGTTCCGGTCCTTGCCCTGCTCGCTCGGACGTCCCTGTCCCCCCGGCGGCTGAGGCGCCGCTTCGCCCTTAGGAGGCGGCACGCCCTTGGCGGCTTCCGGCGGACGCGGTGGGGGTGCCGGCGGCGCAGCGGCCGGCCCACCCTGGCCACCCTGCCCGCCTTCGGGCGGACCGCGGCGTTCATTCGGACTGCGGCCCTGACCCCCAGGCGGTTGCGCTACTGCTTCGCCCTTGGGCGGTGGGCCCTTGGCTGCATCGGGCGGACGCGGTGCCGGCGGTGGCGGCGGCGCGGCCGCCGGTCCGCCCTGACCGCCCTGGCCGCCCTGGCCGCCTTCGGGCGGACCCCGGCGTTCATTGGGGCTGCGGCCCTGACCCCCTGGCGGTTGCGGCACTGCCTCGCCCTTCGGCGGTGGGCCCTTGCCTGCATCCGGAGGACGCGGTGCCGGCGGTGGCGGGGGCGCTACAGCGGGCCCACCCTGACCGCCCGGGCCCTGCCCACCTTCCGGCAAGCCGCGGCGTTCATTGGGACCGCGGCCCTGCCCCCCCGGCGGCTGCGCTACTGCCTCGCCTTTGGGCGGCGGACCCTTGGCTGCGTCGGGAGGACGCGGTGCCGGCGGTGGCGGCGGAGTGGCTGCCGGGCCACCTTGGCCGCCTTCGGGCAGACCACGGCGTTCATTGGGACTGCGGCCTTGGCCGCCTGGCGGCTGCTGCACCGCCTCGCCCTTGGGCGGTGGCGCGCCTTTCGCGCCTTCCGGGGGCGCTGCCGTAGCCGGTGCCGCTTGCTGGGCGGGTGCCGCCCCTTGCGGGCCTTCCGGCGCGCCCGGACGACCCATGGTTCCGCGCCCGCGCCGGCTTTCGTCCTTCGGCGCTGGAGCAGCCGCCTGCGTCGGCGTGACGACCTTGAGGTTCCGGGCGGGAGCCGCGCCCGGTGCCGCGGGCTGCTGCGCCGTAGCGGCGGGCTCGGCGGGCCGGCCAGGATTGGCCGCTAGTGCGGCCTGCCGCGCTGCGAATGCGGGCGGCGGCGCGGGCGGCTTGGTCCGGGCGACGACCTCGCGTTGCAGCGCGCGCGCCGGCGGCTTGCCCGGGCCGGCAGCGCCCGCAGGTGCCGCGACCGGCGCGGCGACGAGGCTGGCGCGAGTCGGCGCGACGCGTGCCACGGCGCTCACCGGTTGCTGCATGACCACGTCGCGTGGGACCTGGACCGCCGCTCGCGCGACCGGTTGTGATTGCACGAATGCCGTGGCGGGCACGGCAGTCACCGCGCCGGGTGCTTCGCGGTTGCGGTAAGTGACGTTCGTTACCGTCGTATTGGTCGTGTAGCTGTTGTAGACGTTGGTAATGTTGACGTTGGTGATGCGCGTGTTGCTGACGTTGACGTTGGTGAAATAGTCGCGGCTCACGCGATACGCCGGCTGATAGACCTCGCCGGGGCCGAGCGGGAACCAGGCGACGCCCGATGCCGCGCCGCCGACCGACAGCGACAGGCGAAAATCGCCGCCGCCGATGAATGCGACCAGCGCGGGCGCGTAGATCGGACGTACATTGACCGGGCCCGGGATCCACCCCCAGCGACCCGTCACGAAAGCCCAGCGGCCGTAGTGATACGGTGCGAAGCCCCATGGCGCCTCGTCGACCCAGGTCCACCCCCATGGGTCGATCCACGCCCAGTGACCGGTGCGATACGGCGCCCAGCCGCTCGGCGTCGAGCGCGGATACCAGACGTTGCCATAGTCGGCGACGACGCTCCACGTGCCGTACTGGTCGAGATCCTCATAGCCGATCACGTCGCGCGACACATAGCGTGCGGAAACCGAGGTGTCGTAGCGGCGATCGCGATCCGCAGCCCAGCGGTCGAATTCGTCCGGCGCCCCGATGTCGCTGTATTCGTAGTCGCGCAGGCCCGTTCCGCTGAAGCTGTAGCGATCGCCTGCGCCGATGCGGTACGCGGCGCCTTCACCGTATGCTTCACCTTGTCCGGCCAAAACCGCGAGCGTCGTCACGTTGCCCTCGGGATCGACGTCGATCCGATAGCGGCCGACGCTGCTGACCGTGAATGCGAGATTCGGCGTGTCGATCTCCACCGTGTCGCCGCTCTCGATTCGCCACACCCGGACGTATAGCGACCCCTGGGTGAGCTCGACTTGCGTGGTGCGATCGTCGAGGTTCAGCACATTGACGTTGGTCGATGCGCCCAGGCGCAAGGCGATGCTCCCCGCCTGCAGCTCGGCGCGGCCGCCGGCATCGGACCAGAGCCGGTCGCCGGTGATCAGCGGCCGGTTCGGTGTGGCCAGCACCCACTCGTCTTCACCCGCAGGCGAGAAACTCACCGGACCGCTGAAAAAGCCGAGCCGCGCCACGCGTGCAGGAGGATCGGCCATGCCTGCCCCGGACAGCAGCAGCATCGCCGCGCCGGCCAAGACGGCCGTCATCAGCCGAAGCCTGGATTGAATCTTGTTCATGCTTTCTCCTCGCTTTGAGTTTGGTAGCGCATGCTTGATGCGCGCAAAAATTGCCGCGTCGCTTGCATCTCTTACATGTCGGGTTGCCGGTCGCGCCTTCATCGAGGCTCGAGCAGAAACCATGCCGGTCCCGCTGCATTGCGCACCGCAAAACGTGTTTGCGGCCAGGTGTTCGGTCGATCGCCGGGTGCCGGCGACTTCGCTTCGCCCATGCGGCTGTCGTTCCATAACGCGCGATACTGACATCGCGACGACACACGTTGTAACCAAAGGTAAGTCGGGGACGCCGGATCGTCGCCGATCGGCAACAGCGAAGACCGGTCGGACCTTTTCTACGTGCCGAGTCGGTGCAGCCTGATCAGGCTTCGGCGTCAACAGCGTGCAGGCAATGCTCGACCCATTGCGCGGTGAGCTTCTCCTGCACGGCGTTCTGCGACAGGCGCGCGTCAAGCCCGGCGAAGTCGACGCTGTCGAGGGCCTGGTCCTGATTGAAGCAGGAAAAGACGTAGCTCAGCTTACCGGTGACCGGATCGTGCTGCGGCTGCAGGCATTGCGCGCAGATCTCCTTCATCATGCATTGCATCGGCGAATTGATCGACGCGATGCCGCGATGCGAGGGCTTGAGGTAAGGCTTCAGCACCGTGTGCCGCGCGGCCGCGACGGCTGCCATCATCTTGTCCGAGCCTATGGCGATGATGCGGTCCGCCGCGCCAGCCGAGATCGTCGATTCGCCGAGCTCGCCCTTCGCGTAGGCGAGCATGCCCTGCACGATGTTGCCGACGAAGCTCCTGTCCTGCGGCCGCCGCGGAACGAAGCCCGGCGCCTCGTCGCAGCACCAGACGACCAGATCGGCCGCCGCCTCGATGTCGGCGATCTTGTAGCGATCGATCATGTGTCGGTAGCCGGCAAAGTAGAGCACCTTCGAGCCGGCGTTGCGAAACGCCTGGCCGATCGAGAAGAGCACGGCGTTGCCCAGGCCGCCGCCGGCGAGTATGACCGTCTCGCCGGGCTCGATCTCGGTCGGCGAGCCGGTCGGACCCATCAGCACGATGGGCTCGCCGCGCTCGAGCTGCGCGCAAAGGTCCGACGAGCCGCCCATTTCGAGGACGATGGTCGACACGAGGCCGCGCTCGCGATCGACCCAGGCGCCGGTCAGCGCGAGCCCTTCCATCGCCAGCCTCGTGCCGGCGGTGCGTTGCGCCAGCGATTCGAAATTCTGCAGCCGGTAGAACTGCCCGGGCGCGAACTTCCGCGCCGCGGCCGGCGCGCGTACGACGACTTCGACTATCGTCGGCGTCAGACGCACGACGCGCTCGACGCTGGCCCGCAGCTCGCCGTTGACCAGCGCGAGGAATCTCGCGTCGTCGAGCGCGGAGGCCGGCGCGACTCGCGCAAGCATCCGGCTGACGATCGGGTACCCTTGCTTGGCGCTGCCCATCGCCTTGACGACGTTGCCGAAGAAGGACGGGTGCAGGTCGCCGAAATAGCTGATCGCCCGGCCATCGGGCTCGATCGCGGTCAGCACGTGCGCGACGGCGGGCTTGGCGAGCCCCGGCGCCGGCTTGACCGCATTGCCGGCCTCGTCGACGGCGCGGAAATATTTGCCATCGAGGTGGAAATGCGCCGCATCCTCGCGCGCTAACACGGTGTTCGGCTGCGTGCCGGCCGCGATCAGCACGGTACGCGCCGGCAGAGTCGCGTGGCCGGCTGCGTGCCAGACACCGTCGCCGTCGTTGTGCTGGATCGATACCCGCAGCGCACTGGCGCGGCCGCGCGCGTCGACGTCGATCGCCAGCGGCGTCAGGCCCTCGGCGAAACGGATGCCCTCTTCGAGCGCCTTCTCGACCTCTTCGTGATTGAGCGTGTACGACGGACTGTCGATCAGCCGGCGCCGGTATGCGATGGTCACGCCGCCCCAGGATTGCAGCAACTCCAGCACGCGCGCGGCACGGCCTTCGCGCGCGGCGGCCGCGCGCTCGGCGCGAATCGCGCGCCCGTGCGCCAGGTATTCGAGTGCGACCTCGCGCTCGTCGTCGGTCCATTCCGACTCGACGCGCTCACGTCCGCGCTCGCCGACGAGCGCGTCGTAACGCGCGACGAATTTCTCCACCTGCACCGGGTAGTACGCGAGCGACTCGGTGGCCGTATCGATCGCGGTCAAGCCGCCACCGACGACGACCACCGGGAGACGGATCTCCATATTGGCGACCGAATCCTTGCGCGCGGCGCCGGTGAGCTGCAGTGCCATCAGGAAGTCCGACGCGGTGCGCACGCCTTTGGCCAGCGCGTTGGGCAGATCCAGCACCGTCGGCCGCCCGGCCCCGGCCGCGAGCGCAATGTGGTCGAAGCCCAGCGCAAACGCGTCTTCGGCGTCGAGCGTGCCGCCGAAGCGCACGCCGCCGCACAGCGCAAAGCGATCGCGGCGCTCGATCAACAGGCGCAGCAGCTTGAGGAAGTTCTTGTCCCAGCGCACGGTGATGCCGTATTCCGCGACGCCGCCGAATCCCGCCATGACGCGCTGGTCCAGCGGCTCGCGCAGCGCGTCGATGTCGTGTATCGGCTCGAACGGCACGCGTGCGCCGGTCGCACTCACGCCCGAGACCGACGGCGGCAGCGGCTCGATCTTGAGGCCGTCGACGCCGACGACCGTATGACCGTCGTTCAGCAGGTGGTGCGCCAGCGTGAAGCCCGCCGGCCCCATGCCGACGACTAGCACGCGCTTGCCGCTCGGCGCTCGCGGCAGCGGACGCCCAAGGTCGAGCGGATTCCATCGCGTCAGCAGGCCGTAGATCTCGAAGCCCCAGGGCAGCGCCAGCACGTCTTTCAGCACGCGCGTTTCGGACTGCGGAATGTCGACCGGCTCCTGCTTCTGGTAGATGCAGGACTTCATGCAGTCGTTGCAGATGCGATGACCGGTGCCGGCCACCATCGGATTGTCGATGCAGATCATCGCCAGCGCGCCGAGCGCCCATCCTTCGGCGCGCAGCTTGTGAAATTCGGAAATCCGCTCCTCGAGCGGACAGCCGGCCAGCGGCACGCCGGACGGCGAGCGCTTGAACGGCGGCGGCGCTCCGTCGGGCGTCTTCTTTTCGCGCAGGCCGGTCGAGCACGAATCCTTCTGCTGCTCGTGGCACCAGATGCAATAGTTGGCCTGGTCGAGTCCTCCCGCCAGATCGGTTCCGGCGTCGGTCAGCGCGAATCCGTCGCGACGCCGCAGATGGTCGTCGGGCAAGCGGAAGCGATCGACGCCGCCGCTGTGCTCGTGCTCGACCGGAATCAGGCGAAGGTAATCGAGCTTGCGCGGCGCCTTGAACAGCACGCCGGCGCGGTGCCGCGCCTTGCCGGCCGGCGTGTGCGCCGCCCATGCCGCATAGCGAAGCGCGAGCTCGATATCCGCGCCGTGCGCGGCTTCGTCGCTGCTCCATGCCCCGACCGCGCGCGCGAACGCCAGCTCGCCGGGCAAGCCTGCCAGCGGCGCACCGAGGCGCGCCTCCAGCTCGGCGCGCAGCGCGTCGCCGTCGAAGGTCGCCGCCTCGTCGGCCTTGTACTTGTTCATCGCCTTGCGCTGGACGACCTGCCGCTTGCATGCGTACAGGGGCGCCAAGTCGTGCTGCGCCCTTTGCAAGGCGGCGACTTCGGCTTCGACGCCGAACAGCAGGGCGACAAAATCCTCCAGATGCGGCGCAACCGCGATCAATAGCGCCGACTCCTCGCCCCGGTCTAGCGCGGCCTTGTTCGCGCGTCCCGCCGCGAGCCGCTCCGCCAGTCCGGTATCGGCTGCGCGCAGGAACGCGAGGAAAGCGGCGTCGACGCGAGCGAGACCCTCGGTCGCGTACAGGTCGGGAAAAGTCAGTCCAAAAGCGAGCTTCAGCATCGGGGCGCCATGCGACCATGCGGGCAGGGAAAAGCGATGCCGGCCGCCGGCAGGATCGGGAAATCCGATATTTTACCTGCGCGACAATGCCGCGACCGCTCTTCCGCGCATATGCATAGAACCGTGGCGTTCCGCGGCGACAACCAGGGCTTGCTTCCCCTGTCCAGCCAGCGACCGCTATCATGCATACTTCCAGTCCGGCGCAAGGCGGCGAAACCGCAGCCTGCCGAAGCACGGAGTCCGAATGAGAATAATGGCATCGCTGATCCGACTTGTGCTCGCGGGCGCCGCGTTTTTTGCGCTGTCGGCGGGCGCGCAACCGATCAAGCTGGGCGAGCTCAACAGCTACAAGACCTTTCCCGCATTTCTCGAAGCCTATAAGCGCGGCATGGAGCTGGCGCTCGACGAGATCAACCGGGGTGGCGGCCTCATCGGCCGGCCGGTCGAATTGATCGTGCGCGACGACACCGGCAGCCCGGGTGACGCGGTGCGCGTGGCCGAGGAGCTCGTCTCGCGCGAAAAGGTCGACATACTGATGGGAACGTTCTCGTCGGCCGTCGGCCTTGCGATCGCCGATTTCGCCAAGCAACGCCAGCGGCTTTTCCTTGCATCGGAACCGCTGACCGACAAAATCGTCTGGGACAGCGGCAACAAGTACACGTTTCGCCTGCGTCCGTCGACCTACATGCAGACGGCGATGCTGGTGCCGGAGGCGGCCAAGCTGGGCAAGCGGCGCTGGGCCATCGTCTATCCCGAGTACGAGTACGGCAAGTCGGCGACCGAGGCGTTCAAGAAACAGATGATCGCGCGGCAGGGCTCGGGCATCGAATTCGTCGAATTCGCGGCGCCCCTGGGCAAGATCGACGCAGGTCCGGTCGTTCAGGCAATGATAGACGCGAAGCCCGACGCCATCTTTTCGTCGCTGTTCGCCGGCGACCTCGCCAAGTTCGTGCGCGAGGGCGAGCTGCGCGGCTTGTTCAAGGACCGGCCGGTGTTCGATCTTCTCGGCGGTGAGCCCGAGTACCTCGACCCGCTGAAGGATGAAGCCCCGGTCGGCTGGTACGTCACCGGTTATCCGTGGTACGCGATCGACACGCCCGTTCACCGGCGCTTTCTCGACGCCTACCGCGCCAAGTTCAACGACTACCCGCGCCAGGGCTCGGTCGTCGGATACAGCGTGGTCATGAGCGCCGCGGCGGCGATCCGCAAGGCGAAGTCGACCGACAACGCGAAGCTGATCGCCGCGATGGCGGGCCTGGTCGTCGAAACGCCGTTCGGCACGATCCGCTACCGCGCGATCGACCATCAGTCGACGATGGGCGCCTATGTCGGGAGACTCGCGATCAAGGATGGCAAGGGCGTGATGGTCGATGCCAAATACGCCGACGGCGCCGACTATCTGCCGTCGGACGACTGGGTGCGTGCACACCGCCCGGCCAATTGACGACGCACGTCGTTCCTGACCCTCTCCGCGCTCCTCGTTCAACTGTTCAACGGCCTGGCCGGCGCGTCGTCGCTGTTCCTGGTCGCCGCCGGGTTGTCGCTGATCTTCGGCGTCACGCGCGTCGTCAACTTCGCGCACGGCTCGCTGATGATGCTGGGCGCGTATCTCGCCTATAGCCTGATCGCGCGTTTCGGCTCCGGGCCGCTGGGCTATTGGGGCGGGGTGCTGCTCGCGGCGCTCGCGGTCGGCGTGCTGGGCGTGCTGATCGAGCGCCTTCTGCTGCGGCGACTCTACGGCGCGCCCGAATTGCTGCAGCTGATCGCGACCTTCGGCGTCGTGCTGCTGGTCAAGGACGCGGCGCTGGCCGTCTGGGGCGCCGAGGATCTGCTGGGGCCGCGCGCTCCCGGACTGGCCGGCGCGATCACGATCTTCGGCCAGCCGGTGCCGCAATACGACCTGTTGCTGATCGTGCTCGCGCCGGCCGTGCTGGCGGCGTTGTCGCTCGCGCTCTCGCGTACGCACTGGGGTCTCCTGGTACGCGCGGCGACCGAGGATCGCGACATGACCGCGGCGCTCGGCGTCAACCCGTCCTGGCTTTTTTCCGGCGTCTTCTTTGTCGGCGCGCTGCTCGCGGGACTCGCCGGCGCGCTGCAGCTGCCGCGCGAGCCGGCGAATCTGAACATGGATCTGACGATCATCGCCGACGTCTTCGTCGTGACTGTCGTCGGCGGCCTCGGCAGTATTCGCGGCGCTTTCGTGGCGGCGCTGATCATCGGCGTAGTGAGGGCGCTCTGCATCGGCATCGGCGACGTCGCGCTGTTCGGCACGCTCGTCTCGTTCGCCAAACTGACGCTGGTCGCCGAGTTCGTGGTGATGGCGGTCGTGCTGATCGCGCGGCCCTGGGGCCTGTACGGGCAGCCGCCGTCCGCGTCGGCTATCGCGGAGCAGCGCGATCTGCAGTCGCCGCCGGGAAGGCGCTTCGCGCTGGCCGCCGCGCTGCTGGTCGCCGCACTGGCGGCCGCACCGCTGGTCGCCGACCAGTACGCGCTGGTGCTCGGCGCCGACATGATGACATTCGCGCTGTTCGCGGTCAGCCTGCATTTCATCATGGGTCCCGGCGGTATGGCCTCGTTCGGACACGCCGCCTACTTCGGCCTCGGCGCGTATGCCGCGGCGCTCGCAGCCCGGGCGGTACCGATGGAGGTCGCGCTGATCGCGGCGCCGCTCGCGGCGGGAATCGGTGCGCTGGTCTTCGGCTGGTTCTGCGTGCGCCTCTCGGTGGTCTACCTTGCGATGCTGACGCTCGCGTTCGCCCAGATCACCTGGGCAACCGTTTACCAATGGGATGCGTTGACCGGCGGCAGCAACGGACTGGTCGGCGTGTGGCCCGCGCCATGGCTGTCCTCGCGCACCGCCTACTACTGGCTGACGCTGGCGATCACCTGCGGCGCCATCGCTCTGCTGTGGCGAATCGTGTTCACCCCGTTCGGTTATGCGCTGCGCGCGGCGCGCGACTCGCCGCTGCGCGCTGCCGCGATCGGCATCGACGTGCGCACCGTGCGCTGGGCGGGATTCGTGCTCGCCGGCCTCGCCGCGGGACTCGCCGGATCGCTGTACGCGTTTTCCAAGGGCAGCATTTCGCCCGAGTCCCTGTCGATACCGCGCTCGGTCGATGCGCTGGTGATGGTGCTGCTGGGTGGACTGCAGACCATGTTCGGACCGGTCGTCGGGGCGGCCTTGCTCGCCTGGCTGCAGGACATGCTGGCGCGACACACCGAGTACTGGCGGGCGATGCTCGGCGCCGCAGTCCTGGTTCTGGTGCTGGTGTTTCCGCGAGGGATCGTCGGCGCCATGGTTGCCGCCGGCCGCGCACTGCGGCAACGCGGGGTTGGCGCGCCGGCGATCGAAGCATGACGACCGCGCCGTTGCTTTCGATCCGCGGAATCGCCAAGGCGTTCGGCGGCGTGCAGGCGCTCGCGGGCGTCAGCTTCGACCTAGACGCCGGCGAGCGCGTCGCCGTGATCGGTCCCAACGGCGCCGGCAAGACGACTTTGTTCAACGTCCTCGACGGCCAGCTCGCGCCGGATCGCGGCAGCGCGGCGCTGGCGGGACGGGCGTTGATCGGGCTCTCGCCGCAGACGATTGCACGCCTGGGTGTGGGTCGCACGTTCCAGGTGACCGCGACGTTCGCCTCGATGACCGTCCGCGAAAACGTCCAGCTCGCGCTGCTCGCGCAGCGCGGCCGCGCCTACGCGCTGCTGTCGCGGCTCGATGCGCACAGCGCGGCCGACGCGGAAGCGCTGCTCGAGCAGGTCGGCATCGGCGCACTGGGTGAGCGCGCGGCCGCGACGCTCGCCTACGGCGATGTCAAACGCCTCGATCTCGCGATCGCGCTGGCCGGTGCGCCGCGCCTGCTGCTCATGGACGAGCCGACGGCGGGCCTCGCACCGCCCGAGCGAGCGCGTCTGATGCGACAAGTATCCGACCTCGCGCGCACGGCTGGCACCGCTCTGCTATTCACCGAGCACGACATGGACGTCGTGTTCGCGCACGCCGACCGCATCGTCGTGCTCAATCGCGGTCGCGTGATCGCCGCAGGGTCGCCGTCGGAAGTGCGCGCCGATCGCGAGGTGCGCGCCGTATATCTGGGCGGCGCAACCGGCACGGAGCGCGGCGATGCTTGAAGTGCGCGGGCTGGAAGCTGGCTACGGCGGCGCAACGATATTGTTCGGCGTTTCATTGGACGTTGCCGATGGCGAAGCGGTGGCGCTTCTCGGTCGCAACGGCGCGGGTAAATCGACGACCTTGAAAACGATCGCCGGATGGCTGAAGCCGAGCCGCGGCGATATCCGTCTCGACGGCCGCCGCATCGACGGCGCCCCTTCGTATCGCATCGCCCGGGCGGGGCTGGGCTTCGTTCCCGAGGGGCGACGCATTTTCAGCGGCTTGACCGTCGCGCAAAACCTCGAGGTGGGCCGCCGCGACGCGCACGCCGGCAAGCCGTGGACGCCGCAACGCCTGTTCCTGCTGTTTCCCGCTCTCGCCGAATTGCGCGACCGCCGCGGCGGGCAGATCTCGGGCGGCGAACAGCAGATGCTGGCGATCGCACGCACGCTGATGGGCAACCCGACGCTGCTGTTGCTCGACGAGCCCGGCGAAGGACTCGCGCCCCTGATCGTCGCGCAGCTCGCCGAAGCCTTGCGCGAGTTCAAGCGGTCCGGCCTGTCGATATTGCTAGCCGAGCAAAGCCTGGTGCTCGCCGACAGCGTCGCCGATCGCGCCTGCGTGCTCGAAAGCGGGCAGGTCCGGTACGCGGGGCCCTACGCCGAGTTCGCTCGCGACGCCAAGGCGCGCGCCGAATACCTCGGCCTCGAATAACCCTTCCCCGGAATCTCGCCCGGATTCAGAATTCGAACAGGCCCATCAGGTCGCCGATCGCCGGACGGTTCGAAGGGATGTAAGGGTCGTCACCCACACGGGGATTGGGCAGGTTGTCGCGGCTGCGCTCGGACAAGGGCGGAAGACGCCAGTTGCGCTCGATGAATTTCAGGATCGACGCGTGATCGTAGTAGGTATGGTCGACGTGGCCCTTTTTTGCGAACGGCGACACCGCAAACATCGGCACGCGCGTCCCGTCGCCCAAAAAATCCAGAATTTGGACATAGCCGCTGTCGTAGTAGCCGCCGCCCTCGTCGGTCGTGACCAGGATCGCGGTCCTGCTCCAGAGCGCGGGATTGGCGTGCACCCGTTTGACCAGGTCCTCGACGAAGCGCTCGAATGCGTACACCGTCGAGTACGCCGGATGTCCGGACTCCGGATTGGGCGGGATCACGAACGAGACCGACGGCAGTGTCTTCTCATCGCCCAGATCGCGAAAGAACGCGCCCAGGTCCTGGAGGCTCGCGCGCGACGCCCCGGTCATCACCGCGGTGGAATGCGTCAGCGGATCGCATATCGAGCAGTAGCGGTCGCGGTCGACACCGCTCGCGGTCCGGCCGCCGCTGTACCATTTCCAGCTGACCTTGGCAGCGGTCAGCGCGGTCCCTATGTTCGGCGCGATTTGCGGCGGCAGGACGAACTTCTGCGGCCCGAGTTGCTGCGGCGTGCCGTCGAACGCGTATCCGGGGTCGTAATTGTTGACCAGGTAATACACGCCCGGCGCGCAGTTGCCGTCGTTGAACGTCTTGTACGGCAGCGTGCCCAGGTAGTCGCGGATCGCCTTGACTCCCGGCTGCCCGATATCGGCGCAGGCCGTGTACGAGCCGCCGCGATAACCGGATTCCTTGTACCAGTTGTTGGTGCCGCTCCGCGGGTCGGGGTCCTCGATCTGGTTCGCCGGCGGCGTCGCCGGCTTGCCATCGATGACATAGGCGCCGGCGTGACCGGTGCTCAGCGCGAGGAAGTTCGCGCCGGTGCCGCCCATGACCGGTTGATGATAGTTGTCGGCGATCGCGTAGTCGCGCGCGAGCTTCCGAAAATACGCCGCGTCGCCGCCGGCCATGCTGTAGAAGCCCATCGCGACGCCGCCCTGATTGGTGCCCGACGCCGGGTCGCCGGGCCGAAGCGCGCCCTGCCCCGACGTCATCGCGACCCAGGCGAAGAGGTCGTGCCTGCCGCCGTCGACCTGCTGCCACATCTGGAAGAATCGATGCACCGGATCACCTACGGGGGCGCTGAACTCGACGTAGCGCGTGATCCGGAACGGTCCGTTCGGCAGCTCGGCAGGAAACCGCGTGTCGGGAACGTTTCGCGGCAATCCGTCGGCGTAAGTCGTTCCCGGGCGTGGCAGCTTGGACAGCGTGCCGGTGCTCGCCGGTGTCACCAGATAGCGCTCGCGAACGCCGGCCTCGCGCTGTACCGCGTCGGCGAAGTGCGGCCCGGGCTTTCCGTCGCGGTCGACGATGCCGCGCGACAAAAGATTGGCGATCGTCTCGCCCTGCGGCGGCTCGTAGGTCGCGAACAGATTGTCGAAGCTGATGTTTTCGCCGACGACAACGATCAGGTGCTCGATCGGTGTCGCGGTCGTGCGCGCTCGGTCGATCGGTTGTGCCGCGAGTCCCGATGCGAGCACGCCGCACGCGAGCGCGACCGCTGCCGCCTTGGATGAATTCATCGATAGCCCGGGCAATCGTCGCATATCGTCTCCTCGATGTTCAGCGCCGGTCCAGCCGGTAGATGCGCGACTCGCCATAACCTTTGGCCAGCGCCGTTCGTCCGACGTATTCGAGCGAGAACTCAGCGCATCCCGTCGCGGCCAGCGTCGCGGCGAAGGCCTCGCTGGCGTACACCATCCCCGGCGGCGTCACCGGCTCGATGCGCGCGGCCTTGGTGACGCTCGAGCCGAAATAGTTGTCGCGGCCGATGATCGGATCGAACCCGCAGAAGACCGGCCCAGCGTGCAGCGCGATGCGGATCGGGCTGGCCTCCGACAAGCCGAGCGCCGCCCAGTCGACCTCGAGCATGTTCTCGAGAAAGGATAGCGCGAACGCGGCGCCGGTTCGCGGCGCGTCGAACACGACGTACAGCGCGTCGCCCCAGGTGCTCGCCAGCAGGGGCTTGACCGGCGAGGCCGCGATCTGGCTGGCCGCAATCTTCCAGAAGCTTTCCTGGAAGAATGGCGCCGCCGCATCGTGCACGCGGCTG
This sequence comes from Casimicrobiaceae bacterium, assembly GCA_036269335.1. Lineage (GTDB taxonomy): Bacteria > Pseudomonadota > Gammaproteobacteria > Burkholderiales > Casimicrobiaceae > PALSA-1003. Next base: position 38,772 of record DATASF010000041.1, read on the forward strand.
AACCCGGCGAAGTCGGCGAACAGCAAGGTCTTGAGCGAGCGCTGCGGTCGCGTGGCACCGGTCGGCGCCGAATCCCCGGCATGCGGTTCCGTCTTGCCGGGCGGCGGTTGGGCCGGTCGCTGCGCGACCGGCGCGACCGTCGATCCGTCTGGCGCCGCGTTGGTCCGCATCTCCGCCAAATCCAGCATCTGCGGCGGCCCGACGTGTCGCGTCCACCGGTCGAACGACGCCTGCGTGCCGCCGACCCGCCCCGGCGCGGCAGCGTCGATCACGCAATACATCGAGGGAATCGTTTGCAGCTGTGCGCCGCGCAGTATCGAGAGACCCTCGAGCAGCATCGCGGCCTGCTCGAACAGGACGTCGTCGCCCAGATAATGCTCGTCGGTTGCCATGATCACACGGGTCGCGCGCGAAAGCGCAGCGTCGAACCGCTCGACCCATTCGTCGCCGCCAATCGCCACGCTGGTGCGTACGAAATCCTCGCGATCGAACGGCAGCACGACGTTGACTTCGGCGCCAGCCTCGAGTGCCGCTTCGATGAAAATCAGATCCGCGCCGCACGCTGCCGACGTATAGACGATCGGCGTGTTCAGCCGCGCGACATGGTCGCGAACCGCCGCCCGCACCGCGGGCACCAGCGCCGGCGGAAAACGCGGCGCGGCCCGGTCCGGCGCGTCGATCATGTGGCCCGCGAACGCGACGATGTCGGGCGCGGGCAGACGCCGCAGGGTTTGAGCCGCCTGCGGAATCGCGCGCGACAGAAGCTGCAGCTGACGCCGCATCGTGGCCACGCTCCCGGCGTCGCCGGCGCTTTCAGCGTAAGCGGAAGCGTAGCTTTGCCCGGCCTCCTCGAACTCGCCAAGGGCCAGCCGCGCTTCGCCCAGCGTGGCGTGGTCCCAGGAGGTGCGCGGACTTGCCTGCCCGGTCAGCCGTGCGACGATCTCCTGCGCCAGCTCCAGCGCCGAAGCCCGGTCACCGAGCAGCAGCGACAGCGATGCCGCGTTGATGGCGGGATAGACCTCGTGCGCGAGCCGGTAGGCGGCCAGGTATTCCTGCCGCGCTCGCTCAGCGATCGCCGGCGCGTCGGGCGCGTCGGGTGCGCGCTGGTAGGCGTCTTTCCACAAGCGTCCGCGCAGGCTGAGGATGTCGGCCTGATAGTCTCGACCATTGCCGGCCGCCTCCGCCTGATCCAGCAAGGCATGCGCGCGTTTCCAGGCGCCGGACCGCGCGTGCGCCAGCGCGCCCCAGTAGAGCAGCGCCGGGTGTGCCGGGTATTTCGCGACCTCCTCGCGGAAAAGATCGCAGGCGGCCCACGGGGCTCCCTGCTCGAGGTGCTTGCGGATGCGCGCGCAGGCTTCTGCGGCAGCATCGCCGGGCGGCGTCGAGGATGGGCCGTGGTTCTCCATGCGGGACGCTCATGCGCGACGCAACGAACCCTAGTGCCGCGCCTTCTGTTCCTCGGCGATCTGGCTGCGCAGGTACGCGACGCTGAGCTGGCGGCGCATCTGCGGCGGCAAGGCGTCGATGATCGCGGCGGCCTGGGTCACTTGCGCCGCCTTCTGCCCGGGGGCGGCGACCGCGGACACATAGAGCGCCTGCGCGAACTGGATGCGCTGGGTCACGTCCTCATTGTCCTTGCGCTCGTACAGCCCGCGATGCCGCTTGAGCACGGGATCGATGATCTGCTGCGCTTCGGTGTACCGCTGCAGTCTCGCCGCGATCAAGGCGGCGAGCATCCGCTGGTCGTCCGCGTCGCGCTCCTCCGCCAAGGTGCGCGTCGGGATACCGCGCCGGATCGCCTGTGCCTTTTGGATATCCGCATCGGCCGCCGCGTAGTCACCCATGCGGTACGACGCCACCGCCGAGGTTCGATACGCGACCTCGAGCGCGCGGTTCCTGCCGAGATCCTGCTGAGGAGTAATGTTTTTGATCTGCTCAAGGCGGCGCGCCGACGCGCGGGCCTCCCTGCGCAGCGTTTCATAGTCGCGGGTGGCCAGCGGCAGCCCAAACCGTCCATAGCCCATCCCGGTGGTCGGAAACCCGTAATAGCTCAGGAATTCCGGCAAATAGGCTGCGCCGAACGATTCCGCGGCGAGACCCCTAACGGCCAGATCGGCGAACCGGCGATTGGCTGCGAGCGCGGCTTCGGTCGCTGGCACGTCGCCCGAGTCCGCTTCGAGCATCGCCAGGTAGCCCGACGCCAGCGACAGCGTGGCGCCTATCATGCCCGATTCGTTCACGTTCCGTTCGACGGCCAGTGCCGCACGCCATTGTTCCTCTGCACCGTGCACGTCACCCAGCGCGAGCGTCCAGAACCCGACTCCCAACCGCGCGCTCACCAGGTTGTTCCAGGCAACCTGGTTGCTGGGATCGAGCGAGACCATCGCCGCCCAGTCGCGCGCCCCCTGCTCGCTCAATTCCCGGGCCTTGCGCACGTGCAGATCGAATCCTTCGGTGGCTGACAGGCTTTCACCCATAAGGGCTCGGGCGCGCAGCGCCGACATGTTTCCGGGACGCTTTTCGAGCACCTGGCTGGTCAGCTTCATCGCGTCGGCACCAACTTCCCTGACCCGGTCGTTGCGGCCCAAAACCTGCAGCGCACCCATCTGCCAAGCCGAGGCCTCCGCATACGCGACGGCGGACGGCAGGTCGTTGAGCTTGAGGTCATCGATGCTCCGGTAGGCCTTGCGCGCTTCCTCCAGCGTCGCCACCGCCGTCTCTTCCTCTTCCGTTTGGCCCTGGGAAAACCCGAGGTAGGTCATCGCCAGGCCATAAGCCCGCCGCAACGGAATCGAAGGATTGGGCGGTGCCATCAAGGGTTTCAACACCTCGACCGCCTGGGCGATGACCACCCGTTCATCGGCGCGTTTGTTCTGACTGCCCGCGACGCGCGCCTGGGACGTCAGTCCCATGGCCAATCCGATGGCCGTCGCTTCCGATTGATCGCCGTCCTTGCGCAACTTGCTCAAGACGGCGACAGCCTCCGCCAGCGCCTTGCCGCTTTCGTCGAGCTTCGACTGCGTGCGCAGTGCCGCCCCGTAGCGAACCAGAGCGAGCGCGCGGTTACGGTCGGTCTCCTGGGTGCGCAGCTCCGCCGGCAGAGCCGCGTAGTAGTCGATCGCGCGCTTGGACAAGGCGGCGACGATGTCGAGTCGGCCGACCGGTTCGAGCTCGAGATAGAAGTCGTCCAGCAGGTAGACGATCAGCTTCTCGGCCTCGCCGCGCGCCGTTTGGGCCATCTCGCGGGTTTGCTGCGCCTTCAATTCCGCGTCCTGCGCGCGCTTCATGCTGAGATAGCCGAAAACCGCGCTTCCGAGCGCGCCGATCGCGAGCACGACGCAAATCGCCGCGACCTGCCGCGCGCGCACCAGCGCCTTGCGCGTCGCGAGCTCGCGGGCACGCTGTGCCGCGAGCTGCCGCTCGGCCTCGTCGCGCGCCTCGCGCTCGTAGCGCAAATCGCGGCTCGCCCGGACGACGCTGCACAATACGTCGTGGGTGAGCTCGACCCGGCGCAGATCGAGCCGCTCCTCGATGCGCAGCAGGCGGCGGTCGACGAGCTTCGCCAGCGTATCGGGAGGCGCGCCGACCGCGGCGAACGCCTTGCGCACGCGCTCCTCGGCCAGGCTCTCGCGAAAGCCGGACTCGGTGAGCATCTCGTCCTCGATGAATTGCCGGACCCCTGCCGGCTGGTCGGCCAGCGCGCGCTCGTAGAACTCGCTCAGGATCGTGTCGCGCGAGCCGGCCAGCAGATCGGCAGATATCTCGGGCCGGCCTTGCGCGATGCGCGCGTTGTTGAGCTCGCGGCAGATAAGACTCAACAGCGACGGCTCGACCTCGGCGTTCGGCAGCTCGGAGCCTCCGGCGATAAAACGCACGATCGACTCGGCGACTTCCTCGGAGACCAGCTTCCCTCCCGGCTTCAGCACGGCGGAAAGCGCCTGCGCGCCGGTCATTCGGGCCAGCCGCATCCGGTTCTGCGTGATCGAGGGCATGATGCCCTTGACGCCTTCGAGATGCGCGAGATAGTCCTCGCGCAGCGCGATCAGTATCCGATAGTCGCCGCGGGTGAAGTCGAATCGTTCGGCGGCTGCTTCGTCCTGCTCGATTCTGGCTTCGAGCGCCTTCGGCGCGCGGTTCTCGACCAGGTCAGCGAGATCCTCGAGGAATTGCGCGGCGCGCTTGCGGCCGAAGTCGTCGCTTTGCGCGAGCGTGAAGATTTCCTCGAACTGGTCGAATATCAGCAGCGGTATCAGCGTCTTGCCCGAAGCGTCGCGCAGGACGTCGTCGCGGTGGTGCAGGAATTCCCAGAGTGATTCGCCGCGTACCGCTACCCCCGTCTGCGTCCACTGTCCGAGCGACTGCGTCGCCCGGAAAATGGCCTCCTTGATCTGCTCCGACGGCTCGGGCGCGTCCGGTGAATAGTCGATCCGAACGTAGACCGGGCAGTAACCTTCCGGGCGCAGCCGCGGCACGATGCCCGCGCGGAGGATCGACGTCTTGCCGAGCCCCGACTGACCGAAAAGGATCGTCAGCAACTTGCGCTGCACGCGCCGGCCGAGCTCGGCGATCTCGTCCTCGCGCCCGTAGAAATAAGCGCGCGTCTCCTCGGTGAACGAGGCAAGCCCGAGCCACGGATGCTCCTGATCGACCGCCGCTTCCGAGCGCAGCTTGTCCGGCGACGGAGACGCGTCGTTACTCATTCAAGGAGGTTTGAGCCGTTGCGTGATTCGGACATCGAATGTCGCGCATCCGGTCAGCGCCGGGTGGAAAGCAGGTCTTGCAGCCGCCGGGCAAACTCGGGCGTCACTTCTCCACCCGCGAGCCGCGTGAAATGCACGGCCTTGAATTTCTCCGGCACGTGGGCGTCGCCGCCGTTCGTGTCGTCGATCGTCACCGGCAGGATGAACAGCGCCCCTTCGGCCATGTTGCGCGCGCGATCGATCGCATAGCTCCATTCGCGGCGGAAGTAGCCCTCCAGCCGGCTCTGCGTCGTCGCCGAGACGATGGGAATGAAATACGAGCAGCGCGCGATATTGCGCTGGATCTTGCGGTCGTAGTCGTCGCCGCCTTCGAGGCGTTCCAGGTCGAACCAGGTCTTGATCCCCGCGGCGTCGAGCCCCGCCTTGAGTTTCTGGACCGCCGCAAGATCCTCGCGCGCATAGCTGATGAACACGGCGTTGTCGGGCATTTCGCGCTCGGGCGGCAGGAAGCGCTGCGGCGAGGCGCCGAACGCGAGAACGTCGGCGGGCCGGTGGCGGGTCGTCCAGCGACGGTGCAGCTCGTCGACGAACTTCTCCGCGCCGCTGTAGATGCGCGTCCGCACGCTGACCTGCTGGAGAAAAGCCATCAGCCGCCCGTCGTTGCCCGAGTGATTGTCGGCCAGCACTTCGCCGACGTCGCGCGGGTCGGAAAGCCGGTGCCGCTTGGCCATGCGGAGAAACAGCCGCGCCAGCCAATTGGTGAAATTGCTGCCGATAAACAGCAGATGGTTGTGCTCGAGCTCGTGAAAGAGCTTCTCCGGCGTCAGGTGCTCGCTCTGCAGCGCGCAGACGAACTCCAGCGTGTCTTCGTCGGAGATGACGTAGGTCGGCGAAGCCGACAGACGTCCGAGCAGGTGATAGATGACCGGACGCTGCAGCTTCTCGCGTTCGGACGGAAGGTCGGTCACCCGGTTGGGCGTGTAGGCGATGACTTCGGTCGATTGCGCGCCCTGGAATCGCTCGCTGTTGATCGCCTGCTCGAGCAGCGGATCGAACGTCGTCGTGACAAAGAGATCGAAATCGGTGATCTGCGCCAGCTGGCGGAGCGCCAACGGCGGCGTGAAGTTCGCGTCGCGCAGGATGCTGCGCACGCGGGTGTAGGCCTCCTCGCGCCGGCCGTGCGAGGACAGGAACCAGCAGACGACGTCGTTGAGCGTGTACGGCTGCGGCAGCCTGGCCGTATCGACGTTCAGCTTGCCGGCAAGCTTTTCGGCGATCCAGTCGTAGAGCAGGCGCGGGCCGGTCTCGGTCTCAACCTTCAAAAGCTCCGGTCCGATTATCGGAATGACGCGCCGTTCCTCGATGAAGTTCAGCAGATCGTCCCACGCGTCGTCATCGAGCGTGGCCAGAGGCGGGTGCATCGGGAGCAGATTGCTCATGCGAGAGTCGGCGACCAAGGAAACCGGGCGGGCAAAGTGTCCACGATTCCGAAACCAGGGTCAAACGATCATCGCGGCCGCCCGGCCGCCGAGCCGGGTCCGCGCACGGCAGGCCACTCAGGCGCGCAGCCGCGCCAGCCCGCCGGCCAGGTCGTCGATCAGATCGTCAGGATCCTCGAGCCCGACGTGCAACCGGATGTACGGGCCCTCGGGCGCCCAGCGCGTCGCACTGCGCACGGCATCGTTGATCGGAAGGATCAGGCTCTCGAAGCCGCCCCAGCTGACACCCAGCTTGAACCAGCGCAACCCGTCGAGCATCGCGTCGACGCGCGCTTTCGGCGCGGGCTTGAGTAGTACGCCGAACAGTCCGCACGCGCCGGAGAAATCGCGCTTCCACAGCTCGTGCCCCCTCGCGCCCGGCAGCGCCGGATAGACGACCTCGGCCACTTCGTCCCGGTCCCGCAGCCACTGCGCGATGCGCAAGGCGCTCGCCTGGTGCCGCTCCAGCCGCACCGCCAGCGTCCGCAGCCCCCGCAGCGCCAGAAAGCAGTCGTCGGTGCTTGCCGTAACGCCGGTGTCGGTCCACAGCCGGTGCAGCCGCGGAAAGCTCGCCTCGTTGCCGACGATCACGCCGATCAGCAGATCGGAGTGGCCGCCCAGGTACTTGGTGCCGGCATGCATCGCGACGTCGACTCCGTGCTCGAAGGCGCGAAAATGCAGCGGCGTGGCCCAGGTATTGTCCAGCAGCACTAGCGCCCCGTGCGCATGCGCGACGGCGGCGATCGCCCGCACGTCCTGGACCTCGAAGCTCAGCGAGCCAGGAGACTCGAGGAACACCGCTCGGGTGTTCGGCCGCATCTCGCGCTCGATGGCGCTGCCGATCAGCGGATCGTAGTAGCTGACCTCGACGCCTAATCGCGTCAGATGGTTGTTGCAAAAACGCCGCGTCGGACCGTAGACCGAATCGGTCACCAACACGTGATCGCCGGCGCTGGCCAGCGCGAGCAGAGGCAAGGTGGTCGCGGCCAGACCCGATGGCACGGCAAGCGCGGCGTGCCCGCCCTCGAGCGTCGCGATCGCCGCCTGCAGATCGGTCACCGTGGGCAACCCGCGCAGGCCGTAGTTCAGGCTCTTCGACTGACCGCGCTGCGACGCTTCGTAGTCGGCGACCGAGTCGAACAGGATCGTCGACGCGCGATAGACCGGCGTATTGATCGCGCCCTGATGCCGCGCCGGGTCGCGTCCGAGATGCGCGACTTCGGTCGCCGGTCCGGGCTTGCGGCCGGTCTTGGGTCGCTCGTTCATGCGGCCGAATCGGACGTCGATTGCAGCGCGGCGGCGATTTGCCGCGCCTGCTCCTCCGTCGTCTGCCGGATATCGACGACGATCGCGTCCCGTGGCTCTTCGAGCGCGGCGAACTGGCTTTCCAGCAGCGACGCCGGCATGTAATGGCCTTTGCGCGAAGCGAGCCGCGGCGCGATCGTCGCGCTGTCGCCCTTGAGATAAACGACGCGGACCTCGTCGACCGCGCTACCGCCGCGGCGCAACCTGTCGCGATAGGCTTCCTTGAGCGCAGAGCAGGCGATCACCGCCCCGGCGCCACGCGCCGCATGTTCGTGCATCGCCGCGACGATGGCGTCGAGCCACGGCCAGCGATCGTCGTCGGTCAACGCGACGCCCTGGGCCATCCTGGCGACGTTCGCCGGCGGATGAAAATCGTCGGCGTCGAGGAATTCGTAGCTCAGCTCCCGGGCCAGCGCACGGCCCACGGTCGTCTTGCCGCAGCCGCAGACTCCCATCACGATCACCATCATCGAGCGCTTGCCCCGCCGTCAATCGCTGGACGTGATCTTGTGGCCGCCGAAGCCCTTGCGCATCATCGCCAGCAGCTTGTCGCCGTAATCCCCCTTGCCCTGGCTCGACAGCCGCATCATCAGCGCCAGCGACAGCACCGGCGCGGGGACACCCTGCTCGATCGCCTCGACCGCGGTCCAGCGGCCTTCGCCCGAATCGGCGACGACCGGCGCCACGGTTTCGAGCACGGAATCGTCCTGCAGGAACTCCGCGGTGAGATCGAGCAGCCACGAGCGCACGACGCTGCCGTGCCGCCACATTTCGGCGATCGCCGCGACGTCGAGATCGAATTCGGGCTTGCCTTTGAGGATCGAGAAGCCCTCGGCAAATGCCTGCATCATGCCGTACTCGATGCCGTTGTGAATCATCTTGACGAAATGGCCGGAGCCGCTCGGGCCGCAGTGCAGCCAGCCGCGATCGGGCGCCGGCGCGAGGATCTTCACCAGCGGCTCGATCTCGCGCGCCGCCGCCGGCGAGCCGCCGAACATCAGCGCGTAGCCGTTCTCGAGGCCCCAGACGCCGCCCGAGACACCGCAGTCGATAAAGCGTATGCCGTAGCTCGCGAGCTCGACGGCGCGCCGCACCGAATCCTTGTAGAACGCATTGCCGCCGTCGACGATGATGTCCTCGGAGTGAAGCCGCGGCGCGAGCTCGGCGATCACAGCCTCGGTTGCCTTGCCCGCCGGCACCATAAGCCAGACCACACGCGGCGACGGCAGCGCGTGCACCAGCGCCTCCAGATTGTCAGCCGCGTTGCAGGAAGGATTCGCCGCGAAGGCCGCGCGCGCGTCCGGGGCCGGGTCGAATCCCGTCACCGTGACGCCGCCGGAAGCGAGCCGGCGCCCCATGTTGGCGCCCATGCGCCCCAGCCCGACCATTCCGATATGCAAAGACATGTCGCGGTTCCCTTAAGCGCCTTTCGGGCGCCTGTTCGCACAATACCGAAGCGCGCCGTCGTGCGCTATGTCGACGGCGTCCGCCCCGCCCTCGCGCTGGCCGCCAGCACGGCGCCGACGATAAGGACCGCGCCGACCATCGTGCGCGCGTCCGGCACCTCGTGCAGGAGCACGACGGCCAGACCGATGCCATAGACGGGCTCCAGCGCCGCGATCACGCTGGCCGTATGCGCGCTCAGCACGCGCATGCTGCGGATGAACAAGGTGTGCGCAAGCGCCGTGCAGAAGACGCCCAGCACCAGCAGCAGCGCCAATTCGCGCGCGCCGGGCCACGCCGGGGCCAGCGCGAGCGCCGGCGCCAGACACGCGGCAGCGCAGACATTCTGCCAGAATGCGATCGCCGTGGGCGCGCGGCGCGCGGCCAGCGCGCGGTTGCTTACCGCCAGCACGGCAAACGAAAACCCCGAAAGCATGCCCCACGCGAGGCCCTGCACGACGCGATTGTCGAGACTGGGCTCGGGCACCAGAACCAGCAATCCGACGACGACCAGGCCAGCGATCGCCCAGTCGGCGCCGCGGGCGCGCGCGCGCAACAGCACGAGTTCGAGCAGCAAAACGAACAGCGGAAAACTCGCAAAACCCAGCAGCCCGGTCGCGACATTGGCGATCTGTATCGCCTTGAAGAACGCGAACCAATGCACGGCCAGCACCGCGCCGTTGACCGCCATCCGCCAGTCGAACGCGCGGCTTGCGGGCGGCGCCAGCCGAAGCAGCAGCCCCAGCAACGCCGCAGCGACGGCGGTTCGGCCGAACACGATCATCGCCGCCGGCAAATCGATCCATTTGCCGAACAGGCCGGCGAGGCCGAACAGCAGCACGGCTACGTGCAGCGACGCCAGTGCGGAAACGCGCCCGGCGCCGGCATCGACTTGGGGAGGCTTTTCGATCATCGCAAGCGAATTGCTGGCATCGTCGGCACTGTAGCAGCGAAGCCGCGGGCGCGGATTGCGTTACCCCGCGCGGCATAGGCGCCCCGAGTCGCGGCAGGTTACAATCGACTCCGCTCTCGCGCCCGGTGCGCCGCGAGATACAGACGAGCAAGACGCGGGCAACCGCCGAGGAACACGATGCCGCAGAACATCGCTTCGAGCCAGGTCCTGGACGCAGTGCGTGCAAGCCCCGGCAACCGCGTCAAGGTCGCGGTTTCCGACATCGACGGCGTCCTGCGCGGGAAGTATCTGCACAAGGACAAGTTTTTTTCCGCGGCCGAAGGCGGCTTCGGTTTCTGCGACGTCGTGTTTGGCTGGGACATGGCCGATCAGTGCTACGACAACACGACGCTGACCGGCTGGCACAAGGGTTTTCCCGATGCGCTGGCGAGGATCGATCTGGGCACGTTGCGCCACGTGCCGTGGGACGACGACGTGCCGTTCTTCCTCGGCGACTTCGTCGCGCAGAAAAACGGCAAGGAGGTGCCGCATCCGGTCTGTCCGCGCCAGCTGCTCAAGCGCGTGCTCAAGCGCGCCGAGAAGCTCGGCGTCGTTCCGATGTGCGGCATCGAATTCGAATGGTTCAATTTCGCCGAGACGCCGCAGTCGTGGGCCGATAAGGGCTATGTGCGGCCGCAGACGATCACGCCGGGGATGTTCGGCTACTCGCTGCTGCGTGCCAACCAGAACCGCGATTTCTTCAAAGCGCTGATGGTCGAGATGGGCGCCTTCGATATTCCGATCGAAGGCTTGCACACCGAGACCGGTCCCGGCGTCTACGAGGTGGCGATCCTGTTCTCCGAGGCGCTCGAAGCTGCCGACCGCGCGGTATTGTTCAAGACCGGCGCCAAGGAAATCGGCGCCCGCTTTGGGATCATGCCGAGCTTCATGGCCAAGTGGAACGCGCAGTATCCGGGGTGCTCGGGGCATATCCACCAGAGCCTGTCGGACGGCCGGAAGAACCTGTTTTACGATCCCAAGGGGCGCAACAGCATGAGCAAGCTGTTCGAAAGCTACCTTGCCGGCCAGGTGTCCGGGCTGATGGAATTCGCGCCGATGTACTGGCCGACGATCAACAGCTACAAGCGGCTGGTCGACGGATTCTGGGCGCCGGTCAAGCCGACCTGGGGCCTCGACAACCGCACGGCGAGCTTCCGCGTCATCGCCGGCGCGCCGAAGTCGACGCGCCTGGAAACGCGCTGCCCGGGCGCCGATATGAACCCGTACCTCGCCGCCGCGGCCGTGCTGGCCGCCGGGCTGTCCGGCATCGAACGGAAACTCAAGCTGACGGCGAAACCGATCCACGGCACCAACCAGGGCGCCGAGAACGTTCCGCGCGCACCACGCACGCTGATCGAAACGACCCGCGTGTTTCGCGATTCCGCGCTGGCGCGGGACTGGTTCGGCGACGATTTCGTCGAGCATTTTGCTGCGACCCGCGAATGGGAATGGCGGCAATGGCTCGACGCGGTCACCGACTGGGAAATGAAGCGGTACTTCGAGATCATATGAGTGACAGCCCGCGTCCGGCCGCATCCCGCGCGCCGCCGGTCCGGCGCCTGCGGGCGCTCGCAACCGGCGTCGTGCTCGTCGCCGCCTGCTTGGCCGCTTGTCCGCTGGCGGCAAAGACGCTGCGCTTCGCCAGCGCGTTCGATCCGCAATCGCTCGATCCGCACGCGCTGGCGCTGCTTTACCAGACGCGCATCGTCGGCCAGATCTACGAATCGCTGGTGGCCCGCGACCGCAACTTCGCGATCGAACCGGCGCTGGCGGTGTCATGGCAACCGGTTGACGCCAGGCGCTGGCGTTTCAAGCTCAGGCCCAACGTCAAATTCCACGACGGCGCGCCGTTTACCGCGGACGATGTCGTGTTCTCGATCCAGCGTGCGCTGGCCAAGAATTCGCAACGCGCTTTCCAATTGCGCGGTGTGCTGGAGGCGCAAAAGGTCGATCAGCTGACGGTCGACATCGTCCTCGAGGCGCCCGATGCCGTTCTGCCGGAAAAGCTGATCTACATCGGTATCATGAACAAGGCATGGTCCACAGCGCACGACGTCGTCGCACCGCAGAACTACAACGCCAAGCAGGAAACCTATGCGGTGCGCAACGCCAACGGTACGGGGCCGTATGCCCTCAAGAGCTACGAATCCGATGTCCGTTGCGTGCTGGTCGCCAATCCGCAGTGGTGGGGCCAGCGTGGCAATGTCGACGAGGCGACTTACGTCGTCATCCAGTCCGACGCGACGCGCCTGGCCGCGCTGATCTCCGGCCAGGTCGACCTGGTCATCGACCCGCCGTTCCAGGACGTGCCGCGCCTGCAAAAGGAAGCCCGGTTCAAGCTCGCCCAGATCACCGACATCGGCACGCAGTATCTCGGTTTCGACCAGAGCCGCGACGAGTTGCAGTTTGCCGACGTGAAGGGCCGCAATCCGTTCAAGGATCTCAAGGTGCGGCGCGCGGTCTACGCCGCCATCGACATCGACGCCATCGTCGCTAAGGTTCTGCGCGGACAGGCGACCGCGACCGGCTCGTATGTCTCGAAGCTGCTCGATGGCTACGTCCCAGAGCTTGATTCCCGGCCGAAGTACGACCCTGCCGCGGCGCGCGCGCTGCTGAAGGAGGCCGGGTATCCGGACGGATTCCAGGTGACGCTCGATTGCGTCAACGTCGCCTACCGCGCCGCCGTGTGCCAGGCGATCACGGGCATGCTCGCGCAAGTCGGTATCCGGACGACGTTCCAGCCGTGGCCGACCGCGACGTTTTTTCCCAAGCTCACGCAGGCAACCACCAGCTTTTTCGAGTTCGGCTGGTCGCCGCAGACCGACCCTTGGCCGATGCTGAACGCGATCGTGCACAGTTATGCCGCCGATGGCCCCGGTACGTTCAACGGTGGAAGGTATTCGAATCCACGTCTCGATCAACTGATCGATTCGATCCGGGTCGAGCCCGACATCGTTCGCCGCCGCCAACTCGTAGGCGATGCGCTTCGGCTGATGCGCGCCGAGCTGCCGCTGATTCCTCTTTACCGGCGCACGCTGACGTGGGCGATGCGGCCCGAGGTCAACGTCGCGCAATGGCCAAGCGACATTCTCGAGCTTCGTTTCGTGCGAATCGGCGACGCGGAGCAAGTGGGATCGGCCGCGAAATGACGATCGAGCGTTTTGCCTTCCCGACGGCGATTTACTTCGGTGCCGGCGCGCGCAAGCTCGTCGCCGAGCACCTGTCCGCGCAAGGGCTCGAGCGCCCGCTGATCGTGACCGACCGCGGCATCGCGCCGCTGCCGCTGCTTGGAAAGTTCGTCGCCGACCTGCATCGGCTCGACGTCGCCGTGTATTCCGACATCTGGGGCAATCCGGTGAAAAGCCAGGTTACGGGCGGCGTCGCGGCATTCCGCAAGCACCGTGGCGATTCGATCATCGGGCTGGGCGGAGGCGCTGCGCTCGACGTCGCCAAGGCGATCGCGCTAATGGCGGTGCACAGCGGCGACGTGCTCGAGTACGCCTGGGATCACCCCCAAGTCCGGCCGATCGAGCACGAGTTGCCTTATTTCATCGCGTTGCCGACGACCGCGGGCACCGGCTCCGAGGTCGGCCGGTCGAGCGTCATATCGGACGATGCGACGCACATCAAGAAGATCATCTTTTCGCCGCGGCTGCTGGCCAAGGCGGTGTTCGCCGATCCCGAGCTGACTCTCGATCTGCCGCCGGCGATCACAGCGGCGACCGGCATGGACGCGCTGACCCATAACGTCGAGTCGTACCTGTCGCCCGCCTACCACCCGCTGTGCGACGGCATTGCGCTCGAAGGCGCCCGCATCGCGGCCCGGTCGCTGCGCATCGCGGTCCGCGAGCCGCACAACCTGCAGGCGCGATCCGACATGTTGATGAGCTCGATGATGGGCGCGATCGCGTTTCAGAAGGACCTGGGTGCCGTGCACTCGTGCGCGCATGCGCTGTCGACGGTCGCCGATCTGCACCATGGGCTCGCCAACGGCATCATGATCGACCATGTGATGCGCTTCAACCTCACAAGCGCCACCGCGAAAATGGCCGAGCTCGCCCACGTCGTCGGCGCCGGCGCGGCCGGCGCCCCGCCGGAGGCCGCGGCGCAGGCCTTCATCGACTGGCTGGCCGCCTTGAAGCGCGACCTCGGCATTCCCGCCACGCTCTCCGGACACGCAGCCAGGCGGCCGGTGACCAGGGCCGACATCCCGGCGCTCGTCGATGTTGCGATCAACGACACCTGCCACCAGACCAATCCCCGCAAGTGCACGCGCGCCGACTTCGAGCGGATCTTCGCCGAGGCGATGTGAGCGTCGGCTCGCTTTCGATGCGCGCTGAAGGTGCGCGCCGCCTATGCTGAAAGTCGGCATTTCCGCCTGTTTTTTCCACGCCGACCCGAAGCGTGGGCTGTTCAAGGGCATGACCTTGCAATACATCGAACAGAACATGGCGCACTGGGTGATGCAGCGCGACGCGCTCGCACTGATGATCCCATCGCCCGACGGCTCGACGCGGCGCGCCGGCAGCGCGGTGACGGTCGACGATTACGCGCGCGAGCTAGACGCCCTGCTGCTGATGGGAGGGTCCGACGTCTGCCCGGCATCCTACGGCGAAGCGGCACTGCGCCCCGAGTGGAACGGCGACCGCGTGCGCGACGATTACGAGATCGCTTTGCTCAACGCCTTCGTCGCCCAAGGCAAACCGGTGCTCGGTGTGTGCCGCGGCGCCCAGATCATCAACGTCGCGCACGGAGGCACGCTGTACCAGGACATCGCCACGCAGCGCCCGGGGGCGCTCGAGCACCGCAACTGGGACGTCTACGCCGCCAACTTCCACCGGACCGCGATCGTCCCGGGCAGCGGACTCGCGGCGCTCTATCCCGGCCGCGCGACGGCCAAGACCAATTCGGTCCATCATCAGGCGGCCAAGGACCTGGGAAAGAACCTGGTCGTCGAGGCCTGGTCCGAGCCCGACCGCGTGGTCGAGGCGCTGCGCTGGTCCGGCCCTTCGTACGTCTTCGGCGTGCAATGGCATCCGGAGTTCCACGATCCGGGCGATCCCAGCCTGCTCGACGACACGCCGATCCTCGATGATTTCCTGGCGCGCGCCAGGCATTGATCGAAAGCTCCCGGTGAAAATCACCAATCCGGCGACCGGCGAGCCGATCGCCGACATCGAGGAAGACCGTAGCAGCGCGGTGCGAAGGAAATACGATCGGGCGCGTGCCGCGCAAGGCGACTGGGCGGCGCTGCCGCTGAAAAAACGGCTCGACGCGATACGGGCCTTTCGCGAGCGCATCGCCTCCATGCAGGAAACGCTGGCGCGCACGCTGACGCTCGAGGTCGGCAAGCCGATCCGCCAATCGAGAAACGAGCTCAACGGCCTGTTGCCGCGCCTGGACTTCTTCCTGGCCGAGGCCGCGGGCGTGCTGCGCGAGGAGAAGGTCTTCGCCGACATCAAGCAGAACCTCGAGGAGCGGATCTCGCACGAGCCGCTCGGCGTGGTCGCCAATATCTCAGCGTGGAACTATCCGTATTTCGTCGGCGCCAATGTTTTCGTGCCAGCGCTGCTGGCCGGCAACGCGGTGCTGTACAAGCCTTCGGAATTCGCCACGCTGACGGGCAGGCATATCGCCGAACTGATGCACGAATCCGGCGTGCCGGAGGACGTCTTCGTTCCCGTGTTCGGCGGCGGCGCGACCGGTGCGGCGCTGCTGCGGCAGCCGGTCGATGGCGTCTTCTTCACTGGCTCGTACGCGACGGGCACCAAGATCGGCGCGGCAGCCGGCCGCCGCATGATCAAGGTCCAGCTCGAGCTCGGCGGCAAGGACCCCGTTTATGTATGCGACGACGTCGACGCCAAGAGCGCGGCCGCCGGCATCGCCGACGGCGCGTTCTACAATACCGGGCAGTCGTGCTGCTCGGTCGAGCGCATCTACGTGCACGAAAGCGTCCACGACGCTTTTGTCGAAGCCTTTGTCGCCGAAGTCGAAGGCTACCGGATCGGCGACCCGCTCGACGACAAGACCTACATCGGACCGATCACCCGCCGGGCGCAGCTCGACGTGCTGGAGAAGCAGGTGATCGACGCCAAGCGGCGTGGCGCAACCTTGTTGACCGGCGGCAAGATCATCAAACGCAACGGCAACTGGTTCGAGCCAACCGTGCTGACCGATGTCGACCACCGGATGAGCCTGATGCGGGATGAGAGCTTCGGGCCCGTCATCGGCATCCAGAACGTCAAGGACGACTCCGAGGCGGTGCTGATGATGAACGACAGCGAGTATGGCCTCACGGCTGGCGTCTACACGCCGGACGAAAAGCGGGCGCGGCGAATCCTGGCGAAGATAAGATCGGGATCGGTGTACTGGAACTGCTGCGACCGCGTAAGTCCCCGGCTGCCCTGGTCCGGCGTCGGTCATTCCGGCATCGGACTGACACTGTCGACCTACGGCATCCAGACCTTCACGCGCCCCAAGGCGTGGCATCTGCGCGGCGCCTGATGGCTGTGGCGGGACTTCTGCGTCCGTGCTTGCGATAGAATCCGCTCGTTCCAGCGACTACCTGAGGAAAGCGCAATGAGCCGTCTTACCCGCTCTACCGTCGGTTTCGCCGTATTGTCCGCCTTCGCGTGCGCGGTGCACGCGGCCGATCCTCCGAAGTCGCAGTCAGCCGCGAGCAAGGACGTCGATCGCGGCAAGTACCTCGTGCAGATTGGCGGATGCAACGACTGCCACACGCCCGGGTACGCGGCGACCGGGGGCAAGGTGGACGAAAAGGACTGGCTGGTCGGCGATCGGCTCGGCTGGCGCGGTCCCTGGGGCACGACCTATCCGGTCAATCTGCGCCTGTACATGCAGAAGGTGGCTGAACCGGAGTGGTTGTACGTCGTGAAATCCGAGGAAATGCGGCCGCCTATGCCGTGGTTCAACCTTCGCGCAATGACCGACGCTGACTTGCGTGCCGTCTATCGCTACATTCGTTCTCTCGGTCCCGCCGGGACTGATGCCCCGGCGTATCTGCCGCCCGACCAGGAGCCCAAGCAGCCGTACGTGCAGTTCCCCGGGCCACCGCCGAAATAAGGTCAAGCGCCAAAGCCGCGACGCTTCAGGTCTGGTCCTGCAGCTCCGCGGCCTTGAACGTATTCGCCAGCAGCATCGCGATGGTCATCGGCCCGACGCCGCCGGGCACCGGCGTGATCCACCCTGCGCGATCGGCAGCCGCGGTATCGACGTCACCGCAGAGCCGGCCTTCGGCATTCCGGTTCATGCCGACATCGATGACGATGGCGCCCGGCTTGATCCAGTCGCCGGCGACGAAATAGGGTTTGCCGACCGCGACGACCAGCACATCGGCCTGACGAACGATGCCCGGCAAATCGCGCGTCGCCGAATGGCAGACCGTCACCGTGCAGCGGGCCATCAGGAGCTCCAGCGCCATCGGCCGGCCGACGATGTTCGATTGCCCGATGATCACCGCATATTTTCCGACCAGGTCTTCGCCGGTTTCGGCCAGCAACCGCATGCACCCGTACGGTGTGCACGGACGCAGGACCGGGCGCTTCAGCACCAGCCTCCCGATGTTGTAAGGGTGAAAGCCGTCGACGTCCTTGCGCGGGTCGATGCGCTCGGTCACTCGCTCCGGATCGATCTGCTTGGGCAGCGGCAGCTGGACCAGGATCCCGTGCACGGCAGGGTCCGCATTCAGCTGGTCGATCAGCGCCAGCAGCTCGGCTTCCGACGTGCCCGCCGGCAGGTCGTGCGAAAACGACAGCATGTTCGCGGCTTCGGTGAATTTGCGCTTGTTGCGCACATAGATCTGCGAAGCCGCATTTTCGCCGACCAGCACGACGGCGAGACCGGGCCTCGTCTTGCCCTGCGCGACGCGCGACGCGACGCGCTCGCTCAAATCCGCGTTCAAACGCGCGGCCAGCGCCTTGCCGTCGAGCATGCGTGCGCTCATCGCCGTGTCGGGTAGCAGTGCAAAGTCGCGAATCTTACCGGATTTCCACCACCGGCCAGGCCCTGTCGCGGGCGAGCGCTGCCAGTGCCGGATCGGGATTGACCGCGACCGGATGCGTGACCCGCTCGAGCAGCGGGATGTCGTTGCGCGAATCGCTGTAGAACCAGCTTTCGCGAAAATCAGCAAGGCGCTGCCGCCGTTGCGCCAGCCACGCCTCGAGGCGAACGATCTTGCCCTCGCGCATGTTCGGCGTCCCCGATACCTTGCCGGTGTAGCGGCCCGCGACCGTTTCGGGCTCGGTCGCGATCAGGTGCTCGAAACCCAGCTCGGCGGCGATCGGGGCGGTCACGAAGCGGCTGGTCGCCGTCGTCAGCACCAACAGGTCGCCCGCACGGCGATGCGGCTCGACCAGCGCACGCGCCGCCGCCGGGATCGCGGGCTTTATCACACGCGCCAGATAGTCGTCGCGCCAGGCGTTCAATTGTGTGGGATCGCGGCCTTTGAGCGTTGCCAGGTAGAACTCGGTGAACTCGAGCACGCCGGCTTCGCCGCGCCGGTAGCGATCGACGATCGCGACGTTGGCCCGCTCGAACACGGCGCGGTCGAGCGCGCCTTCGGCAATCAGGTATTCCACCCAGGCCTCGTCGCTGTCGAGCGCGAGCAGCGTGTGATCGAGATCGAACAGCGCGAGTACGTCGGAAGGCACGAACGAAGACGAAGGATACAATCGCCGAATGAGGGCCGACGGCATTGTACCCGCGATCCACGCGCGGCTCGCGCTGGCGCTTGCGCCACCGCAAGGCGAGTTTGTCGCGTTCCGCGTCGACGGGCACACCGTGGGCTGGCTCGACCCGGCGCGCGCCGCGCGCCTGTCGGCCTTCGATTCGGTGTTCGACCGCGGCGCCGGCGAGCTGCGACTCGCGCCGACGCTCGCGGACTGCGGCGCGCGTACCGCCGCCGTCGAAAAGGTCGCTCGCGTGCTCGCCGGCGAGGGGCTCCTCTCGGCCTGGCGCGACGAGCGATATGCCGTCGCGACCGAATTCGGCGGCGTGCCGCTGGTCAATATCGAGCGCGCCGCGGCGCGCTATTTCGGCATTCGCACCTACGCCGTGCACGTCAACGGGCTGGTGGATGGCGGCAACGGCCTGGCCATGTGGCTGGCGCGGCGCAGCCCGACCAAGGCGATCGATCCCGGCCTGCTCGACAATCTGGTCGGCGGCGGCATCGCGACCGGCTTCGGCGTTCTCGACACGCTGCGCAAGGAGGCGTGGGAGGAAGCCGGCATCCCGGCCCACGCGGCCGCGCGGGCGCGACCGCAAGGCAGCATCGATATCTGCCGGCCGCAGCCGCAGGGCCTGCAGCGCGAAACCGTGTTCGTCTATGATCTCGTGCTCGATGCCGATTTCACGCCGGTGAATCAGGACGGCGAGGCGGTCGAGCACCGGAAGCTGCTGCTGTCCGCCGCGGCGGAGCTGATCGCCGTCGACGAGGGCGATGACGCGGTCACGGTGGACGCGAGCATGGTTATCCTCGACTGCCTGCTTCGCCTCGGCGCACTGGGGCCGGATTCGCCCACGGTTCGCGCGCTATCGGCATTCCGGCACGCGATACTCGAGCCTGTGCCGGCGAACGGCGGCCGCGGCGCCTGGCCGGCCGGCGCGCCCTTCCGGCTTACGCGGCCCTGACCGCGGCCGGCGCGATCTGGCGGATACCAAGCTCCGCCAGCGCATCGCGTATGGCGTTGACCGCGTGGCGCATCTCGTCGGGTCCGATCGCGCCGATGCAGCCGACCCGAAACGTTTCGAGCTGCGTCAGCTTGCCCGGATAGAGGATGAAACCCTTGTCTCGCACCTTGTCGTAGAACGCCTTGAACGCGTAGCGCGTATCCGCCGGCGCATGGAAGGTGACGATGATCGGTGCCTGGATGCGCGCATCGAGGAACGGCCGGAATCCCATCTCCTTCATCCCCTCGATCAGCATCTCGCAGTTGGCCGCATAGCGCGCGAGCCGCGCCGGTTGCCCTCCGGCCGCGAGGTATTGCTCGAGCGCGGCATCCAGGGCCACGACGACGTGCGTCGGCGGCGTGTACCGCCACTGCGTCGTCTTTTCCATGTACGTCCACTGGTCGTACAGATCGAGCGACAGCGATGTGGAGTTGCCAGCGCATTGCTCGAGCGCGGTTTTGCGCGCGAATACGAAGCCCATCCCCGGCGGGCCTTCGATGCACTTGCCGGACGCGGCGATAAGCGCGTCGAACGGGACCGCGCCGGCGTCGATCGGAATCGCGCCGAACGAGCTCATCGCGTCGATGATCAGTTTCCGACCCCGCTGCGCGACCGCTTCGGCGATCTCGGGCAGCGGATTCAGGATTCCGGTCGATGTTTCGCAGTGGATCAGGCCGACGTGGCTGATTGACGGATCGGCGTCGAGCTTCCTGGCGACATCGGCGGCGGTGGTCGGCACATCCTCGGCGGTTTCGAATACGGTGAGCCTGCGCCCCATCATCTCGGTCAGGCGGGCGAGCCGCCGGCCGTAGGCACCGTTGATCAGGACCAGCAGATGTCCGCCGTTGCGCGGCACCAGCGTGTTGACCGCGGCTTCGACCGAGAACGTGCCGCTGCCCTGCATCGGCACGCAGACATGCGTGCCTTCGCCGCTGACGATCGCGGTCAGCCGTGCGCGCACTCTTGCGGTCACCGCGTTGAAGCTTGCATCCCACGAGCCCCAGTCGCGCAGCATCGCCGCCTTGGTGGCGAGCGAGGTGGTCAGCGGGCCGGGCGTCAGCAGTATCGGATCACGATCGGTGTTGCTCATCTCATTGGTCCTCTAAAAAATCATGCTCTGACCGGCCGGCGCCACGCCTGCGTTTGCGCCAGCAGCAGGCGCGTGACGACCGCGTAGAGCACACAGACCGTGGTGGAGGCGGCCACGATCAAGGTCGCCATCGCCGCCGCCGCACCGATTTCACCGGCATCGTCCAGGGTCAGTATCGTCAGCGACGCCAGCTGCGTGTCGGGGGAATAGAGGAAGACGACCGCGGAGATCGTCACCATCGCGTTGACGAACAGATAGCGGCCGATGTCCAGTATCGCCGGCAGGCATACCGGCACGGTGACGCGGAAGAACGTCTTGTAGAACGGCACCTTCAGCGACGCCGACACCGCCTCGAACTCGTTGTCGAGCGCCTTCAGCGCGGTCACCGCCGTCAAGTGGCTCGACGTGTAGTAGTGGATGATCGTGACGATGACCAGGATCGTCATGCCGTGGTAGAGGCCGTTCAGCGGGTTGTCCGGATGGTTGAAGAAGAAGATGTAGCCGAGGCCCAGCACCATGCCCGGGACACCCATCGGAATCGCGGCGAGCATGCGGATCACGGCGCGGAGCCCGGGCACGCCGCGCGTCTTCTCCAGCAGGTAAGCCCCGCCGAAGATCAGCATCGTGCCGAACACCGCGGTCAGCACCGCCATCCGCAGGCTGTTGAAGAACGAGGAGATGACGCCCGCGTCGACCAGGCCGAACGTGTAGTGGTTGAGGCTGAACGATTTGTCGTACGGCCACAGCTTGATGAACGACGTGTACACCGCCATGCCGAGCACAGCCAGCAGAAGAGCGCAGACGAACAGGCAATAGGCGAACATCAGCATGTCGAACCAGCGCCTGGGTTTGGGAACATAGGCCACGGCGCGTGACGAGAATTGCGCCTGTTGCCTGCCCTGCATCATCCAGTCGACGACGAAGGCAACGAGGACCGGCACCAGCAACACGATACTGACGACCGCGCCTTTGTTGAAGTTCTGCTGTCCGATCACCTGCTTGAAAATGTCGAGCGCCAGCACGTTGAAGTTGCCGCCGATCACCTTGGGAATGCCGAAATCGCTGACCGTGTACGAGAAAACGACCATCGCCGCGCTGATCAAGCCGTATTTGGCGCCGGGCAGCGTGATCGTGAAGAACTTGCGCAAGGTCGGCGTGCCGAGCGATTCGGCGGCCTCGTACAGGCGCCCGTCGGACAGCAGCAGCGCCGTCAGTATGATCATCAGCGCATGCGGAAAGACCGCGTAGATCGAGCTGATGATGATGCCGATCGGGCCGTAGATCGATGCGCCCGCCAGCATCCACTTGAGCAGGCCTTGCGTGCCGAACCATTGCACGAACGAAATCGCGGCCAGCAGTGACGGCGCGAGAATCGGCGTCAGCGCGA
This sequence comes from Casimicrobiaceae bacterium, assembly GCA_036269335.1. Taxonomy (GTDB): domain Bacteria; phylum Pseudomonadota; class Gammaproteobacteria; order Burkholderiales; family Casimicrobiaceae; genus PALSA-1003. The sequence continues at coordinate 60,814 of DATASF010000041.1, forward strand.
TCACGCGCAGCGTCCCCTTCAGTGGTGTGCAGCTGCGCGTCAACGCGTAGGCGAACGTGAACGCCAGCGGAATCGTCACCGCCGTGACCGTCCCGGCGACGGCGAGCGTGTGCATGATCGACTGCCGCAGCGCCGGCGTCTGGAAGTACTCCTGGAACTGCCGCAGGCCGACGAAGACACCGTTCCTGTCCTGAAAGCTCTTGACCAGCAGCATCGCCAGCGGCGCGAGCAGGAAGACGACCAGGAAACCGCATACCGCGATCAGCAGGCCCTGGGCAAGACGGTCCTGCCAGTGCGCTCGCGCCTTGATGCGCGCGGCAGCGGCAAGCCGCCGCGGCGCGGCGACGGCCGCGGTCATGGCCTTCGCCTCAACTGAGCAGCCTCATGCAGTCGGCCGGGAGCCCGACCTGCAGCGGCGAGCCTTCGACGAGATTCATCTGGTCGATGCTGTGCCGCGAAATATTGACCAGCAGCGGCTGGTCTTCGGCGCCCGCGACCACCACAGTGACATGGCAGAACGCGCCTAGAAACTCGATCTTGGTCACCGTCGCCGGTGCGGCGTTTGCGTTCGCCGCCGCGGCCCCGTCGATCATGACATCCTCGGGCCGCAGATACAGCCTGACTCGCGTGCCCGGCGCGATGGTTGCAGCGCCGATCGCTCCGGTCAGCATCAGCTCGCCGACGCGAAAGCGCCCGCCGCCCTCGGCCACCGCGCTGATGACGTTGACCTTGCCGACGAAATCGGCGACGAATGCCGAAGCTGGCTCGCGATAGATCTGCTGCGGAGTCCCGACTTGCTCGATGACGCCGTGATTCATCACGACGACACGGTCGGCCATCGACAGCGCTTCTTCCTGGTCGTGCGTCACCATGATCGTCGTCACGCCCAGCCGCTGCTGCAGCGCCCGGATTTCGCCGCGCAAGCGCAACCGCTCCAGCGCGTCGAGGGCCGACAGCGGCTCGTCGAGCAGCAGCAGCCCCGGCGACGTGGCGAGCGCCCGGGCGAGCGCGATCCGCTGCTGCTGGCCGCCGGAAAGTTGCCCCGGATACTTGGATCCGGCGTCGGCCAGACCGACCAGGGTCAGCAGCTCGGCGACGCGGCGGCGGATTTCGGCGCGGCCTTTGCGCCGGTTAACCAGCCCGTAAGAGACGTTGTCGAAGATCGTCAGATTCGGAAACAGCGCGTACGACTGGAATACGATGCCGTAATCGCGCTTCATCGCCGGCAGGCGCGAAATATTGCGCTTGCCCTGGACGATCGTCCCGGCGTCCTGCGTCTCCAGCCCGGCGATGATCCTCAGCAGTGTCGTCTTGCCGCAGCCCGACGGTCCCAGGAAGGTGATCAGCTCGCCGTTGGCGACGGCCAGCGCGACGTCCTTCAGCGCGGTGAACGAGCCGAAGGTCTTGCGGATGCCCTCGAGCTTCAGGTACGGCTCGTTCGCTGCGGCGGATTCCGGCACGGCGCTCGTCTCCATCCCGCGCGCGATCCGGCCCGAGCCACCGGCCGGTCACGCGAACCAGGACCTGTCCTGAGCGCGCCCCCTGACAGGGCGCGTTACTCAGGCGCTTACTTGGGTTCCGACTTGCCGTCGTAGCGCTTGGTCCACTCGGCGAGAATCTTGTCGCGATTCTTCGCCTCCCAGGCAAAGTCGTTCTTCACCAGGCGCTTCTCGTAGTCGGCCGGAACGAAGTCCAGCGGCTTGGCGATCCCGGGAATCGCGACGACCGCGAAGTTCTTCGAGAACAATTCCATCGCGCCCGGCGTGGCCAGCCAGTCCATTAGCTTGCGCGCGGCCTCGACTTTTTTGGTCGTCTTCAGGATGCCCGACGCCTCGAGGTCCCAGCCGAGACCCTCAGTCGGAAAGATGATGTCGATCGGCGCACCGGATTTCTTGGTCGTCACGGCGCGATATTCGAACGACACACCGATCGGGAATTCGCCGGCGCCGGCCTCGCGGCAGGGCTTCGAGCCCGAATGCGTGTAGTGCGCGATGTTCTCGTGCAGCGCGTCCATGTATTTGTAGCCATCGGCGTCGCCCCACATCTGCAGCCAGCCGGCGACGTCGAGGAATCCGGTGCCTGACGATGCCGGATTGGGCATCACGATCTTGCCCTTGTAGACCGGCTTGGTCAGGTCCTTCCAGGTTTCAGGTTTCGGCAAGCCGAGCTTCGCCGCCTCGACGGTGTTGAAGCACAGCGCGGCGCCGTACACATCCATGCCGACCCACTCCGGCGGATTCTTCGGATCGCGATACGCGGGGACAATGCGATCGAGCCCCTTCGGCGCATAGCCTTGCAGCATGCCTTCGTTGGCGAACACGGCCATGCTCGACGCCGAGACGCCGACGACCATGTCGGCTTGCGGATTGGCTTTTTCGGCGAGGAGCTTGGCGGTGATGACGCCGGTCGAATCACGCACCCATTTGATGCCGACGTCCGGATTCGCCTTGGTGAATGCGTCCTCGTATGCCTTGATCTGATCGGTTTCGAGCGCGGTGTATACCAGCAGCTCGGTCTTTTGCGCCAGCGCCGGAAACGACCAGCCGATCGCGCCGGCGAGTGCGAAGAGCGCAAGCTTGTGCCACCTGGACTTGCATGCCGCGAATTGCATTGTGCCTCCCCAAGAATGAAAGACGACCGGAAAATCCTACGCGTGCCGCACGCGGTGCGCAAACGATGATTGTCGCACGCTGCGGCTGCGGTCCGGCCCGCGACGCGCCGGTCCAGCAATACTATGCGACTATTGCAGATTGTTGACAATCTACAGCAACAGGCATGTAATGCAAGCGTGCTGAAATTGCTCAAACCCAACGGCGCGCGCGCGACTGGCACCGCCAAGTCTCGCGGGCGGCCCGGGGGCGACGGACGCTCGAGCCAGGGCGGCCTTCCGCCCGGCACCGGCGTCGGTGCGTCGATCATCCTGCTGCAATCGAACTCGTTGCCGGGACTGGTGCAGCGGGAGCTCGAGCGGATGATCCTGGCTGGAGACCTGGTACCCGGCTCCAAGCTCAACGAGGCCTTGCTCGCCAAGTCGCTGGGCGTTTCGCGCGGACCCGTGCGCGAGGCATTTCGCGCCCTCGAGGAATCCGGCCTCGTCCGTCTGGAAAAGAACCGCGGCGTCTACGTGCGCCAGATTCCGCTCGACGAGGCCGACGACATCTATGAGCTTCGCGCCGTGCTCGACGACTTCGTCGGCCGCAGGGTGGCCGCGACCGCCAGCGCCGAAGCCGTGCGCGCGCTGCGCGGCGACATCGCCCGAATGGAAAAGGCCACGGCGCGCAACGACGTCGACGGCTATCTTGCGGCGAACCTCGACTTCCACGACCGGCTGGTCACGCTGGCCGGCAACGCCAAGCTGCTGGTTACCTATCGGCGCCTGGCCAACGAGCTGCGCCTGTTCCGTCGGGCCACGCTGGCGCAAGGCGACACGCTCACTGTCTCGACACGCGAGCACCGCGACATCGTCGATCAGATCGCCGCCGGCAAGGTGGCCGCGGCCGGGCGCGCCTTGTACGACCACGTGATGGCAAGCCGCGAGCGCATGCATCGCCTCTACGCCGCGAGCGACAAGCCGGCCGCGGCCCGCTCGACGCGCCCCGCCAGCGACAAATGAGCGCGCCCGGCCTGTCTTCGGTTGCCGTCAACGGCCGCACCTACCGCGCGCCCGAGCAACCGCTGGTCGTCCTGTGCATCGACGGCTGCGAGCCCGATTACATCACGCAGGCGATCGAAGCCGGCTCGGCGCCGTTTTTGCGCCGCATGTGCGACCGCGGAACCTCGCTGCTGGGCGATTGCGTGGTGCCGAGCTTCACCAACCCGAACAATCTTTCGATCGTCACCGGAGCGCCGCCCTCGGTGCACGGCATCTGCGGCAACTTCTTCTTCGACCGCGAAACCGGGCGGGAAGTGATGATGAACGATGCGCGCTATCTGCGCGCCGAGACGATACTGGCCCGGTTTTCGCACACGGGCGCCAAGGTCGCGGTAGTGACAGCCAAGGACAAGCTGCGGACGCTGCTCGGCAGCGGCATGCGCGGCATCTGCTTCTCCGCCGAAAAGGCCGACCAGGCGAATGATGCCGAGCACGGCGTCAGCGACGTCCTGGCCATTGTCGGCAGGCCGCTGCCCTCGGTATACAGCGCCGATCTGTCCGAATTCGTATTCGCCGCCGGTGTCGAGCTGCTGAAGCGGGACCGGCCGGCCATCATGTATCTTTCGACCACCGACTACGTTCAGCACAAGCACGCACCCGGCACGCCGGCAGCCAACGCGTTCTACGGGATGATGAACAATTACCTGGCGCAGCTGGACTCGCTGGGCGCGACGATCGCGCTGACCGCCGATCACGGCATGAACGCCAAGACCGATGCCGGCGGAAAGCCGCAGATCATATTCCTGCAGGACTGGTTCGACCGCATGCTCGGCGCGGCAACGGCGCGCGTCATCCTGCCGATCACCGATCCTTATGTCGCGCACCACGGCTCGCTGGGCTCGTTTGCCACCTGTTATCTGCCCGCCGGAGCCGACGTCGCCGACATCTGCGCGCGGCTGGCTGCGGTGTCCGGCATCGAGACCGTGCTGTCGCGCGCCGCGGCTGCCGCCCGCTTCGAACTGCCGCCCGATCGCCTGGGCGACATCGTGATCACTTCCGAGCGCCTCTTCGTGCTCGGCACGACGCCGGCGCGGCACGACCTGTCCGGGCTGGACGCGCCGCTGCGCTCGCACGGCGGGATTTCCGAGCAGCGCGTGCCGCTGCTGTTCAACCGCGTGTTGCGCAATGTCGACCCGGGCCGGCGGCTGCGCAATTTCGACGTGTTCGATCTCGCGCTCAACCATGTGAATTGATCGTGAAGCGCGCCGCATCATGAACGCCCCCGACATACGCCACGAATCGATGCGCATCGCCGGCGATCGGGTCACTCGCGACAGGATCATCGAGGTGCGCAACCCGTACACGGGAGCGGTCGTCGGCACCGTGCCCAAGGCGACCGTCGACGACGTGCGCCGTGCCTTCGCGATCGCGCGCGCTTATCGTCCCGTGCTCACGCGCTTCGAGCGCTCGCGCATCCTGCACCGCGCCGCCGAAATCATCCGCGGCCGGACCGACGAGTTGTCCGACCTGATCACCGCCGAGTGCGGTATCTGCAAAAAGGACTCGCTGTACGAGGTCGGCCGCGCCTGCGACGTATTCGTGTTCGCAGGCAATGCGGCGCTGTCCGACGACGGCCAGATCTTTTCCTGCGATTTGACGCCGCACGGCAAGCGGCGCAAGGTCTACACGCTGCGCGAGCCGCTGCTGGGCGTGATATCCGCGATCACGCCGTTCAACCATCCGCTGAACCAGGTCGCGCACAAGGTCGCTCCCGCGATCGCCACCAACAATCGCATGGTGCTGAAGCCGACCGAAAAGACGCCGCTTTCCGCCCTCTTGCTGGCCGACATCCTGTACGAAGCCGGATTGCCGCCTCCGATGTTTTCGGTGGTGACCGGCGATCCGAAGGAGATCGCCAACGAGATGCTGACCCATCCCGACGTCGACCTGGTGACGTTCACCGGCGGCATCGCGGTCGGCAAGTACATCGCGGCGAAGGCCGTCTACAAGCGCCAGGTACTGGAGCTCGGCGGCAACGACCCGCTGATCATCATGGAAGACGCCGACATCGACGAAGCCGCGGCCCTGGCCGCCGCGGGCTCGTACAAGAACTCGGGCCAGCGCTGCACGGCGATCAAGCGCATGCTCGTCCAGCAGTCGGTTGCCGACCGGTTCGTCGAGCTTCTGCTGGAGAAGACGCGGGCCGTCAAGTACGGCGACCCGATGGACCCGGCAACCGACATGGGCACGGTGATAGACGAGGCGGCGGCGAAGTCGTTCGAGGGCAAGGTCGACGACGCGGTCGCACGCGGCGCGAGCTTGCTCTACGGCAACGTCCGCCGCGGCGCGCTGTATTCGCCGACGGTCCTCGACCGGGTGACCCCCGACATGCCGGTGGTGAAATACGAGACGTTCGGGCCGGTGTCGCCGGTGATCCGCTTCGACACCATCGACCAGGCGATCGCGATCGCCAATTCGACCGACTACGGATTGTCTTCGGCGGTGTGCACGAACCGGCTCGACTACATCACGCGCCTGGTGTCCGAGCTCAACGTCGGCAGCGTCAACGTGCGCGAGGTACCCGGCTACCGTCTCGAACTTACCCCTTTCGGCGGCATCAAAGATTCCGGGCTCGGCTACAAGGAAGGCGTGCAGGAAGCGATGAAAAGCTTTACCAACGTCAAGACGTACTCGCTGCCATGGTAAGGCGGCGCCGATCGCGATGGACCGGGCCGTGGCGCTGACCTTGCCCGATATCGGCGCGCTGTTCGATCGCGGCGGCGGACGCATGTACGCCGGCGAGCCGGTCACGCAGCTCGAGCACGCGTTGCAGACCGCGCATTCGGCCGAGTGTGCCGGCGCCGATGCGGCGCTGGTGACGGCGGCACTCCTGCACGACCTCGGCCACCTGCTCAACGACCAGGGAGACACACCAACCGCGCGCGGCATCGACGACGTCCACCAATACGCGGCGCTGCCGTTTCTGCGGCCGCTGTTCGACGACCAGGTCCTGGAGCCGATCAGGCTCCACGTAGACGCCAAGCGCTATCTCTGCGCTACCGAGCCCGGCTATTACGACGCGCTGTCGGCCGATTCGAAACGCAGCCTCGTCCTGCAGGGCGGACCGTACGACCAAAAGGCCGCCGCCGCGTTTGCGGCGCAGCCCGGTGCCTTGCGCGCGATCGCCTTGCGCCGGTGGGACGACGCGGCCAAGATCGCCGGCGTGGTCACGCCGCCGCTCGAACATTTCGCAAAGATCATGGAGGCGGCGCGGCGCCGCGGCTGATGCAGGTACTGCTCAATCTGCTGGCCGGTGTTGCCCTGCTCGTCTGGGGCACCAATATCGTCCGGGCCAGCATCCTGCGCCTCTACGGCGGCGATCTGCGGCGCGTGCTGCGGCAGAGCGTGTCGAGCCGTTTCGCCGCCTTTGCCGCCGGGCTCGGCGTCACCGCGCTGATCCAGAGCAGCACCGCGACCGCGCTGATCGTCGCGGCCTTCGTCGGCCAGGGCCTGATCGCGACAGCGCCGGCGCTGGCGGTGATGCTAGGCGCCGACGTCGGCACCAGCCTGATGGTCCTGGTGTTTTCGTTCGACCTGTCGTGGTTGTCGCCGCTGCTGATCTTCGTCGGCGTGCTGCTGTACCTGACGCGGGAAAATGCCAAGGCCGGACGCTTCGGGCACATCCTGATCGGGCTGGGCCTGATCATCATGGCGCTGCAGCTGATCGTGCTCGCGGCGAAGCCCTTGACCCAGGCCGCCGGCGTGCAGGTCATCTTCGGTTCGCTGACCGGCGACGTGCTGCTGGACATGCTGGTCGGGGCGACATTCTCGATCCTGGCGTATTCGAGCCTCGCGGTCGTGCTGCTGACCGCGGCGCTGGCCGCGTCGAAGGTGATCGGCATCCACGTCGCGATGGCGCTGGTCCTCGGTGCCAACCTGGGCAGCGGCGTGCTGGCGATGCTCAACACGATGCGCTCGGCGCCCGAGGCGCGGCGCGTCACTCTGGGCAACTTCCTGTTCAAGCTGATCGGTTGCCTGGCGATCGCGCCGTTGCTGATCTACATCGAACCGCTGCTGGCTTCGCTCGATCCGGTGGAAAGCCGGATGGTCGTGAACTTCCATCTGCTGTTCAACGTGACGATCGCTGTGGCGTTCCTGTTCTTCACCGAAAAGATCGCGCTGCTCGCCGAGCGGCTGATGCCGGCCAAGCCCGACGCCGACGACCCGGCGAAGCCGCGCTATCTCGATCCCTCGGCGCTGACGACCCCGGCCCTCGCGATCGGCTGCGCGGCCCGCGAGGCGCTGCGCATCGGCGACGTCATCGAGCAGATGCTGACCGGCATGCTGACGGTGCTCAAGACCAACGATCGCGTTCTCGCCGAGCGGCTGCGCAAGATGGACGACATCGTCGACGAGCTGTACACGGCGATCAAGCTGTACCTGACGCAGATCAGCCGCGAAGCACTGGAGGAGAAAGAGGGACGCCGCTGGACCGACATCGTGTCGTTCACGATCAACATGGAGCAGGTCGGAGACATCATCGAGCGGGTCATCACGGACGTCGAGGAAAAGAAGATCGAGAAGGGCCGCAGCTTTTCGGCGGCGGGCATGCAGGAGATCTGCGACCTGCACGGCCGGCTGGTCGCCAACCTGCGGCTGGGCATGAGCGTGTTCCTGCACGGCGACCTGTCCAGCGCGCAGCAGCTGCTCGCCGAAAAAGTAATGTTCCGCGACCTCGAGCGCGCGTACGCCGGCTCGCACATCGAGCGGCTGACCAGCAACACCGCGCAGAGCATCGAGACCTCGTCGCTGCACCTCGACCTGATCAGCGATCTGAAGCGCATCAACTCGCACATCTGCTCGATCGCCTATCCGATCCTCGAGCAGGCCGGCGTGCTGGCCAAGACCCGGCTGAAGGAACCGTCGCCGGCGTCACCGCCCGATGCCTCGGCGTCCGACCCCGGCGACAAGCCGGCCTGGCAGAAGCGCAAGCCGCACGCCGTCTAGGGCTGATGGACCTCACGCTCGGTGTAACGCTGGCGGTGCTCGCCGCCGGATTCCTGCATGCGGGCTGGAATGCGCTGCTGAAATCGTCGACCGGAGGCGACGTCCTGCTCGATACCGCCGCCGTCGTGGCGGGTTCGTCGATCTGCAGCTTCGCGCTGCTGGCCTTCGTGCCCTTGCCAGACCCGGCGGCGTGGAAATTCATCGCCGCTTCGGCAACCATCCATTTCGGCTACTACCTGACGCTGGTCCAGGCCTATCGCACCGGCGACCTCTCGTTCGCCTATCCGTTGATGCGCGGCACGGCGCCGCTGATCGTCACCGTGCTGGGCAGCATTTTCCTGCGCGAGCTGCCGAGCATTCAAATGACCGCCGGCATCCTGCTGATCTCGCTCGGCATCGTCAGCATCGCGTTCGTACAGACCGGAGGCCGCCGCCGCCACCCGCCCGCGGCCGCTTACTGGGCCTTTGCGAACGCTGCGATCATCGCCGTCTACACGCTGGTCGATGGCGCCGGCGCGCGGTCATCGGGCAACGCGCTTTCGTATGTCTGCTGGCTGATCTTTCTCGAAGGCATTCCGTTCGTCGCCTGGGTGCTGACGCGGCGCGGCGCGGCGGGACGGGCATACCTGCATCGGGGCTGGCGCGTCGGCCTCGGCGGCGGCGCATGCAGCCTCGCCGCCTATGGCATCGTGCTCTGGGCGATGACGCGTGCGCCGATCGCCGCGGTGGCCGCATTGCGCGAGACCTCGGTCCTTTTCGCCGCGCTTATCGGCTCGCTGTGGCTCAAGGAAGGCTTCGGCTGGCGTCGCGTCGCGGG
>DATASF010000042.1:0-44863 GCA_036269335.1 Casimicrobiaceae bacterium
CTTGGATTGGCACTGCTGCCAACGCAGACCGTTGCCGGAAATTGCGACCTTAGGGCGCGACTTCAAGCTCCAGGCAATTCGCAGATCCGCACCATCAGGGTGCCTGTCGTGCCCAGCACACGGGCCCAGTCGCGGATCGAGGCTCAACCCTGATAGAGGAGTGTAGTAATGTCGGTCACGATGCGTCAAATGCTGGAAGCGGGTGTCCATTTCGGACACCAGACCCGCTACTGGAATCCGAAGATGGCCGAATTCATCTTCGGCCAGCGCAACAAGATTCACATCGTAAATCTCGAAAAGACGATGGCAATGTACCAGGAGGCGATGAAATACGTGCGCCAACTGGCAAGCAACCGCGGCACCATCCTGTTTGTCGGAACCAAGCGCCAGGCGCGGGAGATCGTCGCCGAAGAGGCGCAGCGCGCCGGCATGCCTTTTGTCGACCATCGCTGGCTTGGCGGCATGCTGACCAACTTCAAGACCGTCAAGGCGTCGATCAAGCGGCTCAAGGACCTCGAGGCGATGGGGCTGGACGGTACCTTCGAGAAGATGAGCAAGCGCGAAGCGCTGACGCTGCAGCGGGAGATGGACAAGCTCAACCGCAGCCTCGGTGGCATCAAGGAGATGACCGCGCTGCCAGACGCCCTGTTCATCATCGACGTCGGCTACAAGAAGATCGCGGTGACCGAGGCCAACAAATTGTCGATCCCGATTATCGGCGTCGTCGATACCAATCATTCCCCCGAAGGAATCGCTTACGTCATTCCTGGCAATGACGATTCGAGCCGGGCCATCCGACTGTACGCCCGCGGTGTCGCCGACGCGATTCTCGAAGGGCGTAGCCAGGTGATCCAGGAAATCGTTCAGACCGAGGAATTCGTCGAGATTTCCGGCGACGAAGCCAGGACCTGACCATTCAGCAAAGGGGGCGCCGCCCCCTTTTGTTTAGCATCACGCCGGCCGCGCATCGGCAATCTGCGGGTCGACGATCAGAAGGATGTGGAGCGGACAAGCATGGCGGAAGTAAGTGCGAGCAAGGTGATGGAGCTGCGCGGGCGTACCGGCCTGGGCATGATGGAATGCAAGAAGGCGCTGCTGGAAGCCGGCGGCGATCTTTCGAAGGCAGAGGATCTGCTCAGGATCAAGAGCGGGGCGAAAGCGTCCAAGGCGGCTGATCGCGTTGCGGCGGAAGGCGTGATCGGCGCGATGATCGCAGCCGACGGCAAGACCGGCGCGCTGGTGGAGCTCAACTGCGAGACCGATTTTGTCGCGCGCAATGCTGATTTCGTCGCGTTCGCGAAGAAGCTCGCCGCGCTCGTGGTGGAAAAGAATCCGCCCGACCTCGCGGCGCTCCTCTCCCTTCCAATGGAAGGCGGCACGGTCGAATCGGCGCGGCAGGCGCTCGTGCAAAAGCTCGGCGAGAACATCTCGGTGCGGCGCTTCTCCCGCCTTGCGACGCCGGCCCGGCTGACGCAATACCTGCACGGCGGCCGCATCGGCGTGATGGTGGCTCTCGAAGGTGGCGACGAGCAGACCGGCAAGGACGTCGCGATGCATATCGCCGCGAGCGTGGCCAACGTGCGTCCGGTGTGCGTTTCGCGCGACCAGGTCCCGGCCGAGCTGATCGACAAGGAGCGCGCGATCTACAGCGCGCAGGCGGCGGAGACCGGCAAGCCGGCCGACATCGTGGCCAAGATGGTCGAGGGCCGGATCAACAAATACCTGGCCGAGGTCACCTTGCTCGGCCAGCCGTTCGCGAAGGACGCCGAGCAGACCGTCGAAAAGTATCTGAAGTCGAAGGGCGCGACGGTCAAGGGTTTCACGCTCTATGTCGTCGGCGAGGGCATCGAGAGAAAGAAAGATGATTTCGCCGCGGAAGTCGCGGCGATGGCGAAGGCCTGAAGCAATCACTGCGGAGGACGATCCTGCCATGACACCGCAAAACATCGCGCCTGTGTCCAACGTGGCGCCGCTGCCGCGCACCGAGCCGGCGTACAAGCGCATCCTGCTCAAGCTGTCCGGCGAAGCGCTGATGGGAAACGATCCCTACGGCATCAATCGCGAGGTCATCGACCGCATCGTCGCTGAAATAGGCGAGGTCGTCCGGCTGGGTGTGCAGGTCGCGGTCGTGATCGGCGGCGGCAACATCTTCCGCGGCGTGGCGCCGGGTGCCGCGGGCATGGATCGCGCGACTGCCGACTACATGGGCATGCTGGCCACGCTGATGAACGCGCTGGCGCTGCAGGACGCGATGCGCCGCGCCGGACTCGTGTCGCGCGTGCAGTCCGCACTCTCGATCGAACAGGTGGCCGAGCCCTACATCCGCGGCAAAGCCTTGCGCTATCTGGAAGAGAACAAGATCGTCATCTTCGCCGCCGGCACCGGCAACCCGTTCTTCACCACCGATACCGCGGCCGCACTGCGCGGCCGCGAGATGGGTGTCGACATCGTGCTCAAGGCCACCAAGGTCGACGGCGTCTACACCGCCGATCCGAACAAGGACCCATCGGCACGGCGGTATCCGACGCTGACTTTCGACGAGGCGATCGTCAAGAACCTGAAGGTGATGGACGCCACCGCGCTGGCGCTGTGCCGCGACCAGAATATGCTGCTCAAGGTATTCAGCATTTTCGCGCCCGGTGCGCTCAAGCGCGTGGTGATGGGCGAGGACGAAGGCACGCTGGTGCACTGCTAGCACCGTTGTCCGTGCGGCCGCCAACGAGACGGCGCGCCGCGCCATCGGGCGGATTCGCGCAACACGGCGCCGGCCGCGTGCAACCGATTCGGCAAGGAGCTCCCAATGATCGCTGACGTAAAGAAAGCCGCCGAACAGAAAATGCAGAAGTCGGTCGAAGCCCTGAAGACCGACCTCGGCAAGGTCAGGACCGGCCGCGCGCACACCGGCCTGCTCGATCACATCAAGGTCGACTACTACGGCACGACGATGCCGATCAACCAGGTCGCGAATGTGACCCTGGCCGATGCCCATACGATCACCGTGCAGCCGTGGGAAAAAAAGATGGTGCAGCCGGTCGAGAAGGCGATTCGCGATTCCGACCTTGGTCTCAATCCGGCGACCAGCGGCGACCTGATCCGGGTCCCGATGCCGGCGCTTACCGAGGAGCGGCGCAAGGAGCTGATCAAGGTCGTGCACCGGGAAGCGGAGAATGCGCGCGTGGCCGTTCGCAACATTCGTCGCGACGCGATCAGCCATCTGAAGGACCTGCTCAAGGCGAAGTCGGTTGCCGAGGACGAAGAGCGCCGCGCCCAGGACGACGTGCAGAAGCTCACCGACCGGTATATCGCCGAAGTCGACAAGCTGCTGCACGCGAAGGAAGCCGACCTGATGGCGGTGTGATCGCAACCTTGGCAACCTTGTTTACCAGCTCGACTCGCGACGTCCCGGAAGTGCGCGCCGTCCCGCGGCACATCGCCATCATCATGGACGGCAATGGTCGCTGGGCCAAGCAGCGCATGCTGCCCCGCGTCGCCGGCCATCGCAAGGGCGTGGAAGCGGTGCGGGCGACGGTCCGCGGCTGCATCGAGCAGGGAGTCGAGTACCTGACGCTGTTCGCCTTCTCGAGCGAGAACTGGCGCCGTCCCGCCGACGAAGTTTCGATCCTCATGCAGCTGTTCCTGCGCGCGCTGGAACAGGAAGTCGCCAAGCTCGACGACAACGATATACGGTTCAAGGTGATCGGCGATACCTCGCGGTTCGAGCCGAGGATCCGCGAGCTGATCGCCGCGGGCGAGGCCGTGACTGCGGGCAATTCGCGCCTGACGCTGACGGTCGCTGCCAATTACGGCGGACGCTGGGACGTGGCGCAGGCGGTGCAGAAGCTGCTGGCGGCCGAGCCGAGCGCGTCGCGCGGCTTCGCGCCCGAGGCGCTGGAACCGTACCTGTCGATGGCCTACGCGCCCGAGCCGGACCTGTTCATACGCACCGGCGGCGAGCAGCGCATATCGAATTTCCTGCTCTGGCAGCTCGCGTACACCGAATTCTTTTTCACCGACCTCCTGTGGCCGGATTTCGACGCCGGAGCGCTGTGCGCGGCGATCGATTCGTATCGGCAGCGCGAGCGCCGGTTCGGCCGGACCAGCGAGCAGCTGCAAGCGGTTCGCGATTGAGCCCGGGTGCTGAAAACCCGCATCATCACCGCGCTGGTCCTGATTCCGCTGACGCTCGCCGCGCTGTTCGGACTGCCGACGCGCGCCTGGGGCGCGGTGACCCTCGCCGTGGTCGTCGTCGCCGCCACCGAATGGGCGGAGCTCGCCGCGCTCGAGAGGCGCGGCTGGCTGTTGTTCGTCGGCACGACGCTGTTCACCGGCTGCGTCCTGCTGCTCGATCCCGCTGCAGGCTTCACGGCCGAGCACGGCTTGCCGGCGCCGACGATTTCCTGGATCTGCGGCGCCGCGACCGTGTTCTGGCTGCTGGTCGCACCGGCGTGGCTCGTCTCGGGCCGGCGCGTGACATCGCGGCCCGTGCTGGCGATCGTCGGCTGGCTGGTGCTGATCGCGACCTGGGTGGCGGTGGTCGCACTGCAGACGCGCTCGCCCGGCCTGCTGCTGGCCATGATGGCGATCGTGTGGATTGCCGATACCGCCGCCTACTTGACCGGCCGGCGCTTCGGCCGCAGGAAGCTCGCGCCGTCGATCAGCCCCGGCAAGACCTGGGAAGGCGTCTACGGTGCGCTCGTTGCGGTGGCGATCTATGCGTTGCTCCTGCTGCCGCTCGCGGCGGCGGCCGGCTACACGCGGCCGCTGGACGCGTTCGCGGTGGCGATCTGGGTCGCGCTCGTCCTGCTGCTGACGGGATTGTCGATCATCGGCGATCTGTTCGAGTCGCAGCTGAAGCGTCAGCGCGGCGTCAAGGACAGCGGCTCCATCCTGCCGGGCCACGGCGGCGTGCTCGACCGGATCGACGCGTTGACCGCGGCCATGCCGCCGGCTGCGCTGATCGCGCAGCAACTGCTCCGATGATCGCACCCGCGCGCAACATCGCCATTCTCGGCGCCACCGGCTCGATCGGCGCGTCGGCGCTCGACGTGATCGAGCGGCATCCCGAGCATTTCGCGGTGGTGGCGCTGACCGCGAACCGGCAATGGAAGGCGCTGTTCGAGCTCGTGCGCCGCTTCAAGCCGCGCTACGCCGCGATGCTCGATGCCGGCGCCGCCAGCGAGCTCGAAGCCGCCCTCCGCGGCGCGGGCCTGGCGACCCGCGTCCTCGCCGGTCCCGATGGGCTGTGCGCCATGGCGGCCCTCCCGGAAGCCGACACGGTGATCGCGGCGATCGTCGGTGCCACCGGTCTCGAGCCGACGCTTGCGGCGGCTAGGAGCGGCAAGCGCATCCTGCTTGCGAACAAGGAAACGCTGGTGCTCGCCGGCAAGCTGTTCATCGCCGCCTTGCGCGACGGCGGCGCGACGCTGCTGCCGATCGACAGCGAGCACAACGCGATCTTCCAATGCCTGCCGTCCGACGGGACCTGCGGCGAGGCAGCGCGCGGCGTGCGGCGCATCCTGCTCACCGCGTCCGGCGGTCCGTTCCGCGACACACCGCGCAGCGAGCTGTCCGCGGTCACGCCCGACCAGGCATGCGCGCATCCAACGTGGCGCATGGGCCGCAAGATCTCGGTCGATTCGGCTACGATGATGAACAAGGGTCTCGAAGTGATCGAGGCGCGCTGGCTGTTCGGCCTGCCGGCCGACGCGATCGACGTCGTCATTCATCCGCAGAGCATCGTGCATTCGCTGGTCGAGTACGTCGACGGCTCGGTGCTCGCTCAACTCGGAAACCCGGACATGCGCACGCCGATCGCGCAGGCGCTGGCGTGGCCCGACCGTATCGCCGCGGGCGTTGCGCCGCTCGATCTGGCGGGGCTCGGTGCGCTCGACTTCGCAGCGCCCGACGCCGCGCGTTTCCCCTGTCTCGGGCTCGCCTACGATGCGCTTCGCGCCGACGGGACCGCGCCGGCGATGCTCAATGCGGCGAATGAAGTCGCCGTCGCCGCGTTCCTCGAGCATCGGATCCGGTTCACGCAAATCGCGGCGGTGTGCGAAGAGACGATGTCGCGGCTTGCGGCGCGGCCGCTGAGCACGCTGGGCGAGGCGCTCGATGCCGACCGCGAGGCGCGAGCCCTGACGCGGCAATTGCTGGAGCTCGACCAGATGCACAAACTCCGGGCATGATGCTGCTCCAGAAACTGCTCGCGTTCGCCGTGACGCTTGGCGTGCTGGTGGTCTTCCACGAGCTCGGCCATTACGTTGTCGCCCGGCTCGTCGGGGTCAAGGTGCTGCGCTTTTCGGTCGGTTTCGGCCGCATTATCTGGTCGCGTCGACTCGGCCGCGACCGCACGGAATGGGCGCTGTCGGCGGTGCCTCTCGGCGGCTACGTCAAGATGGTCGACGAGCGCGAAGGCGAAGTCCATCCTGCCGACCTGGAGCGCGCGTTCAATCGCCAGTCGGTGTGGCGACGAATCGCGATCGTCGCTGCCGGACCGGCCGCGAATCTGCTGCTGGCGGTTTTGCTTTTCGCCGGCACTTACGTCGCCGGCATTCCGGGCGAACGCGCGATCCTGGCCGCGCCTCCGGCCGGGTCCCCGGCGGCGGCGGCGGGTCTGGCCGCTTCGGACGAAGTCGCGGCCATCGACGGCGAGCACGTTCTTTCGTGGCAGGACCTGCGCTGGCGCCTGCTCAAACTGTCGGGCAACGACGACGCCATGGTCACCGTCGACCGCGCGGGCGTTCAATCGCAACATCTGCTGTCGCTGCGAAGCCTGCGTCGCGACGACTGGGAAGGCAACTTCGTCTCGGCGCTGGGTCTCAAAATCGATCTCGGTCCGCCGCGCGTCAACGAAGTGCTGCCCGGTCGGCCTGCCGCCGTGGCCGGACTGCGCGCCGGCGACACGATCGTCGCGATCGACGGCCAGACCGTTCGCTCCCCGAGCGAGGTTGCGGCGATCACCAATGCGCACCCGGGAGAGCGCCTAGCCTTCACCTTGCTTCGCGACGGGGCACAGCAGGATATCGTCGTCGTGCCCGAGGCGAGCGAGCAGGACGGAAAAAAGATCGGCCTCGCCGGCATGCGACTCGCGGTCGATCCGGCGGCGGTTGCGAAGATCGGAACGACGGTGCGCTACGGCCCCGTCGACGCCGTCGTGCAGGGAGCGCGCAAGACCTGGGAACTTTCGCTGTTCACCGTGAAGATGCTCGGCAGGATCCTCACCGGCCAGGCGTCGCTGAAAAACGTCAGCGGGCCGCTGACGATGGCCGATTACGCCGGACAGTCGGCGCAGGCGGGCATACTGACATTCGTTGGCTATCTCGCTTTGATCAGCATCAGCCTGGGCGTGCTCAATCTGCTGCCGGTTCCCTTACTCGATGGCGGACACTTGATGTATTATCTCGCCGAGATTGTCAAAGGCGGTCCGGTTCCCGACCGCGTAATCGAGGTCGGCCAGCGTATTGGCATGGCCGTATTGGCCATGCTGATGGCTTTGGCGCTTTTCAATGACCTGTCCCGACTCTTCTGAACCCCCCGCTTGCCGTGAGCCGGCGCGCGCACGTCGACCCGGCTCGAAACTGAAGGCGCTTCCGGCACTGTTCGCCGCGCTGTTCGCGCACGCCGCGCTGGCGTTCGAGGCGTTTGTCGTCAAGGATATCCGCGTCGAGGGCGTGCAGCGCACTGAAGCGGGAACCGTGTTCAGCTACCTGCCGATCAAGGTCGGCGACCGCGTCGACGACGAGAAGGCCTCCGCCGCGGTCAAGGCCTTGTACGCGACCGGCTTTTTTCGCGACGTGCGCCTCGAATCCGAGAACGGCGTGCTGGTCGTCATCGTCCAGGAGCGGCCGACGATCAGTCAGATCGACATCAGCGGCAGCAAGGAATTCGACAAGGACACGCTGAAGAAGGCGCTCAAGGATATCGGCATCGCCGAGTCGCGCATATTCGATCGCTCCGCTCTGGAGCGCGCCGAGCAGGAATTCAAGCGCCAGTACATCAACAAAGGCAATTATGCGGTCAAGGTGACGACGACGGTCACGCCGCAGGAGCGCAATCGCGTCGCCATCAATTTCGCCATCGAGGAGGGCGAGCCGTCGAAGATCGCCAACATCAACATCGTCGGCGCCAAAGCCTTTCCCGAAAAGACGCTGGTCAACGAGATGCAGTTGTCGACGCCGGGCTGGCTGACCTGGTACACGAAGAACGATCAGTACTCGAAGCAGAAGCTGCAGGGAGACCTGGAAACGCTGCGCAGCTACTACACGAATCGCGGCTATCTGGAGTTCGCGGTCGATTCGACCCAGGTGTCTATCACCCCGGACAAGCAGGACATCTACATCACGATCAACATCACCGAGGGGCCGAGATACACGGTATCCGAGATCCAGCTGGCCGGCGAGCTGCTGCTGCCCGAAGCCGAGCTGATGCGTCTCGTCCAGGTCCGTCCGGGCGATGTCTATTCGCGCGAGAAACTCACCCAGTCCACCAAAGCGCTGTCCGACCGTCTCGGCAGCGACGGGTATGCGTTCGCCAACGTCAACGCGGTCCCCGAGGTCGACCGCGTCAAGCGGACTGCGGGATTCACCTTCTTCATCGATCCAGGCCGCCGCGTCTACATCCGCCGCATCAACATCAGCGGCAATAGCAAGACGCGGGACGAGGTAATACGCCGGGAACTGCGCCAGCTCGAAGGCGCGTGGTACGACGCGGCCCGCATCGAGCGGTCGAAGGTCCGGATCACGCGGCTCAATTTTTTCGACGACGTCAACATCGAGACGCCCGCGGTTCCGGGCAGCCCGGACCAGGTCGATCTCGACATCACTGTCACCGAGAAGTCGACCGGCAACCTGCTGGCGGGGGTCGGCTTCTCGAGCGCCGACGGCATCGTGCTGTCGGGATCGATTTCGCAGAACAACGTTTTCGGCACGGGCAATGCACTGTCCGCCTCGATCAACAGCAGCCGCGTCAATCGCGCCATCGCCGTCAGCTACACCGAGCCGTACTGGACCACCGACGGCATTGCCCGCACGATCGAGCTCTACGACAGGAACGTCGATCCGTCCTCGCTGCCGATCGCGCAGTACTCATCGCAGACCCTCGGGGCCGCCCTCGGTTTCGGCGTGCCGATCACCGAAACCGACTCGATCAACTTCGGCGGCCGGGTCGAACATACCAAGGTCCAGTTGTTCGACCAGAGCCCGCCCGCGTATGTCCAGTTCGTCAAGGACTTCGGTTTCGTGACCAATAGCTACATCGTGACGGCCGGCTGGTCGCGCGATTCCCGCGACAGCATCCTGTTTCCCAGCAGGGGTCTGTTGCAGAGCGTTCTGGGCGAGCTCGCGTTGCCGGTCGGCGACCTGACGTACTACAAGCTCAACTATCTGATCCAGTGGTTTACGCCGATGCCTGCGAACACGGTTCTTATGCTGCGCGGCGACTTCGGCTACGGCGGCGGGCTGGGTAACAAGACGCTGCCGTTTTTCAAGGCGTATTATGGCGGCGGAGTGGGATCGGTCCGCGGTTACGAGACGGCCTCGCTGGGCCCGCAAGACACCCAGGGCAACACGATCGGCGGACGGGAGAAGATCATAACCAACGCCGAGCTGTTTTTTCCGCTGCCGGGCGCCAAGGCTAACGACCAGTCGGTGAGGCTGTCGATTTTTGCCGACGCCGGCATGATTCGCGACGTCGGCCTGGAGCCCGGGCTCGAATCGTTTCGCTATTCGGTAGGCGCCGGGGTCGCCTGGAACTCTCCGGTCGGGCCGCTGAAGCTGAGCTATGGCTACCCGCTGAAGAAAAGACCCGGGGACCGCATTCAGAATTTCCAGTTCCAGGTGGGTACGATATTCTAGTCGCGGAGCGAGCGTAGACTGGCATTCGGCAGGGCATCCGCGGGTGGAAGCCCGCGGACGCAGCAAGCCTACGCGCAGGAGAGAGAGTTGAAACATCGCATGCAGCAATTGCTCATCTGTGGCGCCGGGGCTTTCCTCGCGGCCTTGCTGGCCGCTCCCGGCTTTGCCCAGGGCGCCGATTACAAGATCGGCTTCGTCAACAGCGAGCGGCTGTTTCGCGAAGCCGCGCCGGCCAAGCGCGCGCAGACGAAGCTGGAAAAGGAGTTTGCCGGCCGCGATGCCGAGATCCAGAAGCTCGGCAAGCAGGTGCGCGACTTGCAGGCCACGCTGGAGAAGGACGGGGTGACGATGGCCGAAAGCGACCGCCGCGCCAAGGAGCGGGACCTCGCCAACATGAGCCGTGACCTGCAGCGCATGCAGCGCGAATTTCGCGAGGATCTCAACCTGCGCCGCAACGAGGAGCTTACTGCGGTGCAGGAGCGTGCCAACAAGGTCATCCAGCAGATCGCGATCGATGAAAAGTTCGATCTCATCATTCAGGATCCGGTCATCTACGCCAGCCCGCGCATCGACGTCACTGAACGAGTGATCAAGGCGCTCGCCGACAAGTAGTCCCCCAACCCGCGGCCGCCCAAGCGCATGAGCAACAGTCAAGACGCTCGCGGCATCGCTCTGAAGTCGCTGGCCGGACCAGCGCGTGCCGAGCTCGTCGGCGACGGCGGCGTCCTGATCGACCGCGTCGCCACCCTCGACGGCGCGACCGCCGGGGCGATTGCCTTCCTGTCCAATCCCAGATATCGTCATCAGCTGCAGTCGACGCGCGCGAGCGCCGTCATCGTCGAGCCGCGCTTTGCGGCCGATACCGCATTGCCCAAGCTGGTGACGTCGAACCCGTATGCGGCTTATGCGCGGGTCGCCGCGCTCTTCCACCCGCAGCTCCCGGTCGCCCCCGGCATACACCCGACCGCCGTCGTCGCGCCGAGCGCGCGCGTCGCCGCCAGCGCGACGGTCGGCCCCTGCGTTGTCATCGGCGAGCGCGCGAGCATCGGCGAACGGACGCGCATCGATTCCGGCTGCGCGATCGGGGAGGATTGCAGCATCGCAGACGATGTCGTGCTGCATCCACGCGCCGTCCTGTACGCGCGGACGATCGTCGGCGCGCGCACGCTGATACACAGCGGCGCGGTTCTCGGCGCCGATGGCTTCGGCATGGCCGATGAGGGCGGCAAGTGGGTCAAAGTGCCCCAGCTCGGGCGGGTCGTCGTCGGCGCCGACGTCGAAATCGGCGCCAACACGACGATCGACCGCGGCACGATCGAGGACACGGTGATCGAAGACGACGTCAAGCTCGACAATCAGATCCAGATCGGGCACAACTGCCGCATCGGCGCGCACACGGCGATTGCCGGCTGCGTCGGCATCGCGGGCAGCGTCAGGATCGGCCGCAACTGCCAGATCGGCGGCGCGGCGATGATCACCGGACACCTGGACGTCGCCGAGGGGACGGTGATCTCCGCCGCCTCGGGGGTGTTCAACACGATCGAGGAGCGCGGCGTCTACACCGGTGCCTTTCCATCGTTGCCGCATCGCGAGTGGCAACATGTCGCATCGATCATAAGGCGCCTGCGCAGCTTCGCCGACCGGATCCGCGCGCTCGAGCACGCCCGCCGGGGACAGGGAGAATGACCATGCAGATGGATGTCAACGAAATCATGCGGCATCTGGCGCACCGGCCACCTTTTCTTCTCGTCGACCGAGTCATCGAATGCGTACCAGGGCGCAGCATCAAGGCGTTGAAGAACGTGACGATCAACGAGCCGTTCTTCCAGGGTCATTTTCCCGGGTACCCGGTCATGCCTGGCGTGCTGATCATCGAGGCGCTGGCGCAGGTATCGGTGATCCTGGTCTATCAGACGCTGCAGCGCATGCCGGACGACAAGTCGCTGATCTTCTTTGCCGGCATCGACAACGCGCGCTTCAAGCGGCAGGTCGTACCGGGCGATCAGCTGACCCTGGAATCGACCCAGGTCCGGCTCGTTCGCGGCGTCGGAAAGTTCGCGGTGCGGGCCAGCGTCGGCGACGTCCTGGTGGCGGAGGCCGAATTGCTGGCCGCGCTGCGCGACCTCTGACGCTTGTGGCCCGCATTCATCCGACGGCGATCGTCGCCGCGAGCGCCGAGCTCGCGGGCGATGTCGTTATCGGTCCGTACACGGTGGTCGGTGCCGACACGACGATCGGCGCGGGGACCAGCATCGGGGCCCACGTCGTCATCGCCGATCGGACCAGTATCGGTCGCGGCAACCGGGTATTCCAGTTCGCGTCGGTCGGAGAAATTCCGCAGGACCGGAAGTACACCGGCGACCCGACCCGCACGGTGATCGGCGACGAGAACGTCATCCGCGAGTTCGTGACCATCCACGCCGGCACCGCGCAGGATAAAGGAGTGACGACGATAGGCGACGGCAACTGGCTGCTCGCCTACTCGCACGTCGCCCACGACTGCGTGATCGGCAACGGCACGACGTTCTCCAACAACGCCCAGCTCGCCGGGCACGTGATCATCGACGACTACGCAGTGCTCGGCGGCTTTGTCGGCGTGCATCAGTTCTGTCGCGTCGGCATGCACGCGATGCTCGCCGCCGGATCGATCGTGCTGCAAGACGTGCCGCCGTATGTCACCGTGGCGGGATCACCCGCGACGCCGCGCGGAACCAACAGCGAAGGTCTGCGCCGCCGCGGATTCAGCGGCGAAGACATCGCGGCGATCAAGCGGGCGTACAAGACGCTGTACCGCAAGGGCCTTGCTCTCGATGATGCGCGCGCGGAGATTGCCGGGTCGGTCGGCGCGGTGCCGGCGCTGCGGGCCCTGACCGCGTTTCTGGAGACACCAGGGCGCGGGATCGTGCGTTGAGCGTCGCCGCTCGCGACCCGGCCGCGCTGACGATAGGCATCGTCGCCGGCGAAACCTCGGGCGACGCGCTCGGTGCCGACCTGATCCGCGCCGTTCGCGCCCGCCTGCCGGCCGTGCGGTTCGCGGGCATCGGCGGCCCGCGGATGGAAGCCGCCGGTTGCGAGCTCTGGTATCCGCACACCGAACTGGCGTTGCGCGGCTACGCCGAGGTGATCACGCACCTGCCCGACTTGCTGCGCATTCGCGGCGACGTCTTCCGGCGACTCCGTGCGACCAACGCGCCGTTGTTTATCGGCATCGATGCGCCCGACTTCAATCTCGGGCTCGAGGCCAAGCTCAAGCGGCGGCGGACCCGGACGATGCACTACGTAAGCCCGTCGGTCTGGGCCTGGCGCCGCGAGCGCATCGGGACGATCGCGCGCTCGGTCGATCATCTCCTGGCCCTGTTCCCGTTCGAGCCGCCGCTCTACGCCGATGCCGGCATCCGGGTGACCTTCGTCGGCCACCCGCTAGCGGCCAGCGCGGCGACGGCGGCCAGCCGCCGCGAAGCGCGCGAACTGCTGAAATTCGAGATGGGCACGCCGGTATTCGCGCTGCTGCCGGGCAGCCGGATGTCGGAGCTGGAGATGCATACCGAGCTTCTGCTGAAGACCGCGGCGGCGTTGTTCGAAGCGCAGCCGCTGGCGAGGTTCATCGTGCCGCTGGTCAGCCGCGATGCGCGCGAATATTTCGAGCGCGTCCAGTACCGTCTCGAGCTCGAGTCCTTGTCGCTGAAGCTGCTGTACGGCCATGCCGGCGACGCCCTGCGCGCGGCCGACGTCGGCATCGTCGCCTCCGGAACGGCCACGCTCGAGGCGGCGATGGCGCGCTGCCCGCATCTGGTGTTCTACAAGGTCCACCCGGTCACCGCGCAGATCGTCAAGCGCAAGCTGCTGCTGCCCTTCGTCGGCCTCCCCAATATTCTGGCGGGGCGCTTTGTCGCGCCGGAATTCCTGCAGTGGGCGGCTACGGTGGACAATCTTTCCCGGGCGGCGCTGAACCTCTACGACGACGCGGTCACCCGGCGCCGCACCGAAGCGCTTTTCGCTTCGCTCGCCGACGCGCTGACGGCCGATGGTGCGACAATCGCGGCGGAGGCAGTGCTGACGGAATTGCGCACGGCGGGGGTCGCATGCTGATCGCGGGGGTCGACGAAGCCGGCCGGGGGCCGTTGGCCGGGCCTGTCGTCGCGGCCGCGGTGATTCTCGACCCGGAGCGCAAGATCAAGGGGCTGCGCGATTCCAAGCTGCTCACACCGGAAAGCCGCGTCGAGCTGGCCGTGATCATCCGTACCCGCGCCGTCGCCTGGGCGGTCGCCCAGAGCGATGTGGGTGAGATCGACGCCCTGAACATCCTGCAGGCGACTTTGCTCGCGATGAAGCGGGCGATAGAGCAGTTGACGACGGCGCCGGAGGTCGTCTGGATCGACGGCAACCAATGCCCGCAGGTCGCCTATCCGTCCCGCGCCATCGTCGACGGCGATCGGCTGGTCGCCGCCATCGCCGCGGCGTCGATACTCGCCAAGACGACGCGGGACGCCATGCTGGTCGAGCTGGACCGCAGCTACCCGCTGTATGGATTCGCCCGGCACAAGGGTTATTCGACGCCCGAGCACCTGGCCGCGCTGGCGCAGCACGGTCCGTGCGCAGCGCACCGGCGCTGGTTCGGCCCGGTGCGGCAGACCGGATTCGACTTCTGATGGCGAGGCGGGCGCCACGCAAGCGTCCGGCAGCGCTTCTGTTCGACGTCTTCGGCACCGTCGTCGATTGGCGCGGCAGCGTCGGCAGGGAGGTGGCGCGAATCGCCCGCGCCCACGGCGTGCGGGCCGACGGGGGCGAGTTCGCCGATGCCTGGCGCGCCGGCTATCGTCCGGCGATGGACAGAGTCCGCCGGGGCGACGTGCCGTGGCAGCCGCTCGACAGCCTTCATATGCAGATGTTGCGCGGGCTGGTCGACCGCTTCGGCCTCGACCTCGATGCCCGTGAGCTCGCCGCGCTCAACCTGGTGTGGCACCGGCTTCGCCCGTGGCGCGACGTCCGGGCGGGCCTGCGCCGCCTCAAGCGCGGTTGCATCACAGGGACTCTGTCCAACGGCAACATGGCACTGCTGATCGAGCTGTCGAAAGCCGCGGGGCTGCCGTGGGACTGCATATTCTCTGCCGAGCTTTTCCGGCACTACAAGCCCGATCCCGAGGTCTATATCGGCGCCGCCGCTCTGCTGGCGCTCGACCCGGGAGAGGTCATGCTCGTCGCCGCGCACAAAGACGACCTGGCGGCGGCGCGGCGCTGCGGGCTGCAGACCGCGTACGTGCACCGTCCGCTGGAATTCGGTCCCCGCGCGGCGCATGGCGGCCCCGACCGGCGCAGCACCCTCAATGCCCGCGATTTCACGGATCTCGCCGACCAGCTCGGTTTGTAGGCCGGCGCGATATGCTATGTTTGACCCCGCGGCCGCGCACGATCAGCGTCGCCACGAGCCGCATTCCAGGCAGGAGATCGCGCATTGATCCATTGTGTATTGCATGATCCCGACGATTCGGTCGCGGTGGTGGTCGTCGAAGGCATCAAGGCCGGCCAGACCCTGACGGGGCTGATCCTCGACGAGGACCGGACTATCGATTTGCGCTGCGCGCAGGACATTCCGCTCGGCCACAAGGTCGCCCTGAAGGACATGAACGTGGGCGATACCGTGATCAAGTACGGCGTCGACATCGGCAAGGTCGTCGCGCCGATCAAGGCCGGCCAGCACGCGCATGTGCACAACGTCAAGACCAAGCGCTGGTGAGGAACGCCACCCGCTGGTGCCTGTGCGGTGCGGCTCTCCGCGCCGCGGCGCCGGTGTCCTGAACTCGACTATTCCGCTTTTCGCGCGGTTCGAGCGTTGCGTGATGGCCGCATCGCGACCCGCCGCGACCTACTGTCCTTAGCAAGGAATCACCGATGCAAAAAAGCTTCCGAGGATACCGCCGCGAGAATGGCCGCGTCGGCGTACGCAACCACGTGATCGTCCTGCCGGTCGACGATCTGTCCAATGCCGCCGCCGAAGCGGTCGCGCACAACGTCAAGGGTGTGCTGGCGATCCCGCACCCGTATGGAAGGCTGCAGTTCGGTGCCGATCTCGAGCTCCACTTCCGTACCCTGATCGGCGCGGGAAGCAATCCTAACGTCGCCGCCGTGATCGTCATCGGCATCGAAGAGGGATGGACCAAGAAGCTCGTCGACGGCATCGCCGCAACCGGCAAGCCGGTCGCCGGGTTCGGCATCGAGCTGCACGGTGATCACGACACGATCATGCGGGCGTCCAAGGCCGCACGCGAGTTCATGCAGACCGCCAGCGAACAGCAGCGAGTCGACTGCGAGCTCGACGAGCTCTGGGTGTCGACCAAATGCGGTGAATCCGATACCACCTCGGGCTGCGGCGCCAATCCCACCGTGGGCGATGCATTCGACAAGCTCTACGCAGCCGGCGCCACTCTGGTTTTCGGTGAGACGACCGAGCTGACAGGTGGCGAGCAGATCGTCGCCGCGCGTTGCCGCGACGACAAAGTCCGCGCCGACTTCATGCGCGTGTTCGACCGCTACCAGGAAGTCATCAACCGTCACAAGACCACCGATCTTTCGGATTCGCAGCCGACCAAGGGCAACATCGCGGGCGGACTGACGACGATCGAGGAGAAGGCGCTGGGCAACATCCAGAAGATCGGCAAGAAATGCGTGATCGACGGCGTGCTCGACAAGGCGGAAACGCCTTCCGGACCTGGTCTCTGGTTCATGGACAGCTCGTCGGCGGCGGCGGAAATGGTCACGCTGTGCGCGGCGGCCGGCTTCGTCGTCCATTTCTTCCCGACCGGCCAGGGCAACGTGATCGGCAATCCGATCCTGCCGGTTATCAAGATCTGCGCCAATCCCCGTACCGTGCGGACGATGAGCGAGCATATCGACGTCGACACATCGGCGCTGCTGCAGCGCGGCATCACGATGGACCAGGCCGGCGACAAGCTGCTCGAGATGATGTTTCGTACGGCGAACGGCAGGCTGACCGCCGCCGAGGCGCTGGGGCACCGCGAATTCGTGATGACCCGGCTGTACGAGAGCGCATGAGCGCGGCGTCCCGGACCGCAACCGTTTCGATGCCTTCACGATATCGACAGGCCCGATGATGAGAAAATGTTCGCCGCTTCGAGGCTGGCTCGCGCTTACGGTGCTCATGGCCACCTTGCTGCCTCTATGCGTGCGCGCCGAGATGCGCGAGATCAAGGTCGCGCAGCAATACGGCATCGGCTACCTGCCGCTGATGATCATGGAGGAGCAGAAGCTGATCGAAAAACATGCGAAGGCCAACGGCGTCGACGTCACTGTCGATTGGCCCAAGTTCGCCGGCGGCAACGTGATGAACGATGCACTGCTCTCGAACAGCCTGCAGTTCGCATCGGGAGGCGTCGGCCCCTTCGTGACGCTGTGGGCCAAGACGCGGGGCAATCTCGACGTCAAGTCGGTCGCGGCGATCAACTCAATGCCGCTATACCTCAATACGCGCAACCCCGCGATAAAGTCGATCAAGGACTTCACCGACAAGGACAAGATCGCCTTGCCGGCGGTCAAGGTGTCGATCCAGGCGGTGACCTTGCAGATGGCGGCCGAAAAGGCATTCGGCGAGGGACAGCAGAACAAGCTCGATCCGCTGACGGTAAGCATGTCGCATCCGGACGCGCAGCTGGCACTGCTGTCCGGACAGTCGGAGGTCACCGCGCATTTCGGGTCGCCGCCGTTCCAGTACCAGCAGCTGAAGAATCCGGCGATCCACACGGTGCTGAGCTCGTACGAAGTGCTCGGCGGC
The DNA here is from genome assembly GCA_036269335.1 of Casimicrobiaceae bacterium. Taxonomy (GTDB): domain Bacteria; phylum Pseudomonadota; class Gammaproteobacteria; order Burkholderiales; family Casimicrobiaceae; genus PALSA-1003. Next base: position 17,638 of record DATASF010000042.1, read on the forward strand.
CCGGCGACGTTCAACGTCGTCTGGACGACGTCGAAGTTCAGGAGCGAGAATCCAAAGCTGTACGACGCCTTCGTCAAAGCGCTCGACGAGGCGACGGCGCTGATCAACAAGGACAAGCACGGGGCGGCAGAGTCATATCTCCGGATGTCGAAGGACAAGGCGTCGCTGAGGGAGATCGAGGATATGCTGAACGACCCGGCGATCGTTTTCACGACGACCCCGCAGAACGTCATGAAATACGTCGATTTCATGACCAAGATCGGTTCGATCAAGAACCCGCCGGATTCGTGGAAGGACATGTTCTTTCCGAACGCGCAAAGTCTGCCGGGGAGCTAGGGCGGCGATGGGCGCGACCGACACAGCGGCAGCGCTCGAGATCGCCATCGATCTCGCGACGATACGCGCCGCGCACGCGCGCATCCGGCCGCACGTTCACCACACGCCGGTGCTGACCAGCCGGTCGCTCGACGCGGCGGCGGAGGCGACGCTGTTCTTCAAATGCGAGAACCTGCAGAAAGTCGGCGCGTTCAAGGCGCGCGGCGCATGCAACGCCGTGTTCTCGCTCGACGAGGCCGAAGCCCGGCGCGGCGTGGTCACGCACTCGTCGGGCAATCACGGCGCCGCGGTCGCGTGGGCGGCGGCGCGGCGCGGCATTCCGGCGTGGGTCGTGATGCCGGAGAATTCGGCCGAGATCAAGAAAGCCGCGGTGCAGGGGCTGGGCGCGACGGTGCGATTCTGCGCGCCGACGCTCGAAGCGCGCGATACGACCTGCGCGGCGGTGCAGGCCGAGACCGGCGCGCTGCTGGTCCATCCCTACGACGACTGGCGTGTCATCGCGGGGCAGGGGACCGCCGCGCTGGAGCTCCTCGAACAAGTTCCCGACCTCGATGCGGTCATCACGCCGGTCGGCGGCGGCGGCCTGCTTTCCGGCACGGCGATCGCTACGCGCGCCATCAAGCCGTCGATCCGCATCTACGGCGCCGAGCCGGCGGGCGCCGACGACGCCTGGCGGTCGCTCAAGAGCGGGCGCATCGTCCCGCAGACCGATCCGCGCACGATCGCCGACGGTTTGCGCTCGTCGCTCGGGGTGAAGACGTTCGCAGTGCTGTCGACGCTGGTCGATGCGATCGGCACGACGTCGGAAGAGGCGATCGTTCGGGCGATGCGGCTGACCTGGGACAAGCTCAAGCTGATCGTCGAGCCGTCGTCGGCGGTGCCGCTCGCCGCGCTGCTCGAACGCAAGTTGCCGGTCGCGGGACAGCGCGTCGGCGTCGTCATCAGCGGCGGCAACGTCGATCTGGACCGCCTGCCCTGGCAGCACTGACGCGACCGTTGCTCAGGGCCTGAAGCCGGCAGCGATCCGGCGTCGGCGGCGCGCCGCTGAGGAGAAAGCATGGCCGAAACCATCTCGCCGCTGCTCGATGTTCGCGGCGTGACGCTGCAGTACAAGACGACCGAGCATCGGATCACGGCGACGTACCGCGTCGATTTTCAGGTATTTCGCTCGGATCGCTTCATCCTGCTCGGTCCTTCCGGCTGCGGCAAGTCGAGCTTGCTCAAGGCGGTCGGCGGCTACCTGAATCCGGTCGAAGGCGAGATCACGCTCAAGGGCGTGCCGGTGACGCGTCCGGGGCCGGATCGGATGATGGTCTTCCAGGAGTTCGACCAGTTGCTCCCCTGGAAGACGGTCAAGGAGAACGTGGTGTTCGCGCTGGTGTCGAGCGGCAAGCGCACCGGCAAGGCCGCGGAGGAAAAAGCGCTCGAGTACATCCACAAGGTGAACCTGACCAAGTTCGCCGACAGCTATTCGCACACGCTTTCCGGAGGCATGAAGCAGCGCGTCGCGATCGCGCGCGGCATGGCGATGGAGCCCGACGTGCTGCTGATGGACGAGCCCTTTGCCGCGCTCGACGCGCTGACGCGGCGCAAGATGCAGGACGAATTGCTGCAGCTGTGGGACGACACGCACTTCACCGTCCTGTTCGTGACCCATTCGATCCCCGAGGCGATCACCATCGGCAACCGCATCCTGCTGATGTCGCCGCATCCGGGGCAGGTCAAGGCCGAGATCAACAGTCTGCCGAGGAATGCATTGCACGACGATGCAGCCAGGGCGCTCGAGCGGAAGATCCATGCGATGCTCTTTGCCGAGCCCGTCGAAAGCGAGGATGAATTCCATGCCTGATGCCGAGCTGGTACGTCCTGACGTTCTCCGGCCGACCGTAGACGCCTCGCAGTTCGGCGTCGTGCAGCGGCCGCTGTCGATCGGCGAGCGCATCTACAACATCGGCGCGGTGCGCAAGCTGGCCATACTCGTGCTGCTGGCGGCCGCCTGGGAAATCTATGCGCGCTGGCTGCACAACGACCTCCTGTTCCCGACGTTCACTGCAACCGTGCAGGCGTTCGTCCAGGCGATGATCAGCGGCGGCTTGCTGGGCAAGGCCTGGACCTCGATCAAGGTGCTCTTGATCGGCTACGCAGCCGGCATCGCGCTGGCGGCCGTGTTGACCACCGTGGCGATCAGCTCGCGCCTGGGCACCGACTTTCTCGAGACGCTGACCTCGATGTTCAACCCGCTGCCGGCGATCGCGCTGTTGCCGCTGGCGCTGATCTGGTTCGGGCTGGGCAACGGCAGCCTGGTGTTCGTGCTGATCCATTCGGTGCTGTGGGCGGTCGCGCTGAACACGCACTCGGGGTTCCTGTCGGTGTCGAACACGCTGCGCATGGTCGGACGCAACTATGGGCTGCACGGGCTGTCGTACGTCGGCAGAATACTGATCCCCGCCGCGTTCCCCAGCATCCTGACCGGGCTGAAGATCGGATGGGCGTTCGCCTGGCGCACCCTGATCGCGGCCGAGCTGGTGTTCGGCGTGTCGTCGGGCTCCGGCGGCCTGGGCTGGTTCATCTACGAGAACAAGAACCAGCTCGAGATCGCCAACGTGTTCGCCGGGCTTTTCACGGTGATCATGATCGGCCTCCTGGTCGAAAACGTCATTTTTCGCACGATCGAACAGCGCACGGTGCGCAGATGGGGGATGCAGAATTGAGCTGGAGCGCCAAGCCGGTGCGGCAAGCACAAGCGTCGCGGGGTGACTATCCGCGGTTTCATCTGGCCTTCCCGGTGAGCGATCTCACCGCGGCGCGCCGCTTCTACATCGGCGTGCTCGGCTGCACCGAAGGACGCAGCGCCCAGGAATGGGTGGATTTCGATTTCTTCGGCCATCAAATCGTGGCGTTCCGGGTCGGCGCCGCCGACATGAAGGTAGCGACCAGCCTGGTCGACGGCGACCAGGTGCCGGTGCGGCATTTCGGCGTGATCCTGGAAGTCGACGAATGGAACATGCTCGCCGACCGTCTGGAAACGGCGGGCGTGCGCTTCATCATCGAGCCGCACGTGCGATTCAAGGGCCAGATCGGCGAACAGTCGACGATGTTCCTGCTCGACCCGTTCGACAACGCGCTGGAGTTCAAGGCATTCGAGAATATCGACCAGCTATTCTCGCCGCAGTGAGCGACACCTCGCATGCCTAGACTGGCAGCGGCCGCGCTGCGCGACCTGGCGGAGCGCGCGCTGCGCCGCGCCGGAGCGAGTGCGGCGATGGCCGCGGTCACCGCGCAAGCGCTGACCGAAGCCGATGCGCAGGGACTGAGCTCGCATGGCGTCGCGCGCGTGCCGCAGTACGCGACACATTTGAGGAACGGCCGCGCCGTCGGCGATGCCGTCGCCGTCGTGATCCGGTCGCGCGGCGCCGCCGCCCTGGTCGACGCAGCCGGCGGCCTCGCGTTCCCGGCTTGCGCGCTTGCCGTCGCCGAGGCGATTCGCCGCGCGCGCGAGTTCGGCGTGAGCTTTGTCGGCGTCACCAACAGCCATCACTTCGGCGTCGCGGCCTATCACCTGGCGCCAGTCGCCGCAGCGGCGATGGTGGGACTGGCGCTGGGCAACTCGCCGGCGGCGATGGCCGTCGCGGGTGGCAGGCACCCGGTGCTCGGCACGAATCCGATCGCCGCCGTCTTTCCGCGTAAGAACGGTGCGCCGCTGACCATCGACCTGTCGCTGACGCAGGTCGCGCGCGGCAAGGTGATGATGGCGGCGAAAGAAGGCCGGCCGATTCCTGCCGGTTGGGCGCTCGACGCCGACGGCAGACCGACGACCGACGCGCAGGCGGCGCTGGCCGGGTCGATGCTGGCCATGGGTGGCGACAAGGGCGCCATGCTCGCGCTGGTCGTCGAATTGCTGGCTTGCGCGTTGACCGGCGCCGCGATGGGCTTCGAAGCCGATTCGTTCCTGGTCGACGAAGGCAAGCGCCCCGGGGTCGGTCAGGCGTTCCTGGTCATCGATCCCGCCGCGCTCGCCGGCATCGACGTCTATCTCGAGCGGATCGAGGCGCTGATCGGGGAAATGGAAAAGGACGCGGGTGTGCGGCTGCCGGGCTATCGCCGCGATGCGCTCGCCGCCGAAGCCGCCCGCGATGGCATCGAGATCGGTCCGGCGTTGCACCAGCAGCTGGTCGAGCTCGCCGGCTGATCGGATGGTCCGGCGGACGGCTGCGACCGAGGCTTCAGTTGCTCCGCGCGGGCGCTCCGAACGCGTAGCGGAGTCCTACCCAGATGCCGCGCGGCGCGCCGATTCCGCGAAACTGCTCGGCGACCGCGCCGTTTCCGGACGACGGTCCGAAGCTGCGATCGGGCCCGGTGAAGACATTGGAGCCCAGCAACCCGATGTTCTGGTAGCGGCGGTCGAACAGGTTGGCGATTCGGGCGAAGATCTCGAGGTCTTTGGCTGCCTGATAGCGCGCATCGAAGTCGACTACCGTGTACGCGGGCACCCTGCCGTGCCGGTCCTGATTGTTCTCGTCGCCGCGCGCGTACTGGCTGGAGGCGTAAACGACGCTCCCACCGATGGAAAAACCGTCGTCGAAGTCGTAGTCGGCGCGAAGCTTCGCTGAATCCGACGGAATACCGGGAATGCGATTTCCCGGAGTGACGGCGATCGCGCCATTCTGGTCGGCCGCCGAGTTATTCGGACTCGCGGCGACGAAGGCCGAGCGGAATGTCGCCTCGGTATGGCTGTAGCGCAGATTGAGCGACAGTGCACCGGCGCGCGTTCCTCCCCAGAGCTCGACGCCTTGCCGGCGAGTCTTGCCGACATTCTGGAAGTAACCGGCATTCACCGCGCCGGCACCGCTGGAAATGAACTGGATGTCGTCGTCGAGGTCGGTACGATAGGCGGCGACCGCCCATTGCGCCGCCGCGTCGACCTTGCCGCGCGCGCCGGCCTCGATGGTCCTGGAGACCACCTTCTTCAGCGGCGGGTCGGCGATGAATATGTTGGGCAGCTTGCATGGCGCCGCGACGTCGGAGCAGGTGAGCTCCACCGGAGACGGTGCTCGCATGCCCTGGCTGTAGCTCGTGTACATGGTCAGGGTGGGCGAAGGATTGAAATTGATCCCCAGCGCCGGATTGAGCCGGGAAAACGTGAACGTGCCGTCCAGGTCGGGACTGATGCCGCTGCGATCGTTGATGGCGACCCGGGCATGGTTGTACCGGCCGGACAAGGTCAGCGTCCAGTGCGGGTCCAGGGCCAACGTGTCGTTGAAATAGACTCCGAAGTAACGATTGGTCGTTCCGACGTCGGTCTCGCGCGAAAAGGGACCGATGCCGAATGCTGCGCGATCGACGGTAAAATTGGCGGCCTGCGAATCCTGCACGAAAGTCGTGTCGCCGAAGTCGCCGCTCACGCCCGCGATGAGTTGATTCCTGCGCCCGGCAAGCTCGCCGAGCACGGTCAGCTGCAGTCCGAAACCCCAGCTCCTCTGATCGATGGCCGAGCGATCATTGGTCGCCTGGTTGAGTACCGGCATGCCGGTGTCCGGATCGATCGCGCCGTAATCGTCGTTCACGTTGCTGCTGACGTTGGTGTTGCGGAAGCGACGGTAATAGGCATTGCCGCCGAGCAGAACATCCTCCCCGAAAAAGCGGCTGCCCTTCGCCGTCAGAAAGGTGAGCTTGTTCTCGTTGAGGTCGGGAAACGTATACGCCTGTCTGGGCGTGTCGAGCCACGACACCGGGAGCGTCTGCGTTCCCTGCAGCATGTTGTCCGCGAGTGTGAGACTCACGTCCAGGTCGATGTTGTCGTTTTGATAACCGACCTTGCCGAAAAATTGCTTCACCCGGCTTGGATTGTGGTCCGCCCAGCCTTTGTCGTCGAAGAAGTTCCCGGTCATGAAATAGTCGATGCGGTCGCGTACGCCGCCGTATTCGAACGCCGCGGACTTCCGCCCAAACGAGCCGGCCGACACCTCGACCGCGCCGCCCGGGCTCTGCGCCCCGCTGCGGGTGTAGATCGCCAGCGCGCCACCCAACGTGTTGAGGCCGAAGGCGGGATTCGAGCCGGGAATGAGCTGGATGCTCGCAATCGCCGAGGCCGGAAGCAGATCCCAGTTGACGACGTCGCCGAACGCCTCGTTGATCCGCACGCCGTCCTGAAAAACCGACAGCCCCTGCGGGGTCCCGAGCAGCGGCGAGGCCGCGAAGCCCCGAAAGTTGAGATCCTGCTGGTAGGGATTGCCTTGCGCAGCGGAGACCCCGATGCTGTTGGCGTTGCGCTCGAGGAAGTCGCTCAAGTCGAGCGGTCGCTGCCGCATCAGATCGGCGCGACCGAAGCTCTGCACGTTGGCGGGGACATCCTTCAGCGCGGTGCCCAGGCCGGGCAACGGCGTCGTGCCGATGACCTCGACTTTGGGCAACTCGAAGACTTCCGCCGGATTATCCGCGTGCGCGCTGGATGCGGCGCCGGCCAGCGCCAGTGTAAGCGCGAGGACGCGCCGCGCCGCTCGCCTCTGCCCGCCGCCTGCGATCAGCGGAGCGCCACGCCCCAGGGCAGATCTCCCACGGCGATATCGGCGATCTTGGCATTGGTCGCGGTGTCGACGACCGCAACCGCATTCGACCGCCCGCATGCGACGTAGAGCTTGCTGCCGTCCGGCGTGATCGCCATGTTCCACGGCCGCTTGCCGACGGGTATCGCGGCAATGATCGCGTTGATCGACGTGTCGATGACCTGCACGGTCCCTTCGCCACCGGAGCTCACATAAACCCGCTTGCCGTCCGGCCGCACGGTGACTCCATTCGAGCGGCTGCCTGCCTTGATGCTTGCGATGACTTTCATCGTCGCGACATCGATTACGTTGACGGTGTCCGCGTGCTCCGCGGCCACGTAGGCGCGCTTGCCGTCGGGAAGGAATCCGATGCCGCGCGGCCGGTCGCCGACCTTTACCGACTGCACGACCTCTCCCTTGCCGAGATCGACGATGTCGACGCTGTCGGCCTCCTCGCTGCTCACGTAAAGCCATCGATCATCCGGGCTGAACACCGCGTGCTCGGGATTCTTGCCGCGCATCTTGACCTTACGCACGACCTTGCCGCTCGCCGTGTCGACCAGCATCACCTGGTCGTCTTCCTCGACGGCCGCGGCCAGCATCCTGCCGTCGTTCGACAGATAGATGCCTTCGGGAGATTTTCCCAGCGGCGTGCGAGCAAGCGTCGCGCCGCTGCCCGCGTCGACGACGAGCAGCGCATTGGCTGTCTGATCGCTCAGGTAGAGACGCTTGCCGTCGGGTGAAAGCGCGATGCCGCGTGGCTTGCCACCGACGTTGAACGTCGCGGTCACCTTGTCGGTCGCGGTGTCGATCATCGACACCGTGCCCGAGCCTTCGTTCGAAGCGTACGCGATCGGCGCCGCGGCGAGTTGCGACGAGCCGGCGGCAAGAAACGCCGCCGCGATCAGGATCCGGGAAAAGCGCATGGCAATGATTGCTCCTCGAGGCGTCGGTTCCGCCGCAATGGAGCCGGCGCGAACGATCAGTTATGCTACACGACTTGTCGCAACTTCTTTGGCCGCAGCGCGAAAGACATGCCTGATTCGGTCCCTCGCAGCGGGCGCCGGACCCAGCCGATCCTGCCGGCGGCCATCGTGCTGGCGGTCGCCGGCGCGCCCATACCGGAGTTCGCGGCGGCGCAGGACGTCGTGCGCGTCGACCCGCTGGTGATCACGGCGACGAGGATCGAAGAGCGCGCGTTCGACTTGCCGGTGGCCATCGACAGTATCGGCGCGGCGCGGATCCAGCAGAACCAGCTGCAGATCAACCTGTCCGAGTCGCTGTCTCGCGTTCCGGGCCTGGTCGTGCAAAACCGATGGAACTACGCGCAGGACCTGCAGGTTTCCTCGCGCGGCTTCGGCGCACGCGCGAGCTTCGGCGTGCGCGGGATACGGCTCTACCAGGACGGCATTCCTGCGACGATGCCCGACGGCCAGGGGCAGACGGGCAGTTTCAGTCTCGCTTCCGCGCAGCGCATCGAAGTCCTGCGCGGCCCGTTTTCGACCCTCTACGGCAATGCCTCGGGCGGGGTAATCTCGATTTTCACCGAGGACGGACCGCCGATGCCGACGGCGCAGGCACAGGTCGTCGGCGGCAGCTACGGCACCTGGAACGCGATCGCGAAATTCGGCGGCGAGGAGCGCGGCGTCAATTTCTCGGTCGCCGCCAATCACTTCGCCACCGACGGCTACCGCGACCACAGCCAGGCGCAGCGCGATCAATTCAATGCCAAGCTCAAGTTCACCTTCGGCGACGGCACCCGGGTCACGATGATCGCCAACTCGCTCTATCAGCCCGAAGCGCAGGATCCGCTCGGGCTGACCCGCGCCCAGTGGCAGGCGAATCCGCGCCAGGTCGACCCCGCCGCGACGCTGTTCGATACGCGGAAGACCGTCGGTCAGCAGCAGGGGGGCGCGGCCATCGAGCGCAGCATCGGCGCCGACACCAGCTTGCGCCTGACCACGTACGCCGGACAGCGCTCGGTTCGGCAATACCTGGCACTCACCGGCTCGCTGGACACTTCGTCGGGCGGCGTCACCGACCTGTCCGGCAATTTCGCCGGCGTCGACCTTCGCGCGACGACGCGTATCGTTGCCGCCGGCCGGCCGCTGACGCTTATCGTCGGCGCCGCGTACGACCGCCAGCAACAGGCGCGCAAGGGCTTCGTCAACAACAACGGCGCGCTCGGCGACCTACGCCGCGACGAAGACGATACGGTTCGCGATCAGGACGTGTACGCGCAGGCCGAATGGTTTCCACTCGACGCGTTGTCGGTGCTTGCGGGCGCCCGTTACAGCGACGTGCGCTTCGATTCGGTCGATCACTACATCACCGCCTTGAATCCGGACGACAGCGGGCGCGTGGCGTTCTCGCACGCGAGCCCGGTCGGAGGCATCGTCTGGCGCGCAGCGAACGACATCAACGTCTACGCCAACTTGGGCGAGGGCTTCGAGACGCCGACCTTCATCGAGCTCGCCTACCGCAACGTCGGCACCGGTCTCAACTTCGCGCTGCGGCCGGCAGTCAGCCGCTCGACTGAAATCGGCGTCAAGGCGTACTTCGCGGACAATCAGCGCGTCAATCTCGCGGCTTTCATCACGCACACTTCCAACGAGATCATCGTCGATGCGGCGACCGGCGGGCGGACGACCTACAAGAACGCCGGCAAGACCCGCCGCCGCGGCGTCGAGGCGCAGTGGGAAGGTGCGCTCGGCGGCGGACTGACCGGCTACGCTGCCTATACCTATCTGTCGGCGACGTTCGCCGAGGATACGACCACCGGCACGCCGCCGCTGCCCGTGCCTTCGGGGTCGCGCCTCCCCGCCGTGCCTGCGACGAGCGCCTACGCCGAGCTGGCCTGGACGCGCGCGGCGTGGGCGGGCTTTTCGGTCGCGCTGGAAGCGCAGTACGCAGCCAAACTCTACGTCAACGAGCGCAACACCGACGCCGCCCCGGCGTACACGGTCGCCAACGTCCGGGCCGGATTCGAGCAGCGCGTCGGCGCGTGGACGCTGCGCGAATTCGCGCGGGTCAACAATCTCGCCGACCGCAACTATGTCGGCTCGGTGATCGTCGGCGATACCAACGGACGCTTCTTCGAGCCGGCAGCGAGGCGCAATTACCTGATCGGTGCCAGTGCTAACGTCAGGTTCTGACCCGGCTCCGCGCTATCCGACCGCCGTGATCGTCATGCATTGGGCGATCGCCGCGGCGGTGGTCGGCCTGATCGTGCTCGGATGGTGGATGCAGACGATCCCAAAGCAGCCGGTCGGACCGCGCGCCGACGCGTACAACCTGCACAAGTCGATCGGATTGGCGGCGCTGCTGCTGATGGCGGTGCGGCTGGCATGGCGCGCCTCGCACCGGCCACCGGAGCTGCCGCCGCTTCCGCGGTGGCAGGCGCACGCCGCCGTTGGAGTCCATCTGCTGCTGTACGCCGTCATGTTCATCGCGGCACTGAGCGGCTATATCGGCTCGGCGACCAGCGGTTATCCGGTGAAGTTCTTCGGATGGGTGCTTCCGTCGTGGGTGGGCGCCCATGATGCTGTCAAGGACGCGTGCAGCGTCGTCCATCTGGTCAGCAACTGGGTGCTGGTTGCCGCCATCGGCGCGCACGTCGCCGCGACGATCTACCATCAGTGGGGCTTGCGCGACGGCCTGCTCTGGCGAATGTGGCCCGCGCGCAAGCGCGTCGTCGGAGCGCGCGGCGCGGATTGACGCCGTTGCTCCTGCGCCCGCTGCCGCTAGCTCTTCAGCGCGGTCTCGAGCAGTTTTATCGTCTCGGGGAAATTTCCTTCGCGCGCGATATCCAGCGCGGTCTTGCCGCGATCGTCCTTGAGCCCTGGCTTGGCGCCGGCCGCGAGCAGCGCCTGGACCGTTTCGGTCCTGCCGTATCCGGCGGCCCACATCAGCGCCGTCAGCTTGTGCGCCAGGACGGCGTTGGCATCGACGCCGGCATGCAGCAGCAGCAGCACAATATCGGTGCGTCCCTGGCCCGCGGCGTAAGTCATCGCGGTCTTTTGCAGGCGGTCGACAGCGGCAATATCGGCGCCGGCGCCGAGCAGGCGCCTGACGATGTCGGTTTGACCGGCGTGCGCGGCTGCCATCAGCGGCGTCACGCCGTTGACCGCGGCCAGGTTCACGTCGGCGCCGGCATCGAGCATGCGCAAGGCGAGGGCGGGCTGATCGTTCTTTAGCGCGATCACCAGAGCGGTTTCGCCGATCCGGTTGCGCGCATTGACCGCGGCCCCGTCGGCCAGCGCTCCAACGAGTCCGGCTTCGTCGCCGGTGCGCGCCGCCACCAGCAGCCTGGCGTTGATCGACCAGTCCTGCGCCGGCGCAGCTTGCGGCAGCGCAATAAAAGCGGCGAGGAGGAGCCCGGCAAGGTGGCTCGCTGTCGGCGCGCGGCGAAGCCGCGGCACCCTGCGGATCCGGGTTCCTGACTTGTCGGCCACAGATTGCTTTTCCATTTTGGTTGGACTATAACTCAATTCCGCAGCAGGCTGGCGCGCTGCGCCGTCGGGCATGGGCGCGGCGGTCCAATGCGAGCGCAATGACAATAAAACTCCTGGAGGGAAAAATGATGGCATCCCACTACAACATGTCCTGGCGCTTGGTCGCGGCGCTCGCGCTGGGCTGCGGTTTCACCGCACCGCTTGCGGCGCAGGAAGTGGCTGGAGGCGCCACCACGACGACGCGGCCGATGCCGGCCCTGACCAGCGTGACCCAGTCGATGCTGGACGGCGCGGCCGGCGACAGCAAGAACTGGCTGCACTCGAACGGCAGCTACGACCAGACCCGGTATTACACGGGCAAGCAGATCAACGCCAAGAACGTCGCCCGGCTGAAACCCGCCTTCATCTTTCAGACCGCGGTGCTGGAGTCGATGGAGACCGCTCCGATCGTCGACGACGGTGTCATGTTCCTGACGACGTCGTTCAATCACGTCTACGCGATCGATGCGAAGACAGGCGAAGAATACTGGCACTACAAGCACAAGCTCGGTCCGATCGTGACCGTCTGCTGTGGCAACAACAATCGTGGCGTCGCGATCGCCGAAGGCAAGCTCTACATGGGCACAATCGACGCGAAGCTGGTAGCGCTCGACGCCAAGACCGGCAAGCTGCTGTGGGAGACGCAGATCGCCGATCCGGACAAGGGCTATTCGGAAACGATGGCGCCGGCGTACGTCGACGGCAAGATCCTGATCGGCACCAACGGCGGGGAATACGGCATCCGCGGCTTCGTCAAGGCATTCGATGCCAAGGACGGCAAGCTGATCTGGACGTTCTACACGATCCCGGAAAAGGGCCATGAGGGCGTGTGGAATCCGAAGGATGCGACCGGCCGCGACATGCATCGCAACATCGATGCCGAAAAGGCCGCGTTTGCCAAGGACAGCTCGTTCTATCAGCAGCTTGGCGGCGGCGTATGGATGACGCCGGCGATCGACAGGAAGACCAAGACCGTGTTCTTCGTCGTCGGCAATCCGTCGCCCGATCTCTACGGCGCGATCCGCCCGGGCGACAACCTGTACACCGATTCGATCGTCGCCATCGACCTCGACAAGGGCACGTACAAATGGCACTACCAGTATGTCCCGCACGACGTATGGGATCTCGATTCGGTCAGCGCCACCATCCTCACGCAGGCGAAGGATGCCAGCGGCAAGATGGTCGACGTGGTCATACACGGCGGCAAGACCGGCCACGTCTATGTGCATGAGCGCAACACCGGCAAGCTGATCCGTTTTTCCGAGGCGATGATCCCGCAGGAGAACATGTGGGTGCTGCCAACCAAGGACGGCGCGCGCATGCTTCCCGGCGCGAACGGTGGCGTCGAATGGTCGCCGATGGCGGTCAACCCGACGACGCGGATGGCCTACGCGGCGAATCTGCATCAGCCGATGACCTATCATGTCGAGGAAGTGCCGTATCCGGGCGGCAAGCTCTGGCTGGGCGGCGCGTTCAAGACGATCCCCAGCGAGGAGCAATGGGGTCAGCTGGTTGCCGTCAACCTCGACACCGGTAAGGTCGCATGGAAGGCGAAGACGCCACAACCGCTGATCGGCGGCGTGCTGACGACCGCCGGCGGCCTGGTCTTCAACGGAGAGGCGAACGGCTGGTTCAAGGCCTACGATGCCAAGACCGGCCGCGAGCTGTGGAAATTCAACTGCGGCGCCGGCGTCAACGCTCCCGCGGTTTCCTACATGGTCGGCAGCACGCAGTACATCGCGGTCGCCGCCGGAGGCAATAACCAGATCGATGCCAAGCGCGGCAACAGCGTATTCGTGTTTGCGCTGCCCTAGCCGGCGGTTCCCGGCTCGCACGGCCACTTCGCGCGAGCGAAGTGGCCGTTTTATTTGAATCTACATGCCCAAACTCATTATCCTGACTCTGTCTGTGCTGGCCTGCGCGCTGACTGCGCAGGCCCAGCAGCTCGATGCGACGCAGATGGCGGCTGCGCGGGCCAAGGCCCAAGTCTGCTTTGCCTGCCACGGGCCGGACGGCAATTCGACCGTCGGCGAATATCCGATCCTCGCCGGACAAAGCTGGCGCTACATCTACATCGAGCTCAAGGATTTCAAAGAAGGTCGTCGCAGCGACGAGCAGATGTCGCCGGTGGCGGAGAAGCTTTCGACCGAGGACATGACGCTGCTGGGCGAGTTTTTCGCCGCACAGAAACAGGCGCCGATCAAATTCCAGGTCGATTCCGCCAAGGTCGAGGCGGGCCGCAAGACTTCCGATGCCGTCCTCTGCCCGATGTGCCACCTTGGCGGCTTTGTCGGCCAGAATGAGATTCCACGTGTCGCCGGCCAATGGCCGCAGTACATAAAAAAGCAGCTGGCCGACTTCAAGGCCCGGCGGCGAACCAATGACGCCGGCAACATGACCAGTGTGGCCGCCACGCTGTCGGACGCGGACATCGAGAATTTGTCGCAATACATCGGCAATCTATACTAGCGCTACGTTGCCGCGCGCTTTCGCGCGGAGTATCCTAGCCTCGCCGTCGCCGCGCGATCCGCGCGAGACCATTCCCGCGACGGCGCCCAATCCGAAGGAGGATTCTCGTGCCCGTCTCGTTGTCATTCACGGTCAACGGCAAGCCAGCAGCCGCCGACGTCGATGCGCGTACGCTGCTGGTCGATTTCATCCGCAACGATCTGAGTCTGACCGGCACGCACGTAGGCTGCGATACCGGTCAGTGCGGCGCCTGCACGGTGCTGATCGACGGCAACGCGGTCAAGTCGTGCACGATACTTGCGGCGCAGGCAAACGGTTCGAAGATAACCACGATCGAAGGACTCGCCGCGGCCGACGGCAAGCTGCATCCGATGCAGGCCGCTTTCAAGGATTGCCATGGGCTGCAATGCGGGTTCTGCACGCCGGGCATGGTGCTGTCTGCGATCGATCTGGTGCAGCGCAATCCCGGCGCCGACGAGAAGACGATCCGTGCCGAGCTCGAAGGCAACCTGTGCCGCTGCACCGGCTACCAGAACATCGTTAAGGCGGTAAAGCAGGGCGCGCAGGCGATGGGGAGATAGGCGATGGGGGCCAGCGACCTGAACAGCGTGGGCCAATCGGTCCGCCGCAAGGAAGATTATCGTTTTCTCACCGGCACCGGCCAGTACACCGACGACGTCAATCCGCCGCACCACACGCACGCATACTTTCTTCGCTCGCCGCACGCGCACGCGCGCATACGCGGCATCGAAACCGCCAAGGCGAAGGCCGCGCCGGGCGTCATTGCGATCCTGACCGGCGATGACCTGACCGGCGTCAACGGACTGCCCTGCGGATGGCTGATCACCGGCACCGACGGGCAGCCGATGAAGGAGCCGCCGCATCCGATACTGGCGCAGGGCAAGGTGCGTTACGTCGGCGACGGCGTCGCGTTGGTGGTCGCCGAAACGCCGGATCAGGCCAAGGACGCCGCCGAACTGATCGCCGTCGATTACGAAGTCCTGCCGGCGGTCGTCAATCCGGTCGACGCGCTCAAAGCAGGCGCTCCGGCGATTCACGACGGCGCACCCGGCAACAAGTGCTACACCTGGGCGCTCGGCGACAAGGCCGCGGTCGACGCAGCGTTCGCCGGCGCTGCCCATGTCACCAAGCTGGACATCGTCAACAACCGCCTGATCCCGAACGCGATCGAGCCCCGCGCCGCCGTCGCGAGCTACAGCCGCGCCGACGACGGCTATACGCTCTACGTCACCAGCCAGAATCCGCACGTCGAGCGTCTGCTGATGACCGCGTTCGTGCTCGGCTTGCCCGAGACCAAGGTACGCGTGATCGCGCCGGACGTCGGCGGCGGCTTCGGCTCGAAGATCTATCTCTATCCGGAGGAGACCGCGCTGGTCTGGGCGTCGAAGCGCGTCAATCGCCCGATCAAATGGACGTGCGAGCGCAGCGAAGCGTTTCTTTCCGACGCGCACGGCCGCGACCATGTGACGCACGCCGAGCTGGCGCTCGACAAGGACGGCAAGTTTCTGGCCATGCGGGTGCAGACGACCGCCGCGATGGGGGCGTATCTGTCGACGTTCGCCTCGTGCATCCCGACCATTCTGTACGCGACCTTGCTGGCCGGCCAGTACACGACGCCGGCGATATGGTGCGAGGTCACCGCGGTGTTCACCAATACCGCGCCGGTCGACGCCTATCGCGGCGCGGGACGGCCGGAGGCGACCTACGTCGTCGAGCGGCTGGTGCACGCGGCCGCGGCGGAAATGGGCATTGCGCAGGACGACATCCGCCGGCGCAATTTCATCCGCAAGTTTCCGTACCAGACGCCGGTCGCGCTGCTCTACGACGTCGGCGACTACGATGCCTGCCTCGACGAGGCGATGAAGATGGCGGACACCGGCGGATTCCCGGCGCGCAAGGCCGAGGCCGCCAGGCGCGGCAAGCTGCGCGGCATCGGTTATGCGTCCTACATCGAAGCCTGCGGCCTCGCGCCTTCGAACATCGCCGGCGCGCTCGGCGCGCGCGCCGGGCTGTTCGAAGCGGGGCAGGTGCGCGTCAATCCGACCGGCGGCGTCACCGTGTTCACCGGCTCGCACAGCCACGGTCAAGGGCACGAGACGACGTTCTCGCAGATCGTCGCAAGCCGTCTCGGCATCCCGATCGAGTCGGTCGAGATCGTTCACGGCGACACCGGCCGCGTGCCGTTCGGGATGGGCACCTACGGCTCGCGCTCGCTGGCCGTCGGCGGAACGGCGATCGTCAAGGCGCTCGACAAGGTGATTGCCAAGGGCAGGAAGATCGCCGCGCACCTGCTCGAGGCCGCCGAAGCCGACATTGAATTTGGCGACGGCAAGTTCACCGTTGCCGGAACCGATCGCAGCAAGACTTTCGGCGAGATCGCGCTGACGGCTTACGTGCCGCACAACTACCCGCTGGACAAGCTCGAGCCGGGACTCGACGAGACGGCGTTCTACGATCCGACCAACTTCACCTTTCCGGCCGGCACGCACATCTGCGAAGTCGAGGTCGATCCCGAGACCGGCGTGGTGCAAGTCGTCAGTTTCAGCGCCTGCGACGATTTCGGCAGCATCATCAATCCGATGATCGTCGAAGGCCAGGTGCACGGTGGTCTGGCCCAGGGCATCGGACAGGCGCTGCTCGAGCAATGCGTCTACGACAAGGACAGCGGGCAGCTCCTGACCGGGAGCTACATGGATTACGCGATGCCGCGCTCCGACGATCTGCCTTCGTTCAAGGTTGCGACCAAGGTGACCCCGTGCACGCACAATCCGCTCGGCGCGAAGGGTTGCGGCGAGGCGGGTGCGATCGGCTCACCCGCGGCGCTGATGAACGCCGTGCACGACGCCCTGTCGGCGGCCGGCGTGAAATACATCGACATGCCGGCCACGCCGCATCGCGTCTGGAGCGCGCTGCAGTCGGCGCGACGTTCTTAAGGAGACACCGCATGTACGCCATCGAATACCAACGCGCCAAATCGGTCGCCGACGCCGCCGCGGCGCTCGCGCGGACGGGCGGCAAGGCGCTCGCCGGCGGGCAGAGTCTGGTCGGCGCGATGAAGTTGCGCCTGGCCAATCCGGGCACGGTCGTCGACCTGTCCGGCATTGCGGAATTGAAGGGAATCAAAAAGGAAGGCGATGCGATCGTCGTCGGCGCGCTCACGACGCATGCCGAGGTCGCGTCGTCTGCCGTTGTGAAGCAGGCGATCCCGGCGCTGGCCGCGCTCGCCGAAGGCATCGGCGACCGCCAGGTGAGAAACCGCGGAACGATCGGCGGCTCGCTCGCGAACAACGATCCGGCGGCCGATTACCCGGCCGCCGTACTCGCGCTGAATGCGACCGTGCTGACCAACAAGCGCAAGATCGCCGCCGACGATTTTTTCAAGGGGATGTACGAAACCGCGCTGTCGTCCGACGAGATCATCACCGCAGTGAGTTTTCCGGTTCCGAAAAAGGCCGCATACGTCAAATTCCCGAACCCGGCGTCGCGCTTCGCCTTGGTCGGTGTGTTCGTCGCGCAGAGCGGCGCCGGCGTGCGCGTCGCGGTCACCGGCGCGGCCTCGCATGTCCATCGCTCGAGCGCGCTTGAGACCGCGTTGGCGAAGAGCTTCACCGCCGACGCCGCCAAGGCGGTGAAGATTCCGGCCGGTTCGCTCAATACGGACCTGCACGGCTCGGCCGAATATCGCGCCCATCTGGTCTCGGTGCTCGCAGCGAGGGCGGTGACAGCCGCGGGTTAAGCGGACCGTCGGGCCGTCAGAAGAGCGCCCTTAACGGAACTGCGAACTGCCAGACGCCGGTTGCGGGGCGGCCGGTCAGTCAGATCGCGTCGAGCGCGTTGCGCAGATCGCGGCGCAGATCGTCGACGTCCTCGATGCCCACCGATAGCCGCACCAGCGAATCGCCGATGCCGAGCGTCGCGCGCATCGGCTCCGGGATCGAGCCGTGTGTCATCAGCGCCGGGTGCTCGATCAGGCTCTCGACGCCGCCCAGGCTCTCCGCCAGAGCGAACAACCGGCAGTTTTCCAGGAAGCGCTTCGTCCCGGCGAGGTCCGTTTTCAACAAGATCGTCACCATGCCGCCGAAGGCGCGCATCTGACGCCGCGCCAGCGCGTGCTGCGGGTGCGAAGGCAGTCCCGGATAGTGAACGCGTGCGACCTCCGGCTGCTCCTCGAGCCAGTGAGCGAGATCGAGCGCGTTGGCGCAATGTCTTTCCATGCGCAGCGCTAGCGTCTTCAGGCCGCGGAGCGCGAGAAAGCCGTCGAACGGACCGATGATGCCGCCGACGGCGTTTTGCAGATAGGCCATGCGTTCCATCAGCGCCGCATGGCGAGACTCGGCGCCAATGACCACGGCCCCGCCTATCATGTCCGAGTGTCCGTTCAGGTACTTGGTCGCCGAGTGCACGACGACGTCGAAGCCGAGCTCGAGCGGTCGCTGGATCCAGGGGCTGGCGAAGGTATTGTCGGCGACCGCGATCAGATCGCGCTCGCGGGCGATCCGGGCGATCGCGGCCAGATCGATCAGCTTGAGCAAGGGATTGCTCGGCGTCTCGATCCAGATCATCCGGGTGTCGGCGCCGATCGCGGCGCGCAGCCTCTGCGGATCGGACATGTCGACGAAGCTGACCCGCAGGTTGGCCGACCGCTTGCGCACGTTCTCGAACAGCCGGTAAGTTCCGCCGTACAGGTCGTCGCTGGCGACGATGTGCGCGCCCGCGTCCAGTGCGTCGACCAGCGTCGCCATGCCTGCCAGCCCCGAGGCGAAGGCGAAGCCGCGCGCGCCGTTTTCGAGGCTGGCGATACAGGCCTCGAGCGCGGTCCGCGTCGGGTTGCCGGTGCGCGCGTAATCGTAGCCCTTGTGCACGCCCGGGCTGGTCTGCACGTAAGTCGAAGTCGCGTAAATCGGCGTCATGATCGCGCCGGTCGATGGATCGGGCTCCTGACCCGCGTGAATCGCCCGCGTGGCGAACCCATGCATCGCCGTGGCGGCGGACTTGATGGTCGAATCGTTCACGGCAGGCTTCTCCTCAGGTGCGTCAGCAGATCATAGCGGGTAATCAGACCGAAGAAGCGGCCTTCGTGCACGATGATCGCGACGTAATCGTGATTCAGCACCGCTAGCAATTCGGCGAAGCTCGCATCGGGGCGCAAGGTTTCCAATCGCTGCGTCATGGCGGTAGCAACCTTGTCGTGGAATCGATCGGGCTGCTTGTAAACGTGCAGCAGCAGGTCGGATTCGTCCAGTATGCCGACGACGACATCGTCGGCAAGCACCGGCAATTGCGACACGTCGGCGATGCGCATGCGCTGAAACGCGGCGAGCAGCGTGTCGTCCGCGCTGGCCGCGATCACCGCGCGGTCCTCGTAGCGGCGCGACACCAGGTCGCGGAGATCGCCGTATCGGGGCAATTCGAGGAAGCCCTGGTCGATCATCCAGAAATCGTTGTACATCTTGGACAGATATTTGCTGCCGGTATCGGGGACGAAAGTGACGACGCGCCTGGGCGAGCTTTGCTCGCGGCAGTAGCGCAGCGCCGCCGCGACCAGAGTGCCGGCGGACGAGCCGCCGAGGATCAGTTCGGACTGGAGCAGCGCGCGGCCGATGGTGAGGCTCTCCTTGTCGGAAATCGAATACGCTTTTTTCACTCGCGAAAGGTCGGCGATGGGCGGGATGAAATCCTCGCCGATCCCCTCGACCACCCACGAGCCCGCAGTGCCCATCTTTCCCGTTTGCACATAGGCGGCCAGCACCGAGCCGACCGGATCGGCGAGCACCATTTCGGTGGCCGGGCTGACGCGCGCAAAATAGCGCGACAGACCGGTCAGCGTGCCGCCGGAGCCCACGCCGCAGACGACGGCGTCGACGCGATGCTGCATTTGCTCCCAGATTTCCGGGCCGGTCGTGCGCTCATGTGCCAACGGGTTGGCCGGATTGCCGAACTGGTTGGCGTAGAACGCGCCGGGGATATCCGCAGCCAGCGCGGCCGCCATGTCCTGGTAATACTCCGGATGTCCCTTGTTGACGTCGGAGCGCGTCATCCGGATCTCGGCGCCGAGCGCCTTGAGATGCAGCACCTTTTCGCTCGACATCTTGTCCGGGATCACCAGCAACACGCGATAGCCCTTCGCGCGGGCGACCAGCGCGAGCCCGAGGCCGGTATTGCCCGCGGTCGCTTCGACGACGGTGCCACCCGGCTTGAGCCGGCCATCCTGCTCGGCGGCGGTGATCATCGCCAGCGCGATGCGGTCCTTGATCGAGCCGCCGGGATTCTGGCTTTCGAGCTTGACGAACAGGCGGCAGCGTCCGCTGTCCATGCGCGTCAGTTCGACCAGCGGCGTGTTGCCGATCAGGCCGAGCACCGCCGGGTCGCTGCGGGAACTCGCGGGAAGGGTGGCCATAGCCGTCGTATGGGTGTTGCGAGTATCTAGCATCGCTCCGTGGGCCTGCGGCGTCAAACTTCGAGCAGGCGATGAGGACAGGCGCGGCTGCTAAACTCGCTCCCATCATGGCACTCGACATTCGCTCCAAGCTTCCGGCGACCGGCACGACGATTTTCACGGTGATGTCCGCGCTTGCGCAGAAACACGACGCGGTCAACCTGGGGCAGGGGTTTCCCGACTACGCGATCGACCCCGCGCTGATCGACCTGGTCGACGCGGCGATGCGTGCCGGCCACAATCAGTATCCATTGATGCCCGGCGTCATGCGATTGCGCGAAGCCATCGCCGCCAAAGTGGCGCGCCTGTACGGCCACGCCTATGATCCCGAGCGAGAAGTCACCGTCACGACCGGAGCGACGCAGGCGATATTCACGTCGATCCAGGCGCTCGCACATCCGGGCGACGAAGTGATCGTGTTCGAGCCCGCTTTCGACAGCTATGTTCCCGCGGTGCGGCTCGCCGGCGCGACGCCGGTCACGCTGCCGCTGACCTTTCCCGATTACGCGATCGACTGGCCGGCGCTCGCCAGCGCGATCACGCCGCGCACGCGCATGATCGTTGTCAATTCCCCGAACAATCCCGGCTCCAGCGTGCTCTCGGCCGACGATATCGCGCGGCTCGCGGCGCTGACACGCGGCACCCAGATCCTGCTCGTCAGCGACGAGGTCTACGAGCACATGGTGTATGACGGCGCGCGGCACCAGAGCATCGCCGAAAACGCCGAGCTCGCCGCGCGCAGCGTGGTCATCGGCTCGTTCGGCAAGACGTTTCACGCTACCGGCTGGAAAGTCGGATACGCACTGGCGCCGCGCGAGATCAGCGACGAAATCCGGCGCGTGCATCAGTTCACGGTCTTCACCGTCAACAGCGCGGTCCAGCATGCGCTGGCCGAGTTTCTGCGCGAGCCGGCGCGATACGAAACGTTGCCGGCGTTCTTCACCGCCAAGCGCGATCTGCTGCGGATGGCGCTTGCCGCGACGCCGCTCGAGCTTTTGCCTTGCCGCGGCAGTTATTTTCAGCTGGCCCGCTACCGGCGGGTCAGCGACGAGCCGGCGCAGGAGTTCGCGCAGCGGCTGGTCCGCGAATTCGGCGTGGCGACGATTCCGTTGTCGGCTTTCTATCAGGATGGGACCGATCACCGCGTAATCCGATTCTGCTTTGCCAAGCGCGAGCAAACGCTGCTGGCCGCCGCAGAGCGCTTGCAGCGCCTGAGGGCTTGACTTATCGAACTATCGTTCGATAGACTGTCCGTTCCTGTCTGACCGGCGCCCGTCCAGGCTTTCGCCCGAGCGGGCCCGGTTCGCGGTTCCCGATGAAGCCCGCCCTCGCTGCGCTGCTGCACAACCCCCTCGTCTGGCGCGGCGATCAGCTGGCACGTGCCGACGACGCGATTTGCAGCGGGTTTCCCGAGCTCGACCGCGAGCTGCCGGGGGGCGGCTGGCCGAAAAGGGCGCTGACCGAGCTGTTGCACGACGCCCAGGGCATCGGCGAATTGCGCCTGCTGCTGCCGGCGCTGGCCCGGCTCGCCCGTTCCGGCGAGACGATCGTCCTGGTCGCTCCGCCGCAGGTTCCCTATGCACCCGCCTTCGCCGGTTCCGGCATCGATCCGGCCCGGCTTGTCGTCGTCGCCGCGGCGGAAGGCAAGGATCGCTGGTGGTCGGCCGAGCAGGTGCTGCGTGCGGATAGCGTCGGGGCACTCCTTTTCTGGCCGGGCAGCCTCAACGATCAGCGCTTGCGGCGCCTTCAGCTTGCCGCGCAGGACAGCGATACGCTGGCCTTCCTGTTCGCAGGCACGGCCTGCGCGGCGCAGGCCTCGCCGTCGCCGCTGCGCTTGCGGCTGGCCGCGGAAAAAGGCCGCCTGCGCGTCGATGTGTTCAAGCGCCGCGGCGGCGTCATGGACCGGCCTTTGCTGCTGGATGTTTCGGCCGATTCCGCTGCGGTTGGTCGGCATAGGGCTGCGCTTGGTGCAAGCGGCGACACACCGGCAGCCAGCTACCGTCTTGCGGCCATCCGAAGGGTGAGCTTCAAGCCGCACTATCCGGTGGGTGGTCCGTCGGCGCTGATCTGGAATCGTGCGCTGGCGCGAGCCGATGAGGGCAGGAGAGGATCGAGGCCGGATCCGCGCGAAACAGGCTCTCGCCATCGCATGCACGACGATATCGTGGACCGCAGCGCCAGCCGCTCCGCCGACGTCTAAGCTTTCCGCCGTCGGGCCATGCTCTGGACCGCGCTTTATTTTCCCGGCCTTCCGCTTTCCGTGTTCGCGCGAGCCGGCACCGGGAAGGTTGCCGCGGTCGTAAGCAGCGCGAGCCATCGTCCCGATGTCGTGGCCGCCAACGGCGCGGCGAAAAAGCGCGGCATCGTCGCCGGCCTGTCGATCGCGGCGGCGCTGGCGCTCGATCCGGAGATAGTGATTCATCTGCGCGACGAACGCGCGGAAGCTGCCGCGCTCAAGAGTATCGCCTTGTGGGCCTGGCAATGGACGTCGACGATCAGCATCGAACCGCCGGCGATCGTGCTGCTGGAAATCTCCGCCTGCCTCAATTATTTCGAAGGCTTGCCCAAGCTGCTCGCGCGCATCGATGCCGGCCTTGCCGCGCTGGGATTTTCCGGCGTCATCGCCACCGCGCCGACCTCGCTGGCAGCGAGCCTGCTGGCGCAGGCCGGCCAGGCGATCGCGATCGAGCATCCGGCGGATCTCGAGCCGAGGCTCACATCGCTGCCCGTTGCGCTGCTCGACAGCGCGCGCCCCGTGCTGGACACGCTGACCGGCATCGGCGTGCATACGATAGCCGACGTGCTGGCATTGCCGCGCGACGGCGTCGCGCGGCGGTTCGGGCAGCGGCTGCTCGACGAAATCGATCGCGCTCGCGGCATCCAGCCCGATCCGCGCCCGCTGTTCGTGCCGCCCGAGCGCTATCACGGCCAGCTCGAATTGCCTGTGCCGGTCGACGAAGCCGAGGCACTGCTGTTCGCCGCCAAACGCCTGGTCGTCGAGCTCGCCGGATTCCTGCAGGGGCGCGGTGCCGGCGTCACGCGACTGCGCTGCGACCTGATACACGAAGACGAGCCGCCGACCGCCATCGTGCTCGGGCTTGCCGCGACGCGGAAGGCGGAGCACATCGTCAACGTGCTGCGCGAGCGCCTGGCGCGCGAACAGCTGCCCGACCGGGTCGAGGCGATCCGGCTGGTCTCGGAAGAAATCGCCCCGCTCCCAGGGCAGGATGGCGAGCTCTTCGCCGCAGCCCATCGTCATGGCCAGAACGGCGCGCAGTGGATCGAGCGCGTGCGGGCACGACTCGGCGATGACTCGGTGCGCGAGCTTTGTCTCCATGCCGATCATCGTCCCGAGCATGCGTGGCGCTATCGCGACACCGCAGCGGCGAGGGCGGCGCCGCTCCCGGCCGATCCGCCGCGGCGGCCGCTGTGGCTGCTGCCCCGGCCGCGTCCGCTCGGCGCGGATCTCGCGTCCGCGCAGCTCTGCCTGCTGTCCGGTCCGGAGCGCATCGAAAGCGGCTGGTGGGATGGTGGCGAGATCGGCCGCGATTATTTCGTCGGCAGCGATGCGCAGGGAGGCGAGCTGTGGCTCTACCGCGATCGGGGCGGCGAGTGGTTCCTGCACGGCATCTTCGGCTAGCAGCGCGATGACTTACGCCGAATTGCACTGCATTTCCAACTTCAGCTTCCTGCGCGGCGCTTCGCATCCGGAAGAGCTGGTTGCGCGCGCCAGGGAAGAAGGCTACGCGGCGCTGGCGATCACCGACGAATGTTCGCTCGCCGGCGTCGTGCGGGCGCACATCGAAGCGAAAAAATGCGCACTGAAGCTTGTCATCGGCAGCGAGTTTCGCCTCGATGACGGCTTGCGACTGATCCTGCTGGCGACCGATCGGGAAAGCTACGGCAACCTGGCTGCGCTGATCACGCGCGGCAGGCGCAGCGCAGTGAAGGGCAGCTATCGCCTGTCGCGCGCCGATCTTGCCGACGGCGTCCCCGGTTGTCTCGCGCTGTGGCTGCCGGACCGGGTTCCCGACGCGGACGAAGTACGCTGGCTCAAACCGCGCTTTCGAGAGGCGCTGTGGATCGCCGTCGAGCGCCTGCTCGACGCCGACGACGCGGCGCGTTGCACCGAGCTCGCCGAAATCGCGTCGATGATCGGGCTGCCGCTCGTTGCCGCCGGCGATGTCCACATGCATGGGCGCGATCGCCGCGCGCTGCAGGATACGCTGACCGCCATCCGGCTCAAGACGACGCTCGCGCAAGCAGGTGGCGCGTTGCATCCGAACGGCGAGCGCCATTTGCGGCCGCTCGCGACGCTTGCGCGCATCTATCCCCCGGCATGGCTGGCCGAAACGCTGGCGATCGCCGGACGCTGCCGATTCTCGCTGGACGAACTGCGATACGAATACCCTGAGGAAATCGTTCCCGCGGGCGAAACGCCGCCCGCCTATCTGCGGCGGCTGACCGAGGAAGGCTTTGCGCGACGCTTCCCTGCCGCCGTCACGCCGCCGAAGGACCGGGCCAGGGTGCGCGCGCTGATCGAGCGGGAGCTCGCGTTGATTGCCGAAAAGCGCTACGAAGCATTCTTCCTGACCGTCTACGACATCGTGAAATTCGCGCGCGACAAAGGAATCCTATGCCAGGGACGCGGCTCGGCGGCGAACTCGGCGGTCTGCTATTGCCTCGGCGTCACCGAAGTCAATCCGTCGTGCACCGAAGTTCTGTTCGAGCGCTTCATCTCCCGCGAGCGCAACGAGCCGCCCGACATCGACGTCGACTTCGAGCATCAGCGCCGCGAGGAGGTGATCCAGTACATCTACCGAAAATACGGCCGCGACCGTGCTGCGCTGACCGCGACAGTGATCTGCTATCGCCCGCGCTCGGCGCTGCGCGATGTCGGCAAGGCGCTGGGGCTGGATCTGGCGCAAGTGGACAGGCTGGCGAAGGCGGTGGGCTGGTGGGATGGCCGCCAGGCGCTGCCTGAAAGAATCGGGGACGCCGGGCTGGATGCAGACAGCCCGATCATTCGGCACTTGTCGGCCTTGGTCACGACCCTGCTCGGTTTTCCGCGGCACCTGTCGCAGCATACCGGCGGCTTCGTGATCTCGCGAGGGCCCTTGTCGCATCTGGTGCCTACCGAAAATGCGGCGATGCCGGAACGAACGGTCATCGAATGGGACAAGGACGACCTGGACGCGCTGGGCCTGCTCAAGGTCGACGTGCTGGCGCTGGGCATGCTGACAGCGATTCGCCGGGCGCTGGACCTGCTATCGATGCGCTGCGGACGGCGGCTCTCGCTCGCTGACATCGATCCTTCGATGAGCGACGATGCGGTCTACGACATGATCGGTCACGGCGATACCGTCGGCGTGTTCCAGATCGAATCGCGCGCGCAAATGGCGATGCTGCCGCGGTTGAAGCCGAAATGCTATTACGACCTGGTAATCGAGGTCGCGATCGTCCGACCCGGCCCGATTCAGGGCGGCATGGTCCATCCCTATCTGAAGCGGCGGCAGAATCCGGCGCTGGTCGTCTATCCGAAGCCGGAAGTCCGGACCGTGCTCGAGCGCACCCTCGGCGTGCCGATTTTCCAGGAGCAGGTGATGCAGCTCGCCGTCGTCGCCGCCGGATTCACGCCGGGCGAGAGCGATCAGTTGCGGCGTTCGATGGCGGCGTGGAAACGCAAGGGCGGCCTCGAGCATCTCGAGCGGCGATTGCTCGATGGCATGCGCGCCAACGGCTATGACGATCAATTCGCGCGGCAGATCTACCAGCAGATTCTCGGTTTTGGCGAATACGGCTTTCCCGAATCGCACGCCGCGAGCTTTGCGCTGCTGGTCTATGTGTCGTCCTGGCTCAAATACTACGAGCCGGCAGTCTTCACCTGTGCGCTGCTGAATTCTCAGCCGATGGGGTTTTATTCGCCGTCGCAGTTGACTCAGGATTTGCGCCGGCACGGTGGCACGATTCTCCCGGCCGATGCCTGCGTCAGCGACTGGGAATGCACGCTGGAGACAATCGGTGAAGCGCAAGCGCCGTCGGGAGCGGAAGCGAAGGCGCCGCGATCTGCGCAGCCCGCATTGCGTCTCGGCCTGTGCCTGGTCAAGGGCCTGTCGGACGCCGGCGGCAAGCGGATTGCCGCGGCGCGTGGGTTGCACCCGTTCGACGATGTCGCCGATCTCGTCCGGCGCGCAGAGCTCAACCGTCACGACATCGAAGCCCTGGCCGCGGCGGGGGCGCTGGCGCGACTCTCGGGACATCGCCGGCGTGCGCTGTGGGACGTCAGTGGTATCGAGCGGATGCCGCCGCTGCTCGCCGGTGCGCCGATCACCGACGCGGTCCCGGTGCTGACGCCGCCCGATGAGGGAGAGAACATCATCGCCGACTACGCGAGCCTGGGCTTAACGCTCGGGCGGCACCCTTTGGCGTTGCTGCGCGATCGGCTGCAGCGTCAGCGCATGCTGACCGCGGCCGAATTGCACACGCTGCCGCATGGCAGGGTCACCCGCGTCACCGGGCTGGTCACCGGCCGCCAGCGACCGGGTACGGCCAGCGGTGTCACCTTCGTGACCCTGGAGGACGAGACCGGAATGATCAACGTAGTCGTCTGGCGCGATCTTGCCGAGCGGCAGCGCAAGGATCTGTTGCGCGCGAATCTGCTCACGGTATACGGCACGCTCGAGCGCGAGGGCGAGGTCGTGCACCTGATCGCGGCGCGATTACACGACCAGACGGCGCTGCTTGGCAAGCTGGTCGCGCGATCGCGAGATTTTCACTAAAAACCTTGCCCGCGGCCAATGGTCCACGCAAGGTGCCGCACCATGAAACGCATCGCGGCGGTGTCCGGGCGTTGTCGCTATAATCGACATTCACTCGCCGACATCCCTCCCCATGAAGCCATTGCCACCGGCCAACGTCGACGCCATTGT
>DATASF010000043.1:0-10076 GCA_036269335.1 Casimicrobiaceae bacterium
TGTCGCGAAGCAGCTTCGCCGTCGCCGCGGCCGGCAGCGGACGGCCGAGCATAAAGCCCTGAACCGTCGTGCAGCCGAGGTTCAGCAACAGGTCGATCTGCGCCTGGGTTTCGACGCCTTCGGCCACCACGGTGAGCTTCAAGCTGTGGGCCATGGCGATAATAGCCCGCGTGATCGCGACGTCGCCCTCGTTCTGCCCGGCATCGCGGATGAACGACTGGTCGAGCTTGAGCTTGTCCAGCGGCAGCCGCCTCAGATACGACAGCGACGAATAACCGGTGCCGAAATCGTCGATCGCGATCTTGACGCCCATCGCGCGTAGCGCGGTCAGCGTGCGCAGCGCGAGGTCGGCGTCGCCCAGCAGCATCGACTCGGTCACCTCGAGCTCCAGATAATCGAGCGGGACGCCGACGACGCGCGCGATCTCCTCGACCCGTGCGGCGAGCGCCGGATCGCTGAACTGGACGCTGGACAGATTGACCGCGATCGTCACCGCCGGCAGGCCGTCCGCGAGCCACGCGTTGTGCTGGATCAGGGCCGCGACCAGCACCCATTCCCAGATCGCCATGATCAGCCCCGCCTCTTCGGCGGCACCGATGAAATGCGCCGGTCCGAGCATGCCCAGCGTCGGATGGTTCCACCGTATCAAGGCCTCTATCCCGACGATCCTTCCGCTGCGGATCTCGATCTGCGGCTGATAGTAGAGCTCGAACTGCTCGCCTTCGAGCGCCTTGCGCAGGTCGCGCTCGAGCGAAAGCCGTTGCGCCGAAGCGGCGCGCATCGAATCCTGGTAGAAGAAATAACGGCTGCGGCCCTGCGCCTTGGCGTGGTACATCGCGACGTCCGCGTTCTTCAGCAGGGTGTCGAGCTCCTCGCCGTCGCGCGGATAGAGGACGATGCCGATCGACGCCGAGACGAAGACTTCGTGCGTGCCCAGGATGATCGGCTGCGCGAGCATCGCCAGCAGCCGCGTCGCGGCGCGCGCTGCGTCCTGCTCGCTGGCCACTCCGTTGAGCAGCACGATAAACTCGTCGCCGCCGTGCCGGCACACGTCGCGCTCCAGCGACTGCGGGTGCGGAGGTCCGGCCACGTCGTCGGGACGCAATCCGCGGGTAAGCCGCTGCGCGATCACGCGCAACAGGTCGTCGCCGACAGCATGGCCGAGTGTGTCGTTGATGCGCTTGAACTGGTCGAGATCCAGATACATGATCGCGAACGACGTGGCGTCGCGCCTCGCGGTGTCCAGCGTCTTGGCGAGCTTCTCGTCGAAGCGGGAACGGTTCGGCAGCTCGGTGACGGTGTCGAAGTAGGCGAGGCGGTGAATTTGCTGAATGGCCCGGGTGCGCTCGGTCGCATCCTGGATCGTCCCGGCCACGCCGGTCACGGCGCCGGTGGGACTGAACAAGGGCTCGGCCAGCACGTGCACGTGGCGCTGCTCTCCATCCGGGCCGGCGATCCGCACGTCGTGTCCTGGCAGCGCCTTGCCGCGCGCCAGCCGCACCAGCCAGCGCTTGAACGACCGGCGATCGTCGGCGTGGACCAGTCGGAGGATGGCGTCGGGCCGCAGACCGATCTGCGCGGCGTTCACGTCGAGGATGCGGAAGACCTCGCCCCAGCAGACGACGCTGTTGCTCGCGCGCGCCCACTCCCAGTTTCCGATCCTCGCGATGCGTTGCGTGCGGGCCAGCTGCTGCGCGAGGCTGCGGCTGGCGGCGCTTTCGCTCTCCGCTGCCTCGTAGGCCGCCTTGAGCCTTTGCTCGCGCCGGGCGACGCGCCGATACATATTCTCGAGGGCTCGCTGCAGGCTGACCAGCTCGGTCGACTTTGTCCCCGCCTGGCCGCCGCCGAGAAACGGCGGTTCGTCACTCGCCCGGAAGCGCGTCAATGCCGCGCGCAACGCGGTCACCGATCGCGCGATGCGCCGACCGATCACGGCGATCGCTGCGCTCGACAAGCCGAGCGCCAGCAGCGCATAGACCGGGCCGCTGAACGTTTCGACGTAGAACAGGGGCAGAAGGGCCAGATGCGCGAGGGCTACCGCGGCGATCGCTTGACCGGTGAAGCTCGACCAGAATGCGGCGAGCGGCCGGACATGGCGCCGCGCCGGCGCCGGTTGCGGGCCGGGCTGCGCGCTCGTCTCCCGTTGCTGGCCCAAAAGCCCCACTACTGCCTCCCCGGCGCGCCGCTCGCGAAACCATTTCGCGAACCGCGGACGCACGCCAATGTCCGCGTACCTGATGCGTAAGTCGTAAAAGGCAAGCATCATGCCAGCATGCGCGGCCTAGGCCCGGGCCCGCGGCGACCCGCAAAGCGACGCGCCGTGTCATTCCAGGCCGATTTGCGCCAATATCCGGGCCACCCGAATGACCACCGCCGGCTCGGCGTCCGCCTTTGCATCGGGCGGGGCTATCGGTGACACTCGTACCTCGCTCGCCATCGCCAAAGGACATCGTGGCCGACCCCGTTTATTCCCGCCGCACGCTCGCAGCGCAGGCTCTCGGCAGCGTCGACGCCGCGACCCGCGCCATCGTGCCTCCTATCCACGTCGCGACGACCTTCATTCGCGATCCCGACAACCAGTATCGCAGCGGCTATGGCTATGGGCGCCCCGACAACGCCACCGCGCGCGAAGCCGAAGCGATCGTCGCGATGCTCGAAGGCGCCGAGGCCGCTTTCGTCCTCGGATCCGGCATGTCGGCCGCCACGTCGGTCTTCCTGGCGCTGGCGCCCGGCGATCACGTCGTCGCACCCAAAGTCATGTACTGGGGCTTGCGCAATTGGCTGCTGAACGATGCGACGAGCTGGGGGCTGAAAGTCGAGCTGGTCGACACCGACGACCTGGCGGCGGTGCGCGCCGCAGTTCGCCCTGGCGCCACCCGGCTGGTCTGGCTCGAGACGCCGGCCAATCCGCTGTGGACTATCACCGACGTTGCTGCCGTGTGCGAGATCGCCCATGCCGCTGGAGCTCGCGTCGCCGTCGATTCGACCTGCGCGACGCCCGTCCTGACCCGGCCGATCGAGCTCGGCGCCGACGTTGTCATGCACGCCGCGACAAAATATCTGAACGGGCATTCGGACGTCGTTGCCGGGGCGCTCGCTACCGCTCGCATCGACGAATTCTGGGAGCGAATAAGGCGCATTCGCGCGATGCTGGGCATGATCGTCGGACCGCTCGAAGCCTATCTGCTGATCCGCGGCATGCGCACGTTGCACCTGCGGGTCGCGCGGGCGTGCGAAACCGCGCTCGAGCTTGCGCGCCGGCTGCAGAAGCATCCGGCGGTGGCCGAGGTGCTCTATCCCGGTTTGCCGGCGCATCCGGGCCACGCGATCGCCGCGCGCCAGATGCGCGACGGTTTCGGCGGCATGCTGTCGATACGCGTGCGCGGCGGCGAGGCGGCGGCGATCGCCGCCGCTGCCCACGTTCGCTTGTGGAAGCGCGCGACCTCGCTCGGCGGCATCGAAAGCCTGGTCGAGCACCGCGCATCGGTCGAAGGCGCCGGCTCGCCCTGTCCGCCCGATCTGCTTCGCTTGTCGACCGGCATCGAGGATGTCGATGACTTGTTCGGCGATCTCGACCAGGCCCTTGCCGCACCGACCGGCCCGGGCTGAGCGCCGCCTCGTCGATCGACGCCGGATCTGTCGCGGCGGCGCTACGCCTTCAGTCCGCGCACGCGGTACGCGACAATCGGCCGGCGAAAGCCCTTCAGGGTCAGCGCTTCCTGCGGCTCGACCTCGATCAGCGCTTCCACGCCGGCATACACCTTCTGCGAGATCAGGATCTGGTCACCCGGAGCCTCGCCGCAAAGCCGCGAGGCCAGATTGGTGACGGTGCCGATCGCGCTGTAGTCCCACCGCCCCTCGAAGCCGATCGCGCCGATAGTTGCAAAGCCCTGCGCGATCCCGATGCCGAGGCTCAGATCGTAGCCGCGCTTGCCCCAGTCGAGCGCCATGCGGCTTATGCGCTCGCGCACCGCCAGCGCCATCCTCACGGCACGCTCAGAGGGATTCGGGATCGGCACCGGATCGTTGAACAGGATCGTGATGCCGTCGCCGGTGAAGTGCTCGAGCGTACCTTCGTACTCGAGGACCATCCGGCCGGCGACCTGGTGATACTCGCGCAGCACGCCCATGACTTCCTCGGGCTCGGCGACTTCCGCGAACGCCGTGAAGCCGCGCAGGTCGAGGAATACGACGGTGATCTCGCGGCGGTGGCTCTTCAGCGGATCGTCGGCACCACCGCTGACGATAAGCTCCGCGAGGTGCGGCGAAAAGAAACGCCGCAGACGCCCGACCCGCTCGAGCTCGCTCACCTGGGCCGCAACGCGCTCTTCCAGTTTGGCGTTCCATTGCTTGACTTCGTCGGCGAGCTCTTCCGCGGTGTCGTGCAGCCGCTTGATGCGCAGCATCGAGCGCACGCGCGCGGCGAGCGCGGCGTGGTCGACTGGCTTGGTCAGATATTCGTCGCCGCCCGCTTCGAGGCCGGCGACGATGTCCTTCGAGTCGGCCATCGCCGTTACCATGATGATCGGCGTGAACGGAAACGAGGCATCGCCGCGCAGCCGTCGGCAGACCTCGAAGCCGTCGAGCTTGGGCATCATCACGTCGAGCAGGATCAGATCCGGCTTGTCCCGCCGCGCGACGGCGAGCCCCTCTTCGCCGTCGGCCGCAGTGATGACCTCGTAGCCTTCCGAGACCAGCCGGGTCTGAAGGACCTTGACGTTAGTCGGGTTGTCGTCGACGATGAGGATGCGGGGGGTATTTCTCACCAGTAGAGTTCCAGCGGTCCGAGGGAAATATACGGTCTCGGCCGCCGATGCACAAGGACGAAGCGGGAACGAAAAAGATGGGGCATGACGTGCAGTCCTCACTCGACAATCCTTCGTCGGCCACACGTCCGGAGCTCGCGCTAGAGCATTTGGCGGACCTGGTTCAGAGGCGAACGCCGTTGCACAGGCTGGTTCGCTGGGTCGCCGGCATCCGCGCGTCGGTGCACACCAAGCTGCTCGCCGCGTTCCTGATCGCCACGCTGCTGTTCATCGCCGTGTCGCTCTTCAGCCTCCAGACGCTGGTCAATGCCACGCAGCAGAGCCGCCAGCTCGACGAGGCGCACGAGCTGGTAAGCCTTGCGCAGCAGAGCGAACGCGCGCTGGCGAGGCAGATGCACTACACCGATGTTGCGCTCCTGTCGCAGGACGAGGCGGCGATCGCCCGCATCCTGCGCGAGAACAACCAATTCAACGACCGGCTGGCGAAGCTGGAAACAGCCGGCACCGCCGACCGCACGCTGGTCGAGCAGATAAGGACCTCGCAGGACGAGGCGATGGCAGTAGTGGCCGACATAGCCAACGCGATTCGCGACGGCAAGCTTGGCGCGGTCACCGGCGCGCTGCTGCACCGCCAGGAGCGGCTCGATTCCGAGATCACCACGCGCGTCGGGCTCCTGGTGGCTGGGCAGCAGGAGCGGATGACGCGGTTGCGCGACAGCGTCACCGCTGCCAACAAGCGCTCGCTGATCCTGACCAGCGCGTTCGCGGTGATCGCGGTGATGTTCGCCTTGTTCTGCGGCTTCGTCATATCCTGGTCGTTCATCCTCCCGGTACGCGAGGCGCAGGGCTTTCTCGACGAGGTCGCGGCCGGCGATTTCGGCGCGCGGATCGAAGTTTCCAATCGCGACGAGTTCGGCGTGCTGGCGGAGCGGATGAACCACATGAGCGCGGAGTTGCAGCGGTTCGATGGTGAGCAGCGCCGCGCCGCCGCCCAGCTCGGCCGCCTCAATCGGCAGCTGGCGCAGGCGAGCAAGGCAAAGTCCGAGTTTCTGGCCAACATGAGCCACGAGCTCCGCACGCCGATGAATGCAATACTGGGCTTCACCGAGATGCTGATCGATGGCCTTTACGGCGACATCCCGCCCGAGCTGAAGGAGCCGCTGACCGACATCCAGCTGAACGGCCGGCATCTGCTCCGGCTGATCAACGACGTGCTCGACTTGTCCAAGATCGAGGCGGGCCGCATGCAGCTCGCTTTGGGCGACTACTCGGTGCGCGAGGTCATCGACATCGTGCAGGTTTCGCTGCGGTCGCTGGCGGTGGAAAAGGGGCTGGAATTCGTAACCAGCGTGCCCGACGATCTCCCGGTTGCCTATGGCGACAATGGCCGGCTGACGCAGTGCCTGATGAACCTTGCCGGCAACGCCATCAAGTTCACCCGGCACGGACGTGTCGAGATCGGCGTCGAGCTGGTCGGAAGCGACCTCGTCTTCCGCGTTTCCGATACCGGGATCGGCATTCCGACGGAGGATCTCGACAAGGTGTTCACCGAGTTCGGGCAGGTCGATACCGCGGTGACCCGCGAATTCGGCGGCACGGGTCTGGGCCTGAGCATCACCAAGCGATTCATCGAAATGCACGGCGGCCGGGTTTGGGTCGAGAGCGAGCTCGGCAAGGGCAGCACCTTCTATTTTGCGGTCCCGGTGCGGACCAAGGGTGAGGAGAAATGAGCGAACGCACGATTCTCTACATCGAGGACAACGAGTACAACCGCAAGATCGTCCGTCAGTTGCTGGGCCGCACCTCCTACCAGCTTGTCGAGGCGGTCGACGGAGAAAGCGGCGTCGCGATGGCGCAGCAGGCAATGCCGCAGCTGATCCTGATGGATGTCCAGCTGCCCAAGATGTCCGGCCTGGACGCGACCCGCGCGCTGAAGGCAGACCCGCGTACCAGCCACATACCGATTATCGTGATCACGTCGTTCGCGCTCAGCGGTGACCGGGAAAAGGCTGCCGTGGCCGGCGCCGACAGCTATCTGGCCAAGCCTTACAGCCCGCGCGAACTGCTGGCGCTTGTCCGGAAGTACTTGCCGGAAGCTTGATCAACGCACTGGAGGTCATTCGATGAGCCATTCCGCTGGAATTTCGCCGCGCGCCGCGTCGGTTGCCCTGCTGCTTTCCCTGGCCGGCACCGCCGGCCTCGTCTTCGCCGACGAGGAGCAGGCCCAGCAATTCACGCCGGAGTTCAGACAGGTCCATACGAGCGTCGACGCCAAGCACTCGCCGAAGATCGTCGCTCCCGATTCGGTCAAGCGCGGCGAGTGGTTCAAGGTGACGGTGAGCGTCGGCTCAGGCAGCCAGCATCCGTCGCTTCAGGAGCACTTCGTCCGCTACATCGCGCTGTACAAGGATTCAGTGGAGATCGCGCGCACCTATCTGCATCCGGTCTACTCGGCGCCGATAGTGACCTTTACGGTCGCGCTGGACGAGGGCGGCTCGCTGCGCGCGGTCGAAGAGCCCACGCATTCGGCAGCGTGGGAGACGTCCAAGAAGATCGAAGTCAAGCCGTAGCGAAACGGTGCGGGTCAGCGGGCTTTCATCTCGACGGTGACGCGCGCGGATTGCTGGTCGCCGACGGTCGCGGTCGCCTCGACGGTGCCCAGCCGCTCGTGCCAGATGTGGAGCTCGTATTTGCCCGCCGGCAGATTGTCGAAGCTGAACTGTCCGTCCGCGCCGGTGATCGCGTAATAGGGGTACGCCGCGACGACCACCCAGCCGACCATCCACGAATGCAGGTCGCAGTTGATGCGCACGATTTCCGGCTTGGCAAAGGTCACCGGAATCGTCCGGTCCTTCGGCTGGGTGCGATTGAACGAGACGTTGAGCTTCGGCGTCGCGTGAATGTTGTGCAGCAGGCGGTCGCTGTTGAGAAAGTCGACGGTCCCGCCGGCGGGCACGACGACCACCCGCGGAATGAACACGCATCCGTTCTGGTCCATCTCGACCTTGGCGGCTGGCGTCGGCGCGGCGGCGCTCGCCGGCGGGTGCTCGAGCCACACGACTGCGTTCTTCAGCTCCTTGCGCGGCGACACCAGCAGGTCCCCGGCATCCTTTTCGGTGCCGCACACATACTGGTCGATGGTGATGTCGACTTTTTTTTGCGCCGGCACCGGGCCGGCGAAGACGACCGTTCCCTTGATCGAGCCCGCCGCACTCGCGCCGGACACGCCGAGACCGACCAGCAGCAGGGCAGCGGCGACGGTGTATTGCATTGCTCTCATTGCTTGCTCCTTGGGGGCGGGGCGCGGACGCGGCTGGCTGCGCCATCAGCGGTTCGATAGCACGCTCAGCGTTGGACCGAGCGTAGCCCGGCGCGCGGTTCCCGGTCAAGACGGGGTGGCTCGGACACAGCGCGGGCATCGCATCGGACGGCCGCCGCGAGCGCGGCAGTGCATCAGCCGGTAAACTGGCGGTCACGTCACGGCGCCGTGTCGCGACGAAAGTCCACGCCGTCCTTGATGCCTGCGACCGGGAGCGAAATGAAGGCGAGTGTCCCCGAGCCGATCCTGCCTGCCGTCAAGGATCAATACGAGCGCTATCCCTATCCGCTGCGCGAGGCCGCGGAAGAGAAGACGCGGATCGTCCGTACCTGGCTGGACGATCTGCCGATGATCAACCAATACTGCTTCGGCGGCCGGCGCCGTTTCGACCGCGGATTTCGCGTCCTGGTCGCCGGTGGCGGCACAGGCGACGGAACGATCTATCTCGCCGAGCAACTGCGCGAGACCGACGCCGAAATCGTCCACGTCGACATCAGCTCCCGCAGCAACGAAATTGCCCGAGAACGCGCCGCAGTCCGCGAGCTGCGCAACATCCGCTGGATCAACGGCTCGCTGCTTTCCCTTTCTCGCAGCGAGCTCGGCGTTTTCGACTACATCAACTGCTGCGGTGTCCTGCATCATCTCGAGGATCCCGAAGCCGGCATGTCGGCACTGCTGCCCTTGCGCGCCGACGGCGGAGCCTTCGGCATCATGGTCTACGCCCAATACGGGCGCACCGGCATCTACCAGATGCAATCACTGCTCCGGCTGATCAATGCCGGCGTCGACGATCCCGATCGCAAGCTCGCCAACGCCAAGGCGCTGCTGCCGTGCCTGCCGCGGACCAACTGGTTCGCGCGCGCCCAGGATCTCTATCGCGAGCACGTGATCGGCGGCGATGCCGGCATGTACGACATGCTGCTTCATTCGCAGGATCGCGCCTACACGGTGGCGCAGATCTACGCCTGGTTCGAGGACAAGTGCGGACTCTCGATCCAGTTCACCGACGTCAACCGCGGACCCGCGGCGTACACGCCGCGGCTGCTGGCGCCGCCGGACGACATCGCGCTCTGGCGCGATGTCGACGCGCTGCCGCTGCGCCGGCAGCAGGAGATCGCCGAGCTGTTGAGCGGAAGCATCAAGATGCACGTGTTCTACGCGACGGCCGGCGGCGGAACCGCCGCGCCGTACGGCGATCCCGACTACGTGCCGTTCTTCTTCCACGAGCCGGTTACCGGCGCCGAGCTGTACGACCTGATCACTCGCCATCATGATCGCCCGTTCGTGCTGAACCACAGCTTCAGCGGCATCACGACGCGCGTCGATCCCGGGCGTTTCGCCAAGTACGTGCTCCGGCACATTGACGGCAAGCGCACTTTCCGGCAGATCTTCGAGCGAGTGCGCGCCGAGCCGGCGTGCGCCGCCACCTCGCCCGGCGACGACGAGCTGTTCGCCGACTTTGCCGGATTTTTCGGCGTGCTGCACGCGATCGACCGGTTGCTTTTGCGCCATCACACGGCATAGACTTGCAGTCGCAATCCGCGCGGCGTGCCTTCGCCCGCGCGAAGGCCGAAATTCGATCATGCGCAGCCGCCGCAACCAACCCGGGCAACAACGATGACTTTCGTCTGGCCGCAGATGCTGTGGCTGCTGCTGCTCGCGCCGGTGCTGGTCGGCGTCTACGTCTGGATGCTTTCCAGGAGACGCAAGCACGCGCTGCGCTATGCAAGCGTCGGCCTGGTCCGGGAGGCGCTCGGGCGCCGGCAGCGCTTTCGCCGCCATGTTCCGCCGCTGCTCTTCCTGGTCGCGCTGCTCGCGACCATTTTCGCGATCGCACGGCCGAACGCGGTCGTGACGCTGCCGTCCGACCAGCGTACGACCATACTGGCGATGGACGTCTCGCTGAGCATGCGGGCCAACGACATCAAGCCCAGCCGGCTGGAGGCCGCGCAAACCGCCGCCAAGGCTTTCGTGCAGGAGCAGCCGGCCGA